>JAKBRA010000025.1 GCA_021834945.1 Nanobdellota archaeon | reverse complement strand
CCCCTGCCCTACTATTGCATATTCATACTCTTCCATTTTTTTCCTCCTTTAGTATACCGCATTTCTTCAAGTAAGTTTCATAATTTTTAACATGCTTAACTACTTCATCAACCAGTTCTTTGGTTTCATTGTTTATTCTGTAAACTCTTTTTCTTCCCTCTTTTCTTACACTTATAAACTTACAGTTAAGCAGACATTTTAGATCATGTGATAAGTTAGTCTGTTCTACACCTAGAGTTTGTTGAAGGTCTCCTGCACACATCTCTTTGTTTTTCAGTTGCATGAGTATGTTGAACCTGTTCCTGTTTGCGAATGCATCAAAGAAAAGGTCAGTTGCGTTTTTCATAAACCATCTTTTGATATTATATTCTCAAGGTTTCCTATCCCGTTTGCAATTCCTTCCCCAACGTATAATATCTTCCCAGTGGGGCTTATCAGGTAATAAATGTCAAGCTGCAATTCGGGAGGAGTGTTATAAGCCAAAGTCATATTGTAGCTTGCAATTCCACCAGTTACATAAGTGTTGTTATTTCCATATTCTGAAATGAACTGTGAAATAGGCATTCCAGCAGTTCCAAGGTCATCATACTGCTCTAACTCTAAAATCTTCACATTATGCTCCTTAAAGAATGCAAGGTTGTCAGCTACTGCAGCATTTCCTTGTGCACAGCTGCTGCACCATGTCGCTACGAACCAAAGAATTATTGGTTTTCCTTGATAGCTGTTTAAGCTTTCTGTGCTTCCATTCGCAAGCTGGAATGTGTAATTAGGAGCAGTTTCACCAACTGAAAGATACTTGCTCTGCTTTGCATGGTTTAAAACGAAGAAATTCAATATTAGAGCTAAGGCTATCACCAAAACAACAGCATACAAAATGTATTTTATCTTGATTTTCATTCCTTAACCTCGCAGCAGTTCTCTTTTTCGGCAACATTTATTTTGCAACTTGCGTTTATGTTTTTTGTTATCTGCATAAGGCCAAAATATGCTATTGCAGCTCCTGCTGCAATAAATAATGGCCCATAAATGGAAAATATGGACTGTATTTTCCCAGTGTTTCCGACTATAAAAGACGTTGAAAAACCAAGCACAGCAAGTAGTGAAGGTATAATGCTAGTGCAGCATAAGCTGCTCGGAAGTATCGCCCCCACTATTGAGCTTAAAGTGAGCTTTTTGCTTGTCTTTGCCTTTAACTTGTAGGAATAAACATTCATTGTGATAACCAAGCTTATCAAAAATGATATTACAAACGATGAAAGCAAGTCAAAGTAAATATAATAGGATCCAAAGTCAATTATTCCTGTTGCGGAGCTTTCTAGGAGATAAAAATAGAGAATAAAAACTGCTGCAAACATAATTGAAAACATCAGTGCATACCTTTTCGTAGTTATGACCTTCTTTATGTCCTGCATCATTCATTATATGAAATTTTTATCATATATAAATATTTTCATATCTTCAAATATTTAAATTTAAAAAAGGAAGTAAACTAATGAACAAACACAATAAAAGGAGGGGCTTAGATACATACGTTGTTTTTGCTGTTATAATCCTATTAGTTCTTATCTTAATTTATTATGCATTGACAGTTGGAAATGAAAAGCAATTATCAGTGGGAATAACAAGCTGGACTCTAACAAGCATTTCAAAAGCATTTTATCCCATAGACATAGTAAACATAACAAGCGTTTTCAACGATTCAAACAACCAGCTTTATCTTCTTGTTGAATTCAAGAATGGCGGCAGTTCCCAAATAGGTTATCTTTCAGGTTGTGTTTCTGCTTTATATGGAAAGGTTTACCCAACTAACATAGCAAATTTGAGTTATGAAAAGAATGTAGCATCATGCAATGCAATCACTGTAGCAGCACTTCGTCCAAATCAAACAACTACAGTTCAATGGCCATTGCAACCGCAGATAATAAACATCTTCAAAACAGGAAACTTCAATGTAAACCTTACTCTCCCTTTTGGGTTTTATAATACAACAATCCGTTGTCCAAAGGTAAATATCTCCTGCCCTGCAAACTATTATTCTTTCAGTGGCTTTACGGAAAACGCTACGATACAGGTATCACTCTCCGTGGTTAATTAAGCTAACAGCATTAACGGGAAAGATATATAAACCTTGAAAAGTCTAATAATAATATAGTAAGTCATACAAAGTGACTTTGGTCTATTAGACCTTAAATCACGATTAACAATTTGGCCTAAGCGGGCCTTTTTGAATGAATAGGAGGTGTTGAATTATGGCAAAGATAGGACCTACTTCTTTTAAGTATATCCTTCATGCAAAGTTTACCGCTGATAGTCTGATTGATAAACCAGACGTCATAGGCGCGGTATTCGGACAGACAGAAGGTCTGCTTGGTGAAGAATTGGACTTAAGGGAAGCACAGAAAAACGGTAAAATAGGAAGAATAAACGTAGAAAGCTCATCAGCTGGTGGAAAAACCAATGGTGAAATAACCATACCTACTTCTTTGGGGATGGCGGAGACTGCATTGATAGGTGCGGCCATAGAAACAATTGACAGGATAGGGCCTTCAAAGGCAACTGTTTCAGTTGACAAGATAGAGGACGTTAGAATCTCAAAGAGAGAATACATAATGAACAGGGCTCAGAAGCTACTTGAAGAGGCAATGAAGACCTCTGAGGTTGATACTACAGAACTACTGCAGAAACTTTACGAAGAAGTAAGGCAGAAGGAGTTTGTTGAATACGGCTCTGAGAAATTACCTGCTGGCCCAGACTTAGAGGATTCTGAGGAAATAATAGTAGTGGAAGGGAGAGCAGACGTAATGAACATGCTTAAGCATGGCTTTTCCAACGTAATTGGAATGAACGGCACTAACATACCTAAAACAGTTATTGATCTAAGTAGGAAGAAAATAGTCACATTGTTTGTTGATGGAGATAGGGGCGGTGACATGATAATAAACTCCTTTATCCAGCAAGGGCATGTAGACTTTATAGCGAAGGCCCCTTCAGGGACAGAGGTAGAAGAACTGTCAAAGAAGGAAATAAACCAGGCATTGCGTGCAAAGGTCCCTATAGAAGAGTATGATCCGTCTTTGAAAAGAGAATCTGCAGCTCCTAAAAAGCAAGTTCAATCTACGCCGGTAGAAGTTCCGCAGGAAATAAAGGAGAAGGTTACTCCATTGGTAAATGATATAATAGGCACAAGAGGAGCGTTTCTTGTAAACAACAAATTCGAAATACTTGGAAGGATACCCTACAAAGGCGTTGAAGATGCAATACTTAACCTAGAGAATATATACATGCTTGTTCTTGACGGCTTGGTAACTGATGAAATAGCAAAGGCAGCAGAAGAAAGCGAGATAACCTATGTTATAGGAAGCAGAGTACTTGCAAGCAGCTCATCCGTAAAATTGTTTTCATACGACGATATTGGCTACAAATACAGGTAAGCTTATCTTCATTGTTCATAAACCGGCTCATGGATACTTTTACGAAGTATCTGTAAAGTGCTGTTGATTTTGGAGAAGCAAAAAGAAGTCAACGGCAGAATAGGCAGTGTCAGTTTCTGCTTGGTGAAGATGTCAATAAATCTAGGCCGCATGGGAAAAGTTGGTGCAGTCGTTATTTTCTACGGTGAAAATTCCGAGCCTATAGAAAAAGTGGAGAATGTTAAAAATGCCGTTCTTGGTTTATGGGAGGATAATCGGATAACTTCCAAGGTTCCTAAACTTGTGAAGGCATTGGTAACATACAAAAAAGCTTTACAGTAAAAGTATACTCTGAGCTTATCATGCATTTTTCAATGATACTAGGAAACAGACTTACAATGAGAAAGCGACAAAAGATGAATGGAAGATGTTACCTAATTTCTATTCTCAGATACTAAGGGGCAGATTTTATATTTTATAAATATTATTAATATTTATGAAGATATATATGAAAATATCCGCTGGGAGGATATCTCAAATCTCGGGACGTAAATCTCAATCAGCTCTAGAGTACATGATGACCTATGGCTGGGCGATCTTGATTATAGTTGTAGTAGCAGTAATCCTCTATTCAATGGGTATTTTTAATCCAAGTTCATCAGTAACAGCAACAATTGCAGGTTTTTCTTCAACTCCTGTCAGCAATGCTATATGCACAAGCAATGGCGTTTTACGTTTTTCAGTTGGAGACACCACCGGCCATAGAATATTAATAAAATCTATTTCAGGAACAATAAATGGCAAAACCGTTATCTTTATACCTAATTCTACAGTGGATCCTAATCCAATAATAACACAAAGCAATACCTACATCTTCTCAATTCCAAACATCTGTCCATTAACCGGAACACATTTCTCCGCAGCAGTAAAAGTAAATTATACCGAGCCCACAACTGCATTTCCAAATGCAGTTTATACATCAAGTGGAACAATGACTGGTGTTGTTTCATCAACTGCAATGCCTGGATTTGTTGCTAAGTTATCAGGGCCATCGGCAACAGGTTATACTTTTCAAGAAGTATCTTCTATTTATCTGCCTAACAACTCCATAATAAATAAAACATTAAAAACCGATAATTTCACAATTTCTGCATGGGTTTATCCAATTGATACTAGCCAGGCATGCGAGATAACACTTCTGGGTAATTGGGGAGAGTTTAGGTTTGGCATGGCTGGTTCTGCAGTAGCTGGCGCATATGCTGGCTTTGGCGGCGCCAGTAATGACATAATGCTCGAAGTTTTCAATGATACAGCTGGCTCCGTCAATCAGTATGATTATTTTGGCGGGAGCGTAAGCTATAATAATTGGTCCTATCTTACTGTGACATACAATGGTACTTTTATAGATTTTTACATAAATGGAAAAATCACTGGGGTTACCTCCTTTAGGGCGCTTAATTCAAGTACAGATCCAAACTCTCAAGATTCTTATAGCTCATTTATAAGTTACGGAGATAGTGGATGCGGCGGAGAATTTGTAGGTTACCTATCAGATGTTGCTCTTTATAATATTTCTCTTGGAAATAATAAAATATCTGCTTTTTATAATGATGGAATAATAAATTATGGTACAAAAAACACAGTTTCTTTATGGCCCCTGAATGTTTCAGCAAGAGATTATTATGGAAATGATAATGGTGTAAATTATAACGTAATCTTCACAAGTAATTATCCTTCTTAATTTGATAGTTGGTTTATTTTAAACCAATAATCTTCTTCGCTTTTTTATAAAAGTATTCTCTGCTTTCTTTCATGTCTGATAACCCACGTTTAACTGCATCTTCAGCTACTGTAGCTGCTATCCTTGGATATATCTCTCTTTCTTCCATGTTTGGGACAATGTAATCTTTTCTTAGTCCTTTCTCCTGTGCGAATTTTGCAAGTTCTTCCGCCGCCGCTATGGCTGTGTAATCATCTATTTTTTTGGCTTTTGAGTCAAGCACTCCTCTGAAAAGCGCAGGGAATATCAAGCTGTTGTTTATCTGATTAGGGTAATCTGATCTGCCTGTTGAAACAATATAAGCTCCTGCTTTGTAAGCTTCCTCAGGGGAAATCTCAGGATTAGGATTAGCATTTGCGAACACAATTGGCTTTGAGCTCATTTTTCTTATCCATTCAGGCTTTATTCCTCCTTCCCTGCTGAATCCTACAACAATGTCAGCGCCTTCAAATGAACTGTCGGCGTCAGTGATTGAATCCTTATTGGATTTTTTCATAATTTCATATTTCCATCTGTTTGTTGTTTTTATTATTTCCATGTCGTCTCTGCCGTTATAAAGTGGGCCCTTGCTGTCTCCTATTATTATGTTTCCAGTGTCAACTCCGTATTTTTCTAGTATACGGAATAATGCGATATTTGCGGCACCCGCACCTATCATAACTATCCTGCTTCTTTTTAGGTCCTTCCCAGTCAGCTTTGTGGCATTTATTAGTCCCGCAAGGGTAGCTGCAGCTGTTCCTTGCTGGTCATCATGCCATACTGGAACTTTAAGTTCTTCTTGCAGTCTTTCTAGTACTTCAAAGCAGAAAGGAGACTCTATGTCTTCTAGATGTATGCCGCCACTTGTTACTGAAATGTTTTTTACAACATTAACGAATTCATCCACTTCCTTTGTTTCTATCGGTATAGGTATGGCATTTACTCCTCCAAATTCCTTGTATATTAGTGATTTCCCTTCCATTACAGGCAAAGAAGCAAGAGGGCCTATGTCTCCAAGACCAAGTACCCTTGTACCATTTGTTATTATAAAGATTGTATTCCATCTCCAGGTCAAATCCCACGATAAACGGCTGTCATTGCTTATTGCTGTAGAAACCGCTGCCACTCCAGGAGTATAGACTATTGACAAATCCTTCAACGATTTTATCTTTAAAGTAGGCTTCAACTCTATTTTACCGCCGTGCTTTTTTGAGTATTCCAGTGCAAGTTTAGAGTAATCCGGTTCTTTATCCATCTTTTATTATCGTATGTACTATATTTAAATATTTCCCCCGTAAGCAGTTTTTACCGGTTTTTCTTCAATTAGAGGAAAAAAGCAATATTTATATGCTAAAAATAGTAAACAGAGATATGGATTTTAAAGTTGCTGGTATAAATGAATTAAGGAAAGGAGACACCATCTTAGTGGATGACCAGTTTATCTGCAAAATAACAGATATAGCACTCAGTGCTCCAGGAAAGCATGGGCATGCAAAGGCAAGGGTAGAAGCTGTCGGAGTGATAGACGGCAAAAAGAGAGTCTTTGTAATGTCTGCGGAAGATAGGGCAAAAATACCAATAATAGAGAAAAGAATCGCACAGGTCATAAGCCTTAATGACGGTAAAGCACAGCTGATGGACATGGAGTCTTATGAAGTTTTTGACGCAGACATACCTGAGGAATTAAAGGACAAAATGAAGGAAGGCGCGCAGGTCACCTACTCGGATCTAATGGGTCAGAAGCTGATAAAAGGGATGAAGTAAGTTTCCTCAAAAAAGTAAAAAAAGCTCAGACATACTACTCATTTCTATCTTTAAAAGAATCAGTCGAAATTCCCTACTTTCCTACTTTCTTCTATCAGCTTTTTCTGCTGCTCATCGTCTTTCTTAAAGCCTTCCTGCTGCAGCTTTTCCCTTCTTCCATCGTTCATCTTTGCAAACAGGTTGCACCAGTCCCTTCCAGATACTACAAGGTTAAACTTAACAAGCGAGGGGTGAGCACATTTCCCCCTTTCCAAAAGATCTGCATTTAGTACGTCATTAGGCACGAAGTACTTGCAAAGAAGGCAGTTTTCACTCTGCCATGTTATATGTTTGTTGTTTTCTTCCATTATTTGTAGTAGGTTATGCGTGTTATATCTGCTTCGTCCATTGTTTCATCTTTGCTAATCTTATTTATCACTGTTTTTATGACCTCTAGCAATGCGTTCTTGTATTTCTCTTCTTTAAATGAATACGCCCAACCATATAATTGTTTGACTTGCTCTTGTTCATAAACAAATCTATGTGATTTTTCGTCAAAGTTCGGATAAAACTTAATGCCGAAGTACATCTTTGGCTCAAGGAAGCTCTTCCTTACCTCATATTCGATGCCTTCCTTTACTGGAACCATCTTTCCTTGAGAGTATTCCTCTGAAGGGTAATTATCCTTCACTTTTAGAACTTTATAACCTAGTTCAGACAAAGTAGTGTTAAGTACTTTCTCTAAGTCGCTTGTTTTTACTGGTTTCCTAAAATCAGCAAATATCATTTTAATATATAGAACTTAACAGTATTAAAAGCTTTTTACTAAAGCCTGAGAAAAGCTCTCAAAATGAGATAATACTCTATAAAGTCTTTGAACCTGCTCAACCCTGCATTGCTGTCTTTTGTGGTAAGGCTATCCATAATTTCCATGTCTTTTTGGTTTATGTTAAAATCAGCAGCCGCTATATTTTCTAGCATGTGCTTTGGGTTGCTGGCCTTTGTTAAAGGTATGACAATGTCTTTCTGGATAAGCCATCTTAGAAGCATCTGTCCGGCAGTCTTGCTGTATTTTTTGCCTAGTTCGTCTATGCTTTGAATTATTCTTCTGTATCTTTTCTTGAAGATTGTGCCGTGCGCAAACGGGCTGTAAGCCAAAAGCGTAATCTTCTCTTTTTTCATGTAATCAATCAGATTCATCTCAGGCATCCTTTCAATCAAGTTATATTCAACCTGGTTTGAAACAATTTCATATTTTGACATAGCTTCCTGTGCACCCTTTAGTTCCTTTTCATTGAAGTTGCTTACTCCTATGTACCTTATTTTGCCGTCGTAAACAAGCTTTTCCATTGCCTTCATAGTTTCATTTATGCTTATTCCGTGATTAGGCCAGTGGAGCTGATAAAGGTCTATCTGCTCTATCCCCAGGTTTTGAAGGCTCCTTTCACAGGCCTTTATAACAGAATCATACCTGAAATGCGTTGCCCAGACTTTCGTGGCTATAAACAGCTTTTTTCCCTTTATTATTTTTCCTACTATGTTTTCCGTTCCGTATATCTCTGCAGTGTCTATCAGGTTTACTCCTTTCTCTATTGCAAGGTTTATGGCCTTTTCATTCTCTTCTGTATTGCTGCTTAATTGCCATGTGCCTATGCCTATTGCAGATAATTTTTCCTTTGTGTTTCCCAGTTTTTTGTATTCCATTAATAGATTGGGTAAAAAGCGTTTTTGTATTCCTTTGATTTTATCAAGTAAAGGTCATTCAATGCCTCTATTAAGTTTCTTCCGTTCTTTGCAAGCTCAGCCCCGAATCTTTTTTCAATCCTTTTGGAAAGGAAGGCAGACATACCATATAGAAAAGCGGATGATAGGAATACAGAAAGATATGTTGAAGGCTGAAGGGAACTTCCAAGATAAGTGTATAGCAATGTGCCGGCCATAGTGCCTGCAATTCCCGCTTCCAAAGTGCTTTTAACAATGCCTTTTAGCCGTTCATACCTGTCAAACTGCCTTTCATCAAGTTCTATGTAGTGCTTTTCCTTCTCTCTATAAATTAGCCTTTTGTATATCTCCTTTAATCCCGTTTTTTTATCCGCAAGAAAGCCAACCTTCCTTTTTAGTTCTTTGTTTGTTTCTATTTCCTCTTTCTGCTCCTCAGAAGCTATTTCCAAAATTTTATTCAAGCTTATACAGCCCATTAGACTAATAGATTAGCCAAGTTTAAATATTTTGTAGGCTGGACAAATAAGCAGATTACCCAGCAATGATAGAAGTTATCTGGGTATAAAAGATTGTAAAATCAACAGCAGGGGTTTACTCTAAACTAAAATTCTGATTTATTCAAATAGTTATAATCGAAAATCCGTCATCTATTGCCTTTGACATGTATTCTCCGGCAGGCAACAATTCCAGGTGGTCCTTGAATTTTTCTTCAAGCTTGCCCTGCTGCGCTATGAATATGCAGGCCTTTGGCTTGATTGCTTCCTTGACCTTGTCAATGTTTTCAATGAGATCCTCATGCTCCGCTATAAACCTCTCCGCCGGCCCGAAAACAAGGAACCTTACTTCATTCCCCTTTTCTTTTCTCCTAGAAGCGAAGCCTACGGCCATGTTTATCTTTTCAGCGTCCGCGCTTACAACGAAAAAGAACATCTTTGCCATTCTTTTTTAGTACCTGCCATAACTTAAATATCTTTTTGTTTTTCTCTTAGTTAATTCATCTTGCTTTTTATTATCCTTGAAAGCTTCTCAGAGAACT
>JAKBRA010000024.1 GCA_021834945.1 Nanobdellota archaeon | reverse complement strand
CAATCTGGTGGCTAAAGATAGCAGCTATACCAGCAGGCTCATCAGAAACAGTTTATGTTGGCTTCGCTCCAACAACTACAAATTTGTTCAACACAGTAAACGACGGTGAAGCCCCTCAACTAACATGTCCAAATTCTAATGAAGCTAATATAACCACTTCAAATTGCCCCGAATATGGTAAATACGATGATGGTTTGAATGTGTTCCTTTATTATAATAATTTTTCTACTCGATCTGATGCTAGTTATTATAATAATCCGCCAGATGCGCCACCTAACGCGACACTCTCCATTGATGATAGCTTGCATATTTTTATGAACGACATCTCAAACTTTTATGGTTTTATGAGTTCTCCAAATCTTTTGAATTATTATAGCTTTACTACTTATGTTACTTCTTCAGATATCTCTCAAAATACTACAAATGGAGTAGCTTATGATTGGCAAAGTGTAGGATGTGGTGCAGGTCAATACAATCAAGTAGGCTTACCATTTAGTTTTCATCCAAATATATACTATCTAAGCAATTATTTTGTAACGTTGGAGAAGAGCGTATACTCTAATTGTGGAAATGCGTATATAGAACTTCAGGCAGTGCCTGGAACATATGGTTATGTGAACATTGCATATGTATTTGCTAATTCATTTCCTCCAAACGGAGTAATGCCTTCCGTGAGCTTTGGAAGTGTACAATAAAACATAAACAGTTTTCCAATTAAATATTCAGTTAAAAATTATTGGTATTTTTTGATCCTTAGTCCTTTATTAAAGTTTTAATTATTAATTTTATTATCCTATATCACAAATAAATTAAAGATAAATCTCTAATTATTTAATTAATCAAAATTCCCTGCTTTTTTACTTTCTTCTATAAGTTTTTTCTGCTGTTCATCGTCCTTTTTAAAACCTTCCTGCTGCAGCTTTTCTCTTCTATTATCACTCATCTTTGCAAATAAGTTACACCAGTCCCTTCCGGAAACAACTAAATTAAATTTAACTAAGGAAGGGTGTGCGCATTTCCCTCTTTCTAATAAATCTGCGTTGAGCACATCATTTGGTATAAAGTACTTGCAAAGCAAACAGTTTTCACCCTGCCATGTTATATGTTTATTGTTTTCTTCCGTTTTATTCATAATATATTATGTTTGCTTTAGTTGCTGTTTCAGGGTTTCTATTCATTTTGTTTATTGTGGTTTTTATTATCTCACGCAGAGTATCCTCATATCTACTCTTATTAATTGAATATGCCCACCCATAAAGTTGTCTAGCCACTTCATTTTTATATCTGAATTTACCTAATTTTTGTTCAAAAGCTCGTTCAAATCTAAAACCTACATATATTTTTGGTTCAAGGAAACTTCTTCTAATTTCGTACTCAACGCCTTCTTTTATAGGAACCAGCTTACCGTCAATATATTCATTTGAGCGGTAGTGATCTTTTACTTTCTTAACTTTATAGCCTAAATCAGAAAGCGCGTTGCTGAGCGTTTTTTCTAGTTCACTTGTTTTTACCGGATCTCGAAAATCAGCGAATATCATTTTAATATATTGAATATTAATAATATTTAAGCCTTTATTAAATCCTAAGCAAAGTCCTAAAAAGCAGATAATACTTTATTAAATCTTTGAATCTACTTAAACCAAAGTTGCTGTTTTTTGGAGTAAGGTTATCTATATTATGCATATCCTTTTGGTTTATGTTAAAATTAGTGGCGGCAATATTTTCTAACATATGCTTTGGGTTACTGGCTTTTGTTAAAGGTATCACAATATCTTTTTGGATAAGCCATCTCAGAAGCATCTGCCCGGCCGTCTTGTTGTATTTTTCACCTAATTCATTTAAGCTTTTGATTAGTTCATTGTATTTTCTCTTAAATATGGCACCATGCGCAAATGGGCTGTAAGCTAAAAGTGTAATCTTCTGTTTTTTCATATAATCCATTAGATTAATTTCTGGCGTCCTTTGAATGAGGTTATATTCAACTTGATTTGAAACTATTTCATATTTAGACATAGCTTCTTGTGCATTCTTAAGTTCTTTTTCATTGAAGTTGCTTACTCCTATGTACCTTATCTTGCCGTCGTAAACAAGTTTTTCCATGGCCTTCATTGTTTTATTTATATCTATTCCCGGATTCGGCCAGTGGAGCTGGTAAAGGTCTATCTGTTTTATGCCTAAATTTTTAAGGCTTCTCTCACAGGCCTTTATTACTGATTCATATCTGAAGTGGGTTGCCCAAACTTTAGTAGCTATAAATAACCCTGGTTTGCCTGTTATTACCCTCCCTACAAATTTTTCCGTACCGTATATCTCTGCAGTATCTATAAAATTCACGTCTTTACTTATCGCAAGGCTTATGGCCTTTTCGTTTTCTTTCGTGTTTTTGCCTAATTGCCAGGTGCCTATTCCTATCTTGGATAGTCTTTCTTTAGTATTTCCAAGAATTTTGTATTCCATTTATAGTATTTGCTTTTGAAATATAAATATGATTTTATCAAAGGTGAGCGGGAAAAACCTATGTGCTTTAGCAGTGGGAGAATGTCACGGACCATAACGTCTAAAACGTCTTTCCGGTTAGACGCAATTAACTCTTGGAACTAACGGATATGAAACAAAAGACGTTTACAGTGACACTGTATAACCCTTTACACCGTCTCTGTCAGCTTCAAGATACCCCTCAGTATCGAGGCTCATCCTTGCTGTGTCCTTCTTTAACCCTGCATTGCCAAGGTATTCAATAAATTCTCTAGGGGTCTCGTTCACCCCGTTTTCGCTGAATACTATCTTCTCACATCCTTTGCTCTTGGCCCTGTATATAAGGTCCTTGTACACGGCATCGAATATCTTGGGCTTCCTGAAAGTGCGGTGTCCCTCTACGGAATCGACAAGAAAATTATCACCTTCAGTATAGCATATGGCGCTTCCAAGAGTCTTGCCGTTGATATCATACCTTATAAGGGTAAATCGTTCATCCTTGCAATAATCATATATCCCCTTCTCATTATGAACATAGGGGAGATACACGCATGCCATCTGCACCCTGGAATCATAGTCCAAGGGGTTATTGCTCTCCACGGCCACGAGCACATTCTTGCCCGAGAGGATAGTAAGATCCTCTCTATGATTGGAAACGGAAAGTATATCGTTTATCGCCTCGTCTCCGGTATCACTAAGCACCTTCACCGCGTCTCCTATTTTACCCTCTCTTACCAACCCTATTATCTCCCAAAGTCTGGATTTGTAGGAGGCTTTAAACGCGTCTCCGGCAAGCCTAATGGTCTTTTCCCCCACTATCTTGGAAACGGTATCAAAGGCTTCTTTATATTTGGCAGGATCTTTGGAACCCGTTATCGCTACGATGGAAAGATAAGGCAGCATGCTGCGGTCTATGCTAATTGGGTGGGGATCACCGTTTACGGTGATATCATACGCCCTTCTATCCTTCTCGGAGGAATGGCTTACCAGCTCGGCAAGCCCCTTTCTTTCTGATTTTTCGACGGAAAACAGCATTAGCAGGCGGTCGTTATCGAGTTCCTTGTCTATCCCATAAGTTTCAGCTAAGTACTTATTTACCAGCTTTCCATAGCCTGTGATGTTCTCTTTGGTGGGAAGGGGAAGCTCCTTATCGGAGTTTACATAAGCGGTAACGACATCTAAGCTGTTCTTCCCGTCTATCAGCCCGGCAAGCCCCTCTCTATATATTGATACGATATCCTTATTAGTCAACAGGTCAAATACGTCGCTTCCAGAGCTCTTTACAAGTCTACAGGCCGTCATTACAGCTCCTTTTGTATAATTGGCAACACCTGTCAATATCCGAGAAGGCTCTTCACTAGCAACATTTACTAATCCCCAAACAACACTCCGAGCAATATATCCTTTATACCTTTCGATAACTCTTGCAGACTCTATCACAGCTTCTTTGTCTTTTGTATTATTAGCAATATAACTCAATGCAAAAGCAACGGTCCAAGCGTCCCCTCCTTTATATCTCCCGATAACTCTTGCAGACTCTATCACAGCTTCTTTGTCTTTTGTATTAACAGCAACATCTGTCAATTCACAAGCAACACCCAGAGCAAAATATCCTTTATACCTTTCGATAACTCTTGCAGACTCTATCACAGCTTCTTTGTCTTTTGTATACTTAGCAATATCTGCCAATCTTCGAGCAACAACTCGAACAATCTCTTCTTCATGTATCCCGATAACTCCCTCAACTGCAGCCTTAGCTTCTGGCCCCACAGCATCTATTTTTGCGAGCAACCTTGCATCAAGTATGTCTTCAAGTTTCATAGTTTCCTTTAGTTTTTTTCTATAGTTGAGGAGAACTTTTTCCTTACCGATTCAGTCCTTCCCATACTAATATAAGATTTGTGGTTCTTTATATACTCACTACTGTTTTGTGATTATTAATGTATAATAATAGGGCATAGGATGGCCTGAGTCGGTAGCTTTCTAAAATTTCTGTCGTGGGGCATCCTTTCCCGCTGATTTTACTCAGGACAACAGGATCTGATGGGGGCGTCGGGTAATCAAGTTTTAGTCTTTATCAGTTTTATCAAAGGTGAGCGGGAAAACCCACACTCTTTAGATGTGGGAGAATGTCACCTCTTTAGTTGCCTTTTACTTTAAAGTGCATGAACGGCGGATCAAAGTCTGTTGAGGTATTCCCTTGATTTTATGAGGTATACCTCCTCTATGGCATCTACGAAGTTGTTTTCATACTGCTTAATTCTATCTGCGACACTTCTTTTGTATGTGTTGTATGTCCAGAACGCCGTCATAAAAAGCAAGAAAGACGACATAAAAAGTCCTATCGGCATCGTGGTAAGTCTCCCGTTTGAGAGTGAGTAATCTGCCATGCCAGATAAACTGCTTAATACCCCGGAAAAAACGGCGTATTTAGTAAGGTATCCACCCTTATCTTCCCGTTTTATCTCTTTGTCACATGCATTTTCATAGCACGGATTCTTTTTGTATTTATAGAAAAGCCTGTTATATATCTCCTTTAAACTGACTTTTTTATTGGCAAGAAATTCTATCTTTCGCTTTAGTTCTCTATCTTGCAAGATTGTTTCTACTTTGTTTTTAGGAGACAATGACAAAATATTGTCAAGGCTTACTTTGTCCATAGACTATTAAGATTTCATTTATTTAAAAAGAATTTCCTAAATCGTTATGACGGAGAAGCCATCGTCTATGCTCTTTGACAGGTACTCTCCCGCAGGCAGCAATTCCAAATGATCCTTGAATTTGTCTTCAAGCTTGTTTTGCTGCGCTATAAATACGCAGGCCTTAGGTTTTATTGCTTCTTTAGCCTTGTCAATGTTTTCAATAAGGTCTGCGTGTTCTGCTATAAAATTCTCAGCAGGGCCAAATATAAGGAATCTTACTTCATCTCCTTTGTCTTTTCTTCTGGAAGCGAAGTTTACCGCCATATCTATCTTTGCTTGATCAGCACTTATAACAAAAAAGAACATTTTTGCCATTCCTTTTTATGATTTTCATATATTAAATATTTTCTGGCCCTAATGCAAATTTTTACAAACCGTTAGTTCATCTTGCTTTTTATTATTCTCGATAGCTTTTCAGAAAACGCTTCATCCTTGTTCTTTAGCCTCAAAATCTTTACTTTTTTGTTTGAAAGCCTTATATCAAAGGATTTGCCGGGATTAATTTCGCTTATAATTATCCCATCATAGCTAAGCATTCCCCTCCCTTTTTCTATTTCAACATGCAATCTTTCATCTTTTCTTAGTATAACAGAATTGGAAAGCGGGTTTTCTATTGATAGAAAAGTAAGGCACAGTACGCTTCTGTCCAGTATTATAGGCCCGCCTGCTGTTCTGTTGTAAGCCGTTGAACCTATTGCACTGGTCACAAGCAAGCCGTCCCCACTTAAAGTATACTCATAAAGCCTGTTTCTCTTTCCATTTTCGTCATAATAAAGTTTAAAGTAAACCTCCTCCTGTACATTCTTCAGAAGAATTTCATTTACCCCATAATACCTGCTGTTCTCATATTCAACTTCTATCTTTTTTCCCAATTCTTCTATCCTGTAGCTTTTTGACAGCAGGCTTTTTATTATGAAATTTATGTCTTTCAGATCAACGTCTGCATAATACCCTGTACTATTTTTTTCATCGCTTCTTATTGAGAGGATTGGCCCGTCGAACTCGTTTGCTGCCTTTATGAAAGTGCCGTCCCCTCCAATAGCAAGGCATACCTCTGCGTCATCCGAAACGTCAAATTTACTGTAAAGCTTTTTGAGTTCAGGGTAATTCTTTTTTGAAATTATCTTTATTTTCATTTTAATTAATGTTTTCCTTGCTTAAAATATCTTTACAGGCGGGGAAGGGGGTAACATGTTTTTGTGCGAATTCTTTTTTATCAGCTCCATAACCTTAATCACCTTTTCCTTCTTTATGCCTGTTACTTTTTCGATTTTTTCAGGTTTTAGTAGCTTCTTTTCATTAATTGAGTAAAGTACCTTATCTATTTCCTCGTAAAGCAAACCAAGCTCATTTTCAGCCGTTTGTCCTTTCCATAGCTGCGGAGAGGGTATCTTTTCTGCTATCTTTGAAAATACATTCATTTTTTCATTTTTTCCTAACCACAGTAGTATCTGCCTAAGCTGAGTCTTGTATAGGTGCTCAGGCACGTTTATGTCAACTCCCCCATCTCCATATTTTGTGTAATACCCCAAGGCATGTTCGCTTCTGTCGTCTGTTCCTGCAACTATAGCATTTAATTCATTTGCTTCCTTGTATAAAAGAAGCATTCTAAGTCTTGCTTTTATGTTTGCTCTTGCAATTCTGTTTTTTGCTTTCTTTAACTCGGGATTCTTCTTTTCTATAGCTTTCATTATCGGAGAAATGCTTATTCTCTCGGTTTTTATTCCAATTGCCTTTGCAACTGCATATGCGTCATTTTCATCTTCCTTTGGGTTTGAATCAGAAGGCATTATTAAGCCAAGTACATTGTTTTTTCCCAGCGCTAAACTACATAAGTATGCTGTAAATGCAGAATCGCTTCCACCGGATAATCCAACTATTGCTTTCTTGGTTTTAAGTGGTTTAAAGTAATCCTTTATCCACTTAATAGTGTAATTAACCGCTTTCTTTTCATCTATTTTTAATTCGTTGGGAATTTCCATATCCAAAGAAAAGCTATTGAAGTTTATTCTTATCTATTCTTACTATCTTTGCAGAATAGTTGTCTTTCATGTATCCTATGGTGTTTTCATGTTTTTCAGCGCTTATATCTGCGCAGCCGTTTTCTACAATATTTACTTTGTAGCCCCTGAAGAATGCATCAGCAGCGGTGTGCTGCACGCATATGCTTGTTACAAGTCCGGCAATATAAACTTCTTGTATTTTGTTATACTTTAATAGATTGTCAAGAACTGTATTGTAAAATCCACTGTAAGCCCTCTTGTCGATCCTGAAAAGGTTGTTATTTCCTTTTTTATCATTTATCCCATTGTTTGAATCAGCATTGGTTAATTTCACTAAACCCTGTGAAGGGAGCCAGTCAACTATCTCGCTGCTTTCCGTGTCTTTCATGCAGTGGTTTTTCCATGGCCCGCCGTTAATTTCCAGTTCTGGATCATTGATTTGATGGGAATCACAGCAGTATATTATAGGCATATTATTTTTATTTGCATATTCTACAAGCTCCTGGAGATTTCTCTTTATTTTTTCCACGTTTTTACAGTACATGTTTTTGTCATAGCCTTCCTGGCCAAAACCCTTTATTAAATCCACCAATAACAAAGCTTTTTTCATATTACCTCCTTTTCAACTCTTTATCAGTTATGATTTAAATTGTCTGTAGTATGGGAAAAAATGGTACATGACTTTTAAATGACTGTAAAAATTTCCCATTTAGATTACTTAATAAGAGAGCTCCTTTCTTGTATAGTTATGAAAAAGCTGAATTCACTGTTAATGGATGACTCAGAAATGCCGCTGTTTCTCGATTATTATGAACTGACAAGCGGCCAGGCAAACTTTGATCAGGGTAGAAACAATAGGATAACGGAGATTTATTACTTTAGAAAGATACCTGAAAACCTTGGAGGTTACATGGTTACTGCCGGCCTCGAGCAAATAATTGATTTCATAAAAAACTTCAAGTTTAGCAGGAAAGAAGCAGAATGGCTAAAGGAAAGCTCAAACGGTGCATTAACCGATGATTTTTTAGATTACCTCCAGAAATTTAAGTTCAAAGGAACTGTAAATGCAGTACCTGAGGGAACGGTTGTGTTTCCAAACGAGCCTATAATTACCATAACCGGAAATTCAATAGATGTGCAATTGTTTGAAACATACATTCTTTCGGTGATGAACTTCCAGACAATGGTGGCCACTAAGGCAGCCAGGATATCTTACGCTTCAAAAGGCAAACCTTTTCTGGATTTTGGCGCAAGAAGAGCTCATGGAAGGGATGCAGCGATTTTAAGTTCAAGAGCGTCTTACATAGGCGGAGCGACTGGGACGGCCCTGGTATCAGCTGCCATGAAGCTTGGTATACCATACTCCGGGACAATGCCCCACAAGTTTATACAGGAAAGGGAAAGCGAGCTCGAAGCTTTCAGAGAATACACAGAATCATTTCCAAACGATGCGGTTTTGCTTATAGACACTTATGATACTTTGAAAGGCGCACAGAATGCCTGTATTGTGGGAAATGAACTGAGGAAAAAGGGATACGAATTAAAGGGAGTTAGGATAGACGGGGGAGATATCTTGCAGACCAGCAGACAGGTCAGAAGGATACTCGATGATAACTCCTTTTCAAACACAAAGATAATAGCAAGCAGCGATTTAGATGAATACCAGATAGATTACTTTGTAAAGAACAACGCGCCTATAGACGTTTATGGCGTAGGAACCAGGTTAGATACGGCAGCTAACTACAATTCGATTTCAAAGAAGGGAGGGGTCTCTGCACTTGGAGGAGTTTATAAACTTGTAGAAGAGGAGGAAAATGGAACCTTTGTCCCAAAGATAAAGATAAGCAGCAGCGATAAAACAACATTGCCTTTCAACAAGCAGATCTACCGCAAAATGAGAAACAATTTTATTCTTGAAGACATAATAGCTCGGCCTTCCTCTACAGGATATGAGGGATACCAGCAGATTCTGGTTCCTGTAATAAAAAATGGCAAATTGGTTTATGATTTTCCTGCATTAAAAGAAATAAAGGAATACGCTGAAAAGCAGCTTTCATCTTTGCCTGAAAAATATAGACGCTTGGAAGACTTCGAAGAGTTTCCTGTTAAAATAGGTGAGGAAATAATGTCCGCAAGGAACAAGATAATACAGGAAAAGCTTAGCTCTTAAGCCTATAGATGCTAAACCTTGCGTCTCTTAGTGTTTTATTCTCTTCTATCAAATCTTTCTTCTTAAGGTAGGATATGCCATGCCTTACAGTCCTTATCTGCAGCGAAGACAGGCTTATTATGTCCTTTTGTGTCAGCGGGCCTTCATACTCCAAAAGCTTCAGTATAAACTTTGCGGATGGAGGAGCATCGTCTATGTACGGAATGCTTGTTTCTCTGCTTTTTATCTTTTCCAGGGGCGTTTTCTTTATTTCGTTTATAGTAATGAAGTTTGCCGGTATATCATACTTCTTTATTGTTATCTGTTTTCCTTTGAAGGGATAGCGGAATCTGCCGTCACAGACTATTTCTATTCCTCTTTTGGAATTTATGTTCTTTATAGTAATCAATGAACTGCCGTTTGCAATTATTGGTCTGTTCCGCTGCATTGATGATAAAGGTGTTAGTTCTATCACATCTGCATCATTCAGTATTACGGGCCCTCCAGACGAAGAAGAGTAGCCGGTAGATCCGGTTGCTGTTGAAACGATTAGGCCATCACCCTCATCATTGAACATTTTATCGCTGTCAATATAAAGCGAATAGGATATCACCGATGCGGTCTGGTTTGCGCATATAACAAACTCATTTAATACCGGCGGAAGTGGTTTATCATCAACAAATGCTTCCAATCTGTTTCTTCTTTCTATGTCGTACTCCCCGTTTTTTATCGTACTGAAAAGCCTTTTGAAATCCTCCAGTGTTATCTCCGGAAGAAATTCATTTTCATATATTGAAACGCCTAGTACCGGGATAGCGGATTTGATATTCCTGAATGTCCTAAGTACATTGAAACTGCTCCCGAATGCTATGATAATGTCAACTCCCTTAAGCTTTCCAATTTTCTTTTCATTTTTTTCAACGAAGAATTCTGCTTTCTTGTCCTTGAGAAATTTTAGAAGAGATGGAAGGGACTTTTTACTTTCGCTGTCTGAATAATCAATTGAAACATAAAACTTCATATTTTTCCTTATATAATTATAGAAAAGCAACGTATATATAATATCTGATTCAGATGCTCAACCTGTTATCTATTTCTTCTATATAGGTTATGCCATTTTCATTTAAAGGGTTACTATAATCTAATAACTTTAAACCCGTCCCATAAAGAAAGCTTTTGAGTTTTGACATCTTTTTTTCTCCAGTTCTGTCATTGTCATAAAGTGCTATCACTTTATTTCTGTGGTAAAGAAGCACTTCATTGTATATCCTATTTTCATCTTTGTAGGAAACTTGAAGTATTGCATAACTGGGTATGCCTAACTTTCTAAGCGCTTCTTTATCTCTCTTCCCTTCAACTAGTATTACAGCATCGCGTGATTCTTCCTTTATAGAATCTATTACTTGTGCTAATCCCTGTTTTACCACAGTTTTTACTGATAGGTCTTATTTAAAATGGCTTTTATTTGTATTACCTTTGTATTACTTTGTCTGCCAATTTAGTTTCTAATCTTTCAGTGGCATATCTTTATTTTTAGCCTTGATATGGCAACATCTCATACCCCTTTTATATTGTACAGGTGTACGTATCCATATGCTTCTATTTTA
>JAKBRA010000023.1 GCA_021834945.1 Nanobdellota archaeon | reverse complement strand
CTTTGAAGACCAATAAATAAAAAATATAAAAAAAATAATTAATGTTTTGCTATTTAACTAAAAATAGGAATTACTGTGTTCCTTTTCTCTTGTTATAGCAGTCTCTGCAGTAAACTGGTCTGCCCTCTTGTGGCTGGAAAGGAACCTCAGTCTCTTTCCCACAATCGGAACATACAGCTTTATACATTCTTCTTTCGAATTTTGCCATATTCCTCCTTAAGAACGAAGTTTAGAAATCCAATAAGAGAAAGTTTGAATAAACAATAAACTCCTACTAGAACCCCCTAACATCATTCCTCTACCTTATGTATAAGAACCAGTCTATTTATAAACTTATCTATTGTGGCTAATTAAGTAAAAAACCCAGTTTTTACCTGGCTCATCCTCTTTGCTCTGATAAGAAGCACTCATAGATTTTACCTCATTGTACAAACTTATGTAGTTTATTATCTTAGCAGTGCCGCTTATCGTTTTGAGGTTGTCTAAAGTAAGGATTGATTCCGACTTACTTTCCAATACCTTAATTGCACGATCCAAAGCCGCCTTCTCACCAAATTTATTGTAGGTGGAGTAAAGCTCCTTTTCTAGGCTTACAGAGTAATTCATTGCATCCAATGACTTTATTGCGTCTACTATTTTTTCCAAAGAATTCTTTTCCATTTTGCCTCCTTTATCTAACAGATAAAAAATAGAACAGTGATATTATTTAAACCTTGTGAATAATATTGGCCTGGCCGAGATTTGGACTCGGGACCCCTGCTTTTCCTAAAATGTTGGAGCATACTCATATAAGAGCAGTGCTCTACCGGGCTAAGCTACCAGGCCATAATGATTACTTTAATAGATACTTCAAATATTTATAATTACCTGATAGTTTAAATGTATTCTTTAACTGCACTGCTGGCAAGGGCTTTCACCGACATATTTTTCATCGAGAATTCAAGTGCTTCTCCAAGAACTGGAACTTCATAGAATCCTGCTTCTGTGCCCCTAAAACCATAGCTTTCTTCAAGCTCATTCTTGACTTCATTGACTTTATCTGCCTGATAACCGTAGTTCAACAGTATCTCAATGTTTTCCTTTCCACCTTGATTGTAATCCCTAAAAGCGCTTTTAATAATTGAATAAACTACTCTTCTAAGCTTGTTGTAATTTTCAAAGTACTTTGGATTTATGCAGTATTTTACTGAATTGCCCATAGAAAACTTGGCATATCTTCTATTGATATTCACTGAGCCATTGCCGCTTCTTTTAGCGGCAGTTAGCAGTAGATCGTATAATGGCTTATCCAACTCTTTAATTGCACTTTCATCTGCATTCATTAAAAGATCGTTTAATCGCTGTTCCATTTTACATGTAGCCGAAAAGCCTGAGTTTTTCCATAACTCCTTCTTTGTCCTGTGACCTGCCTGCTCTTTCTTTTGTATGCTCAAGGTCCTGCTCCCATGCCGGCAAATCGCTTGTCTTCTTCGAATCCAATTTACCATCTATTGACCTGTACCCCAGTTTATACAAAGGATGCATTGGCAATTGGTACTTGAAAATATATTTCCAAACGTTCCTTTCAGTAAAAGGCAGTATCGGCTGTACCCTAACATGGTCCGGATGAGTTCTCGGACTTATGAAAACTTCCATGGACCTTGCTTCATTTTCATCCCACCTGACACCAGTGAACAGCGCATCGAACCTATATTTTTCGATTGCCAGGTTCATCGCAACGGTTTTCAACAAGTGGTTTCCTACTTCTGTTTCCAAACTGTAATCAAACTCTTCTCCATTGAATCCTATTCTTTTGGCTTCATCCTGATTAGTTTTATTAAGGCTGCTGAGCTTTATTTTGTTGTCCTTTCCTACGTTTTTTATAACATCCTCATTCTTTGCGTATACCATCTTAAAGCCCCATTCCTTGCTTATGTCTTCAAGCATCTTCATCGTTTCATCGTAATGCTGCCCGTGATCTATGAATAATGCGGGAGGCAACTGCATCCCCAAATCCTTACATGCCCTTCTTACAAGATCCAATACCACTGTGCTATCCTTTCCAGCACTCCAAACAACTGTTGGCCTGTTGTATCTTTTCAATGCATCCTTTATCACTATAAGCGCAATTTCCTCCTTTGCTTCTAAACTTAACCCTCCCTCTATTCTTTGTTTTTTTACAGAATATTGTTCATTTTCCATGTTTACCTCCTACATATAACCCAGTTTCCTGAGTTTATCCTCAAGATCAAGCACTCGCTCGTCTTTTTCTTCCCCTTTCTTTTTTTCTTCGTTGCTTTCGGAGACTAGCTCTCTAAGCAGGTATTCTACAAAGCTTGAAAGCGATGTGAAACCAGTTTTCTCTATAAGCTTTTTGGCTTTGTCGGCCAAAGGCTTAGGTATCGAAACCGTTGTAAATTTTTGTTCGTCCATAATTACTAATAATTATATATAATTAGTAGTATAAATACTTTTCCTTTTAAAAATAGCGAAATAAAAAATGATTACATTGAAAACAGAATAAAACCTAAAACGATCAATGGCAATGCAATCGCATCACCGTAGAATCCTGAGATGTAAGTCCCTTGTATAAAAGAAGATGTAACCAATGCCGGATTCAAAACATACTGGATCAATGTCGCTATATAGCTGGCTGAAATAGCGAGCATTCCTACAAGTATAATACTTAAACCAATTACCTTCTTCTTCGGATTTGCAAAAAATAGAACCAAAAACCGCTCCATCTTTCGCATGTTAATGTAGAACATAAAGAAGGCTATGACCCATGCGGCTGCAATCAAAAGCGCAACAGGAAGTGGAATGCTGAAACTCATGAGAACCTCCGGAAGTAATTAAAGTAAAGATCATATGAAAAGCCGGCAACCAAAAGAGACAAAACTGCCAGAAGCCAAAAAGCTGCAACCAAACCATATGCCAGGAATATTTGTGTAACCGCATTTACCGCAAAAACTACCGTAGCCAAGAAGCCGAATAAAAGCAGGATCTCTATTCTCTTGATAAAAACCTTCGAACGTGCTTTATTCAAGAAAAAGCCAGTCCATGGAGCCCTGTCCTTTGCGTGCTTTGCATTGACAAGTAATATCAATGCCACAAAAATAACTGTTACCAATGCACCTATCAAGGTTACTATCCTTGCAGTTATCAATGCAATTTCAACGAAGTAGGTAAAACTAACAATGCTTATTGGCTTGAATACGACTGAAAAAGAAGCACCTATATCTCCGCCTACTGCTATAACTGCGATTACGCTTACCGCTATAAGAACAATCAAATTAAGCTTTGTTTGATTAAACTGCATATTATCAATTGTCTTTCTAGCAATATAAATTTTAAAACCAAATAAAAAGAAAGCTAGTTATAATGCTTTATTTTTTCTGGATCGAACATGTACTCTCCAACCTTGTCCTTCATTCCTTCCTTTTTAGTCTTCAATGACTCCAAGAAATTGGATATTGTTTCGGCTGCCATTTCCTTCATCTCGCCGCTTAGTATCTTGCCTGATTTGTATTCTTGGTACACTTTATCTACCTTGCTTTGGTCCTCTTCCAAAAAGCTGTATTCTAGGAATGCAAAGTCGATATCTGGGTTTGCCCCGTACTTTCTTTGCTCCTCCAATGTATCCCTGCCGCCAGAAAACGCATACTTCATCAATTTCTTTCTTACTTGCTCTTTGCTGTCCTCTAAAAATATTGCACTTTCTTCCTTTGAAGACGACATCTTTGCCGAATTGCCCTGAAGGGCTGGAAGAAACTTCGAGATTATTGCGGATGGCTTGTAATACCCCAATTTAGGAAGCACATCCCTTGCAACCCTGAAATAAGGGTCCTGGTCTATTGCATATGGTATGAGACACCTCATTTTCTTGCCGGTTAAAGCTGAAAGAAGAAAGGCAGGGGTTATCTGCATTGAAGGAAAGAAGAGCTTTCCTATATTATCGCTGTCATTGACACCAAAAACAGCCTTTACGGTTGATACTGTAATGTGCTTTGCGACGTCTGTTGCGTAATAATATAGAGTTTTAGCGCTTTTGTAATCCGCTAATATATGTGTCTTTTTCGGATCAAAACCCAGGCTTATTATATCCAATATGTTATCATTTGTAAATTTCTCTATATCGCTCTTTTCCTTGCTGCCCACAAGAAACTTCTCATCATCAGTTAGCTGTATCAGTAAATCGACGTTGAAGGTTTTTTGGAGCCAAAGCGTGAACGTAAACGGCAGCAAGTGGCCTATATGCATCTTTCCAGAAGGGCCTCTGCCTGTGTAAAGGTAAAAAGGCTTGCCGTTTTCATAATCATCTAAAACAAGATTAAGCTCCCTGTGTGCAAAGAAAACCTTTCTGCTAAGTAGCGGGTGCAGCTTTCCTTTTGCAATCTTTTTTATTCTGTTCAAAATATTATCGCTTATTAAATCAACACCGAATTTCTCAACTAATTTAGAGTAAGCATTATCGTTTAGCTCCCCGCTTACTTCCCAAGGCGTTACATTAAGCTTTTCCATTTAATTTAAAAGCCATCTAAATATTAATAATGATTAATCCACTACATCTAAAAGCTGCTTAAGTTCATGTATAATTGCATCAGGTTCATGAACTCCCTTGTTAGGCGGCAGATACTTGTCTATAAGAACTGCTTTCATGTCTGCTTCTTTTGCGTTGTCTATATCTGCATCCATCCTATCTCCTATTACTAGCGTTTCCTTCGGCTCTACATCCAAGAGCCTAGCAAGCTCAATAAAAGGAATGGGACTGCTTTTTCTCTGTGGTATGTCTTCTCCAGCTATTAAAACCGCATCAAACAGCTTTGTAAAACTTAGACTGTTTAGCCTTCTCCTCTTCAAACCTGGCCTCACATCTGTGTCTGTCAAAAGCCCTAATTTTTTGCCCTTTAATTTTAAGGCCTTAAGAACCTCTTCTGTTTCCTTTGGGTATTCTATTTTTTCCAGAATGAAATCATAAAATATCTGCGCTAGCTTTTCCACCTGCTTTTCATCTAGGTTAAGAGACAAGTTCTCGTTCAATTTTTTTATAACTGCCTTCCTGTCATACTGCCTTGAAACCAAGGGAACATCGTCGATTACTTCCTTCTGCGCCTTTAAAAGCTGCTGCATTAAGTAATTGCTATCCAGTCCAGAGCTTGAAGAAATCAATTCAACAACCTTTGAATATGCACCACTTATTGCAGAATGTGTATCCACTAAGGTATTATCAAAATCAAATATCAATGCCTTTGCTTTAATCTTCTCTGACATTTAATCAGTCTTTTCTTTTACCGTTTACGGTTTTATTGTTCCAGGCATAAGCCTTAAGTTTTGAACTTTTTCCGTAGCCGCAATGCGAACAGTAATGCTTCCTTTTCAGGTAAGACTCCTTGCCGCACCTTCTGCACGTTACATGTGGCTGTTTTCTATTATGCAAACCCATTGATGCTGTGCTCATATAGTTGGAGAGATAAGGATTATCGTGTCACCCCTTACAAATACGTTTCCTAGCTTTCTAAGAGTATCTGCGTCTTTCTTTTCTTCTGCATTCTCCAAAGTAACGTTTATGTGAACGTCAAACGCTACTAATTTACCGGTTATAGCATGACCATTCTTAAGCTCCACCAAAACCATCTTTCCCTTTGCTGAATTCAACAGATCCAAAGGCCTACTCAAAACATTTTCTGACATAACTAATCTCCATAACCTCCCATTCCACCAGGCGGCATCTGCGGCTGCTGATTTGCAGACTTGCCTGCTGCTATTATATCGTCTATCCTAAGGATCATAACAGCGACCTCGCTTGCACTCTTTATCGCCTGTTTCTTTGTCCTTAAAGGCTCGATTACTCCTTCTTTATACATATCAGACACTTGAGGTTTATATACATCTAAAAGGTTTACACCCGCCCAGGTTTTTCCTTTCTGGTGCTCTGCCCTTAGTTCAACAAGTATATCTATTGGATCCAAACCTGCGTTCTCTGCAAGTGTCTTTGGAACGACTTCCAATGCATCCGCAAACGCATTAACTGCAAGCTGTTCCCTGCCCTCAAGGCCAGTTGCAAAGTCCCTAAGATTCTTTGATACTTCAAGCTCGGCTGCTCCTCCTCCAGCCACTATCGAACCTCCGTCCTCTATGACTGATTTAAGATCACCCAAACTGTCGTCTATTGCCCTTTGTATCTCGTCTACAACGTGTTCGGTTCCGCCTCTTACAAGTATAGTAACTGCCTTTGGATTCTTGCATTCTTCTATCAACGCAAGCGTTTCTCCCGCAAGCTTTTCAACATGCACTATGCCCGCCTCTCCAAGGCTGTCCTTTCCTAATTCATCAAGAGTTGCCACGACTTTCGCACCTGTAGCTTTTCCAATCTTTTTCATGTCATTTTCAGAGACCCTGCGGAATGCAAGTATCCCAGCTTTTGAAAGGAAGTGCTGTGCCGTATCATCTATTCCCTTTTGCACTATAACTACATTTGCTCCAGATGCTTTTATTTTCTCGACCATCTCCTTGAGCATGTTTTCCTCTTCATCAAGGAATGCCTGTAACTGCTCTGGTTTCTCTATTCTTATCTGTGCGTCTATGTTTGTCTTTTCTATCTCAAGTGCTAAGTTTAAAAGAGCAACCTTTGCGTTTTTAATCTCCTCTGGCATGTCTGGATGTACTTTTTCCTTATCTATTATTACGCCTTTTATCAGCCTTGAATCTAATAAACCACCGCCTACCTTTTTCTCAACCTTTATGTCATCTAAATCCAAAGTATCGTTCTTGCCTGACATTGATTTAACGTGCTGAACTGCATCTACTATTAATGAAACTATGTGTGTATCCGCTCCAGTGCTTTTACCCACTATTGCAGTTTTGACTATCCTGCTTAGATCTTCCTTATTGGCTATATCAAGGTGCAATTTTATCTTATCTAGGATTTCCTGCGCCTTGTTTGCTGCAAGCCTGTACCCTCTGGCAACCAAAGTAGGGTGTATGCTTTGATCCAAAAGTGTTTCCGCATTCTTAAGCAGTTCTCCTGCAATTATGACTGCGGTAGTAGTTCCGTCCCCCACTTCTTCTTCCTGCGTCTTTGCAACCTCTACTATCATCTTTGCCGCGGGGTTCTCTATCTCCATGCTCTTCAAAACAGTTACGCCGTCGTTTGTTATTGTTATATCTCCTATATTGTCAACAAGCATCTTGTCCATTCCTCTTGGCCCCAAGGTAGATTTCACTGCATTTGCTACCGCTTTGGCCGCCGCAATATTGTTTCTCTGTGCATCCTTTCCGCTTGTTCTATTATATCCTTCTGGTAAGATGAAAATCGGTTGAATTCCTTCTGCCATATTGTACCTCCTCCTAATAACTTAGATATGTTCAATGCATGCTTGCATTGATATCTCTAATAGAGCTTAGTGTTATATTTAAAGTTTTCCACTGTTTTAAATGATTTTGCAATACAGATTATACTATCAAAGCAGGTGATTCAAACAGAAGAACCATTAAAACTTTAAATTGAAAAATTCCTTTAATAAGGAATGGACAGCCAATACAGCGAGATAAGGAAAGATTATAGAACTGGATATTATTCAGTTATAGTTCCAGGCAGAGACCACAGGCCAAAGGAATTAGAGATAGAAGATGAAGGCGCAAAAAACCTTAAAGACTGTCCATTTGAACCAGATACAGTAGACAGAGTAAACCTTGAGATAATGCATGTAAATGAGCCATGGACAACTATGGTGATAAGAAACAAGTTTCCGGAACTAGATGGCCATACCCCTTTAGAGTATGAAAACGGATTTCTTTCCTCCATATCAGGATATGGTTACAATGAAGTTTTGATAGAAAGCCCAAATCACTTCGATAAATTTGAGAACATGGACATGAAAAAATCACTTGAATGGTTGAATACATTAATAGAAAGGGAAGAAGACTTGTATTCAAGAAACTACATAAAGCATGTAATGGTGTTTAAAAATTATGGGGCCTCGGGGGGTGCAAGCATAGGCCATCCACATACGCAGATAATAGCATGGCCTGAAATACTCGGCACTCCAGCAATAGAGATAGAAATAGCAAAGAAGTACCTAAAAGAAAACAATTCCTGCATTTATGAGGATGGAATAAAGAAAGAAGAGGGAAGAATTTTGTTTGAAAATGAAAAGGTAATAGCGGTTGCACCTTACGGGTCAAGATTTGCAGGTGAGTCTATGATCTTGCCGAAAAGGCACATCAATTACATAATGGATCTAAGCCAGGAAGAAAAGGAAGAGCTTGTTGAAGGGCTGAAAAAATTAATACAAACAAATAAAAAGCTGTTTGGGGAGCAGGCATACAACTTTGTCATACACGAGAACAAGAAAGAAAAGGATTACCACATGCACATAGAGGTTTATCCTAGACTTTCGAATTTGGCAGGCATAGAACTTGGACAGAATGTTTTTGTCAATACTTTAGTACCTGAAGACTACGCTAAAAAATTCAAAGGGGTTACAGAATCAATTTAAGCCCTTTTCCTCTAAAAACTTTCTTGCATCTATTGCACACATGCTTCCCCACCCTGCCGCTATAACCGCTTGCTTGTAACGCCTGTCCTGCACGTCACCAGCTGCAAATACCCCTTCCTTGCTGGTCTTTGTAAACTCCCTTGTCTTTATGTACCCGTTTTCATCCAAGTCAATGTAGCCTTTGAACAGATCTGTATTCGGATTGTGCCCTATTGCAAGGAAAAGACCATCTGTCTTTAATTCAGTTTCTTCATTTGTTTTCAGGTTTTTTATCTTAACGCCCTCCACGTGCTCCTTTCCCAACACGTCTATTACTTCGCTGTCCCAGATTATGTTTATCTTCTTGTTTGAAAATACCCTATCCTGCATTATTTTGCTTGCCCTGAACTCATGCCTTCTGTGTATCAAAGTCACTGAATTTGTAAGCGTTGAAAGATAACTTGCATCTTCCATTGCGCTGTCTCCCCCACCTACAACTACAACTTTTTTGTTTTTGAAGAATGCCCCGTCACAAACTGCACAGCCTGAAACTCCCTTGCCTATCAGTCTTTTTTCGTTTTCTAATCCAAGCCACCTAGCTGACGCACCCGTCGATATTATTATAGAATATGTTTCATATTCCTTTTCGCCCACAAAAACTTTGTATGGATAAACATTTAAATCAACCTTGGAAACATTGTCATCTATGATTCTGCAGTTCAATGCCTTGACCTGTTCTGCCATCTTATCCATAAGCTCCGGCCCAAAAATTGATTTAAAACCAGGAAAGTTTTCCACTGCCGATGTGAGCATAAGCTGGCCGCCTACTTCAAAGCCCCTTATCAACAAGGGATTTAGGTCATCTCTTACAGCGTATATTGCAGCAGTATAACCTGCCGGTCCAGAACCAATTATTATCAACTTTTCTACCATTCTTTCTATATATCATACGATATAAATAAAGCTTTCTGCTAAGATAGTTTTTTATTCAGCCAACAATTAATAAAGTTATGGATAAATTTCTAATAGAGGTCTCATTTGAAGCCGGAAATAAGGTGGGCGGGATATGGACGGTTTTGACATCTAAATCATCATACATGAAAAAACAATTCGGGGACAATTACTTAGCAATAGGATTTTATAATCCAAACCAAGCGGCGGTTGAATTCATGGAAAGCCCTCCTCCACAGTACATAAAGGACGCTATGGCTAACATAAAGCTTGATGGTGTAAAGATATACTTTGGGAAATGGTCCTCTGCGAATGATGTAAACCTTATATTGATAGACGCCAAGGAATTTGAAAACAAGCACATAAACGAGGTAAAAAAGGATTTCTGGGACAACTTCAGGATAGACTCATTGAACTCGCCAGGAGATTACAATGAACCACTTGCATGGTCGTATGCTGCTGGAGCAGTCATAGAAGCATTAAGCAAAACAATAAAGCAGTCTATAGTTGTGCAGGTCCATGAATGGCTCTCTGCGGGCGCGATACTTTACTTAAAATATAAAAACGTGAAGATACCAACGGTATTCACAGTGCATGCAACAGTTCTTGGTAGAGCGATATCCTATTCTGGTGGAAACACGAACGCATATGTGATTGCAAACACGGGGATAACGCCGGACATGCCTTATAAGTATGGGGTAGCAGCAAAGCATTTCACTGAAAAGGCGGGGGCTTTCAACGCAACGATATTCACTGCGGTGAGCAGGGTAGTGGCAAAGGAAGCAAACATAATCCTTGGTAAAAAACCCGATTTTGTGACCATAAACGGAATAGACACTGACAACCTTCCGCTGACGGATGAACTTACTACTATGAGAGTAAACGCAAAAAAGAAGCTTGACAATTTCCTGAATGCATATTTCCTCCCTTATTATGACCTTAATCCAAGCAGCATAAGGGTGTTCATAACAAGTGGCAGGTACGAATTTTATGACAAAGGCTATGATGTTTTCATAGACGCGCTTGGAAAGCTTGATAAGATGCTTACAGACGGAAGCTATGTCATAGCACTCATAGCAGTTCCTTCTGGTACAATAGGAGTGAGAAACGATGTAGTTGCAAACTACCTTACTTATATGAGCATAAAATCCGCATTGGATGAAGACGTGAAGAACTTTGATTCTGTGATAGCCTCTTCAATAGAACTTGAAGAAGGGAATGTTGACAAAGCTTACAGCAAGATAATAAATGACTCGAAAAGACTGATTAAACAACTCAGAAGGCCTAAGCCCACAAACCCACCTCTTACTCCTTTCATACTCTCATACCCTGAAAATAATGACGCAATAATAAACAAACTCAGGGAAAACAACCTTAATAACTCGGTAGAAAACCACGTGAAAGTTGTATTCTATCCAAAATACCTTGCCGTTGGCGATGAGCTGCTTAACCTTACTTACTATGAAATGCTTGCCCTTTCAACTGCAGGGTTTTTCCTTTCAAAGTACGAGCCTTTCGGGTATACCCCTTTAGAAGCAGCGGCGTACATGTCAATTTCCTTTACATCGGATTACAGCGGCTTTGGCCAATACCTTTTAAATGATTACAATGACGGATACAAGGGAGTTTTTGTTGAAAGAATGCTTGGAAGAAAGAGGGAGGACTCCATAACACAGATAGCAAAAGACATGCTTAAGATAGCTCTTATGGATGACGATGACCTTTTGAAATTAAAGATATCTGCAAATGACCTTGCTAATCAATTTGGCTGGGATAAGTTCCTTCCTGTTTATCTTGAGGCTTATGACGCTGCTTTAAGAAGGCTTTGACCATAGAATCAAGCTGCGAGATTATGTTCAT
>JAKBRA010000022.1 GCA_021834945.1 Nanobdellota archaeon | reverse complement strand
ACGATTTAACAAATTAGGTATTTAAAAAGGTTTCTATTTTCATTCTTTACCAATATTGAGTGAAAAATACTTTGTTATTGCATTTTCCTCCTTACTGCTTATGATTATTTGGATATGAGTTTAAAACGGAAAACTTTTACTTTCTTTCTATTTTCTTTTTTAATTCCTCTAATTGCTGTGACAGTAAGATCGTCTGGCCGGAGAATATCTTAAGTCTTTGATCCAGTTCATTCATCCTCCCTGAAAGGTCATTCAATAATGCTTGTAAATCGGTTATTGAAAGCTTTGCATCCTTTGTAGTCAAAACCTCTATCGAAGAAGGCGCATAATCCATGACAAAGCCGAATAAGTCTACAACACTGCCTTTGATCTTAAAGTCTGCAAACGAGGAATAGAATCCATCTTTTATCTCCTTCGGCTCGGCGTAGCTTTCATCCTTTATTTCTAATTTCTTCCCGTTTTCTTCAATGTTTGAAAGTATTTTCTTTAATGAATCCATTACTGCTTCCTTTGGCTTTCCCATCAATTCTATCGTGCATTTCAATTCTATCTCTTCTTCCATTTCTTATTTTAAATTAGCAAGGTATTTAACATTTTTACTTGCATTTTTTTAACGTTAATAATGGACTGAGAGATAATTCCTTAAATCAAGAATAAAACGCCTTTCATCGGCAGAAAACTTCATAATTGTAATTAAGAAATTTAACATACTTTCATCTCCAAAGAATGGAGCTTATCCTCTGATATGATAAATTTTTATAAATGGAATTCCAGATTATAGCATGGATGAAGATAAAATAGAGGCTCTTTTCAGGGAAGTTTTAAAGGAGATAGGAATAGAGGAAAACACTGAAGTATTAAAGAATACGCCTAAAAGAATTGCTAGAGCGTATAAAGAGATATTTACGGGGATGGACGACGGCAACGAGCCGAAAATAACCCTGTTTGAAAACCCTGGTTACAATGACATTCTGTCTGTAAAAGATATACCTTTCTATTCGATGTGCGAGCATCATCTTCTGCCTTTCTTCGGAACGGTTTCAATAGCTTACATCCCTGGGAAGAATATCCTAGGGCTGTCGAAATTTCCTAGGATAACAAGGTTCTTCGCAGCTAAGCCGCAGGTGCAGGAAAGGCTTACCAAGGAAATAGCGGATTTCATCAGCGAAAAGGTGAAAGCCAAGGGCGTTTTGGTCATAATAAAGGCAAGGCACATGTGCATGGAGATGCGCGGGATAAAATCAAGGACCGCTGAGACAAGAAGCAGCGCCGTCCGTGGAGTATTCAAGGAAAGCAATGAAACTAGAGCGGAAGCCCTAAAGTTGTTACTGGAGGATTAGATGTCAGTAATTATAGCGATTTACATGCATATCACACCCAACGGAATGATTGCCAGGTTGGATAACGGCGATTTTTCCTCTAAACTGGCAAGAACAGATTTCCTTAAAACCATCAAAAAATACGAGGTAAACGTGATAGGAAGGAATACTTTTAATGTTGCATCAAAAAGCAGCGGTTTCCCATTGGGAGGACTTAACATCATTGTAAGCAGGCACAAAATAAGAACAAAAAAAGAATGGAAAAATGTCATCGTGACGGACAAAAACCCCAAAGAAATAATCAAAATCATAGAGAGCAACGGATACAAAAGTGCAATGGTGGCCGGCGGCGCTTTGGCCACAAGCTTCCTGAAAGAGGGCTTGGTAAACGAGCTTTACCTTAACGTTGAGCCGATCGTTTTCGGTAAGGGTATACCGCTATTTTCAAGCGAAAACTTTGAGAAGAAGCTAAAACTGCTGCAAGTAAAGAAATTTTCTGAGAATGAAGTAAGGCTGCATTATAAAATTTTAAACTAACATTTATCCTAAAATTCAAATGGCATTATTAATATGATAAGCAAACTCGGTGCAAAAGAAATAAAAGAACACAGAAACAGGCTATTAAAGCTATAATAAATTCTGTTTACGCTTCATTTGACATTAAAATGAAGGCACTGAAAATGCGCCAACCGGGATTCGCACCCGGGTCGCTGGCTTGGGAAGCCAGAGTTATGCTGCTAGACTATTGGCGCGTATAACCTTAATGGCATATAAACTATAATTTGTAATAAAGAATTAAATATTATACTTTCTCGGCTTTTAATGGAAGGATCCTTTCGGAAAGCCATGTTAAACTTCTTTTTATTGGAAGACCTGAAACAAAAAGGGTTATTTGCATGGCTATGAATAACACTGCAAAACCGATTAAAAGCATGTTCGCAAACCCATTAATTTTCTCCGTCAAATACATGCTAATTGATAGCAGATGGGGATTAAAAGCTTAAAATCTTAAAACTTTTATATACAGGTATAATTTACTATTATTATGGCACTTTTCAAAAAGAAAAAAGAAGAACCTGTAAATCCATATTATAAGGAAAGCAACCTCAAGCCGGTTGCTTCTGAAAACGCTGCTCAAAATGCCAATACTGCTAACATGACCGCTGAAAACGCTAAAAACGGCCAGCAGATGCAGATAAACCCGCAGCCACCGAAACAAGGCTATTCAATTCCGCTTATACCTATGCCTAACGTGAAGGTGCCGGACATAAATCTGCAGCCAGTAAGATCCGCTGGAATAAGCGTACTTGATGCATTGAGGATGGAATCGAACAGCAAATCCATAGCATTCATAAAAATGAGCGACTTCAAAAAAGTACTAGATGACATCAAAGAATTGGAAAAGAGAATAACGCAGTCGCAGGCCGACTTGGAAAATTATTCTAGAGCATTGGATACTCAAAGAGATTACGTAAAGAATTACAACCTCCTTATACAAGACATGAGAAAAATGATTGAAAGGATGTCAACATATCTTTCAAACGTAGAGGAATAAATTGACAAAGGAAGAAATAGACATTGACCTTTTCAGAAAGCTTGACTTAAAAGTCGGAAAGATAGTGGAGGCAGAGGACGTAGAAAAAAGCAGCAAGCTCATAAAGCTGAAGGTTTCTTTGGGTGGCAGTGAAAAGACGATTCTCAGCGGGATACGGAAAGCTTACAAAAGCAGCGACCTCGTCGGAAAGAAGGTAATACTGATTGATAATTTAAAGCCTGCGATGATTATGGGCTTAGAATCCCAAGGCATGCTGTTGGCTGCTTCCGACGAAGAAGGAAACCTTTCACTGTTGACAGTAGACAAGGACATTAAAGAAGGCAGTTCTATATCCTAGGCAAAACCCTTTTCCCTTATTATCTTTATGGGATCTCTGTCCACCGCAACGGTATCGCTTGGCAGATATTTTTTGAAAACCGGGGTATCATACCTGGAATCCATCAAAACGATGGCGCACTTGTCGTTCTTTGACCTTATGCCCCTGCCGGCAGCCTGCATGACCTTTATCATCGTTGGAAGGACCTGCGCGTATTCAAAGCCGCTGCCCATCTTCTTGTCATAGTATATCTGCATCGCCTTCAGTTTTATAGAAGGCGGCTCGAAAGGAACGCCGACTATCCCTATAAGCTTTATCATGTTGTTCTTTATGCCTATGCTTTCCGAGAAATTCCCGTTCATTACCGCAAACAGTACTGAGCTTGAAAAGGACAACTTTTCCATTATCTCGTTTTTCCTCTCCCTTTCCATGCTTTGCTCTTCTTTTATTATCCTTCCTTTTTCCTTTGCTAGCGGATAAATTCTGTCCATAAAGTAGTAGGAGGGAAAGAAAAATATCATGTTGTACTTCGCCTTCTCCATCATTTCGTTTATGGAATCCGCTATCCTGGAGTACTGCTCTTCCCTTGAAGAAAACCTAGACGTGACTTCCTTGTCTATTATTATCAAACGGTTATCGTTTGCGGAATCGCCGTCTACTTCGAGGCTTTCATGTCCCTTTAATCCTAAAAGATTCGCGAACATGTCCATCGGCCGGAACGTTCCGCTCATTAGTATGGTGGAATAAAATGAGTCTATTACTCCCTGCGAATAATCTGCCGGATCCAACGAATTGACGTTTATCCTTCTCCCCTTTTCATCTATAGAGATATATATTATGTCATCATCTTTTGCGGAAAGGAGCTTTTCCGTGAAGTTCTTCAGCATGAATGCCGCCGGAATGTTGTAGCCTTTTTCGTGGAATTTCACTATGTCTTCCATCTTTTCCAGATCCGCTTCATTGAATATCCCCCTTATGTCCACCGCATTTTCCCTTGTAACCTTCCTTATCTCCGCTACTATTTTGTCTATCTTTACAGCTATGTCATTGTAGCCTGCGAGATTTGCTTCCGAGTACGCCTTCTCCAGGTTCCTCTGCGATATCGAAAACGAGTTCATGTCCAGTATCTTTGCCGGCAGATTATGGGCTTCATCCACTATTAATATGGTATTCCCCGGGTCTATCCCCGTTCTTATGGTAAATCCGAGGGCTATGCTTGGATCGAAGGCATGCGAGTAGTTTGCAACGACTACTGTAGACTGCTTTGCATTAAGCAGGGAAAGCTCATATGGACACAATTCAAACGCTCTTGCAGTTTCCATCACGCTCTTCGGATCAGATATTTTCTCGGATAATGCTTCGATTACTGCGGGCTTGACGTCCTTGTTCTTTGTAAACGTATTGCTATAGAAATCGCACATGTTCTGCTCCCTTACTGCCCTGCAGAACTCTATGAACAAAGATGGTTCAACGCTGTTCTCGAACAGGCACATCGACCTTTTTCCGTTTATTCCAGCAAAACCTATCTTTTCGGATGAAGAGTCGTTTATCCTCCTCAAAGTATCGTATACTATGTTCTGATGCGTGTGCTTTGCCGTAAGGAACAAAACCTTGAGGTTGTGTTCCTTTGCCGCATTTACTGCAGCATAAAGAACTGCTGCAGTTTTTCCCATTCCGGTTGAAGCCTGTATTATCAGCTTTCCCCTTTCCTTTACGGTTTTTTCGACTGCCTCTACTATTTCTCTCTGCCCGCTTCTCATCGATTTGAAAGGAAATGAAATCATAATCTTTTAATTTGCTTCAAGGTTAATTAACATTCCCTTGACAATTTATCTAATAAAAGCACTTCAAATTTAGCCGCAGGGGGTTCAAAAGTCTATAAACGGACTTTGAATTAAACCTTGTCATTTGTAAATATTGAATAAAATACAGAAATGCGCTTCTAAATGCTTTTGTTTGGAAGACTATTCTCATTTATGTTATAATTAAAATCGCTTATTTTTGATATAGATTCATTGTAACTGATAAAAGACGTTGAAACAAAGTTAGTACCGTTTATTTTCATTGAAATAGATATTGTTGCGGCCAGGCTGTTTAGAACGGTTATGTTGTAGTTTTTGTAAAGGCAGCTTGTCAATATCCCGTTCAATTTCTCATTCCCCGTGCTTCCAGCTATTAATTGACTGTTGCTGCTGTTTATTGACAGAGAGAAGGAGGAAACGGTGAAAAGGCATGGATATCCCTTGTATGTTGTGTTGTATGCTTCAAGCAGTGAAACTTGGTCCATCTTTAAAGAATTAAAAAGAGCATAGTTTAAAGTTTTCACGCTTTCATTTAAAGGCTCGCATGATACTTTTCCAGAGGTTGCCGACGATCCGGAACATAAGTAAGTGTTGTTTCCTATCGCAAAAACATACGAAAGAGAAGTTAAGTTGTAGCCTATTCCCTGATAGACTGGAACGAAAATGGTGAAGTTTGAAAACGCTTCTGAATTTCCGTTCAACCCATGAAACAGTTGTATGTAGCCATTTGAGTTCTTTGTGCTGTTGGAATTACTGCCGTTTGACAATGAAGCATAGGTAGACAGGCTGTAATTTACGTTGTATGATACCATTTTACCTTCAGGTATAACGTTCTGATAGGTCTGCAATCCCAAGATGTCGTTGTAAACTGAACTTTCCAGCGATGAATTTGCGATGCCATAAGCCTGCTGCGGCACGCTTGCAGCTGGATTGCCATTTTTTCCAACCCCGAAAAGCAGTAAGATAAAAGCGAACACCGCAACAGCGGCGATTATCCCAAAAATATAGTACTTTTCCATTTATTCTTTCTACTTGTTCTGTGCTTTCTTACTGATTGATTTCGGAGTTTCTCCGCCGTGCCAAGTCAGTCTTGGCCTTATCTGCACAGGGTATATCCTTTCGGAATTGTCATCCAGTATTATGCACGCTCCTGGCAATCTTGGCAGGTCTACCAAATACTTCCGTATGTCGGATGCCATATAAGTCTGCATTACTGTGTTCAATGCGTCTATGTCTAGTTTTGCCGTCACATGCTGCGATATTATGATATCGGACTGCGTTATTATATCAGTATCCAATTTTCCAGGCTGCTGTGTAGCCATCACCAACCCTATGCCTGGCTGCCTTCCTTCTTTTATCACCCTGGAAAGGGAAGCAGTAGCGGCCGTTGTACCGTTTGCCGGCAGGAACTCGTGAACTTCGTCTATGAACAGCCAAACTATCGGTATAGTCTTTTTCTTTTCCTCTTCGGTTATTTCCGTTGAATTGATTTCATTTAACTCCTCTACTCTTCTCTGTCCAGTCCTTATCTCAAGTATCTTCTGAGATAACAAACCTATCACCAATGCTCTTAAGCTAAACTCACCCAAAGAATGTGCATAAAGGCTTATGTCCAGTATGTTTATGTGCCCAGGAACAAGCAAATCCTCTATTTTAGTGCCTTCCTTTTCAAACAAGCCCCATTTCAAAGCAGCCTCGAACCTTTCCTTTACAGCTTCTTTTACGGTATCAGAGGTGGTTATCTGCGAATTTACGTTTTCTATCATGTCCTTTAAGTCATACGGCCGCTTGTCTTCTTCCAATGCCTCTAATACCTGATTAACCAGTATCCCATAATCATCGTTTATTGAAAAGCCGAAGATATCACACCAGTCGCTTGTTGAAAGCTCGTTTGCAGAGATTGAAAACGCGTAATCGGCCATTTCCACGTTTTCCTCTTTTACCCTGTCAAACGCACCCTTTGGAACGAATACGTTTATGTTCTTGAAAGCCGTCGGCTGATACCCCCATTGTTTTAATAGATCCGCTTCCTTGTAATTCGGATTTTTCATTGTCCAGTAAATTCCCATCGTATCTATTATTAAAGAGGTAATGCTGTTTGCCGTGTCTTCTTCCAACGAAGCCAGACCTTCTGCTATAACTCCCATGGTATAGCTTTTTCCAGAGCCCCTTTTCCCGGCTATCAAAACTACGTGCGGCCTTAAGGCATCAAGCATTATATTGTTGCCAAGACTGGTGACGTTGCCCATCGTTATGTACTGCTTTCCTATAAGGGTAGTTGCTAAATCACCGTAATTTCTGTGATCTTCTTCGTTTCTCCCTATAACTACACTATATACCATTGCATTCTGCTCCTAATGAATTAATTAACATCCTTCCATGAAAATTAAAGTTTTTTACAGTGCATATCCCTTGATTCCCAAAATTACAGCTGCTAAACCCTTCTTTGCTTTTCATACCGGTAAGTTCTGTTATTATAGAAGCATACAAGAGCTTAGATTTCCATGTTGTCAGCATATTGTTATTCTGCCTTTTCTGCTATTTATGTTTTCCATTCTTTCAGTTCACTTTTATCCCTGAATCGTGGTTTTCCCACTCACACTTTATAAAATTTAAACAGCTGCACTATTAAAAGTATGCCGTTATATAGTGATACTTTTTAATAATGTATACCGTTTAATAATGATATATTTAAATCTTAAAACAGTGATAAAATACTATGAACGCGGCTGAATTTAAGAGAATAATACAAAATCAAGAAATTGAAAGAAATAAAATATTATCAGAACCTGGAATAATACCTAGGGAGATTAATATAGACCACATCAAAAAACTTCTTCTTTATCCAAATGCACTGGTTATATTGGGAGTTAGAAGAAGCGGCAAATCTACCTTATCATGGCTGATAATGGATAAAAATAGATATGCTTATATAAATTTTGATGACGAAGCGTTATACGGAATAAAGTCGAGTGACTTGGACATGCTGCTCAAGGCATTTTATGACTTGTACGGAAGCTCCGTCGAATATTTTGTTTTTGATGAAATACAGAATGTAGAAGGCTGGGAATTATTCGTCAACCGCCTCATTAGAACCAAGAAAGTAATCATTACCAGATCAAACTCAAATTTGTTAAGCCGAGACTTAGCTACACATCTTACAGGAAGACACAGCGACATAACTGTGTTTCCGTTTAGTTTTAGGGAATTCTTGAGGTACAAAGGCATTGACTACAAGGATATTATAATCAGAGGCTACTCTACCGAAGTTTCTGCACAAATTCTAAAGCTTTTAGCCGAATTTATGAAATTTGGGGGTTTCCCAGAGAGCTATAAATTTGGATTAGAAAGAGCCAAATCCATTTTTGGAGACATAGTCTCCAAAGACGTAATAAGACGTTATAGCATAAAAAATATAAAATCCATAGAAGAATTGGCTAAGTACCTGATATACAACTTTTCTGCAGAGATGACTTTTAGCAAATTAAGGAATATAAGCGGAATTAAAAAAATAGAGACAGTTAAAAACTATGTAAATTATCTGACTAATTCGTATCTAATCTTTTATTTAGAACGCTTTTCTTTTAAGTTAAAACAACGGATTATATCTCCGAAAAAGACATACTGCATAGACACCGGAATAATAAATTCTATAATCTCAGTAAGTTCCGATAACTTAGGGAAGATAATGGAAAATGTAGTTGCAGTAGAGCTACTTAGGAGAAAAGCTTATTCTGACAATTATGATATATTTTACTGGAAAGATGCATCACAAAGAGAAATAGATTTTTTAATAAAACGTGAGAAGAGTGTAGAACAGCTTATACAAGTGACATACTCATCCTCAAGAGAAGAAACGAACAATAGAGAAATAAATAATCTTATCACTGCATCTAAGGAACTTAGGTGCAATAATCTTTTAATTATAACGTGGGACTATGAAGCGGAGGAAAAAATAGAGGAGAAGAAGATAAGGTTTATACCACTGTGGAGGTGGCTTCTTACATAGTATACCTATTATTCATGCTCATAACTATTGTCCTTGTTTTTCCTTAACCACTCCTCTTCATCAATCTTTATAGATTTTCCCTTGACTTCCTGAACGTTGTACCTCTTTTCAAGCTGCTTCATCTTTGAAAGGAAGGCTTCATCCAGATCAAAATTCAAATGATCGGAAATGGCTAAACAGCCGAAGAAAACGTCTGCCGTTTCGTTCTTTATCTTCTGCAGGAATTCCTTGTCTTCTTTTGCCTTTTTGTCAATCTCTTTTCCATCTTTCCACAGGAAAAGCTCCAATAATTCATTTGCCTCTACTGATATGTCTTCTGCTAAATCCTTTGATGTCTGAAACTGCCTCCAGTCCCTCTCGTCTATGAAATTTTTCGCTATTTCAGCCAGTTCTTTTATGCTTTTTTCCATATCTTAGCTTAAAAAGTGCAAGAATTAATCTTTTTGTTCTGGTTAAAGGTTAACTAAACCTAAGAAAAAAGATATGTGGTTATATTTTTTGCCTGCCGGTAATCCATGTTGTCATTTGAAAGAGTTGCGACTACTACCGACTTGCCGTTCACCAAATAAAGCTCCGTTGCGTTTTCCGTCGATGAATTTGAAGAGTTCAGCCTTCCGTTTATATAAATCATGCTTGCATTTCCAATGCTGCTTAAATTATAGGCTACTTTTGAATGATTTGCGTACTGTGAACCTATAACTCCGCTTATTTCTCCGAAAAGAGAACTGGCGGTGAAAGATGAATTTAAGTAGTAAACGGTAGCTGTGAAATAAGATATGTTCTTTGCCGAGCTATTTGATGCTATCTTTGAAACCTCAGAATACGGAACGAATTCCTGTATCGCTGCGGCTACTGTCCCGGACGGGAAACTGCCCGTTCCCGCGTATTTATTTATCACCGTTGAATTTGCCGTCGCATTGTATATCAAAGACCAGTTTCCGCCGATTATCGAAGTTAGACCTGAATTTGAGAGGTAATTTACAGGTGTATAGCTTACTGTATTTACTGTCGTTTTCCCAGCTGGATGAATAATAAAGATTGCGATTGCAATTACGGCTATGATAACTATAACCGCAGGCACGATGATTTTTACCGGTATCTTGAAAGGTTTACCGTTCCGAGGCTTTTGTTCTGTAGCATTGTCTTCTGTCTTTGAACCAGTAACGCTTTTCGATTCACTTTCTCCGGCTTTTTTGCTTTGCTCTGGATCTTGATTTATTTTGTTTTCTTCGTTTTTTAAATCAAGATTCTGCTTGTTTTCATCAGAATCCATCCCTGTATTTACACCATATAATATTTAAAAGTTTCCTAAGACGCTACTTCAGAATTTCTTCCATTTTGCTTTCCAGTTTTTGCGAAAGCTGCTTTACTTTCTTCAAAGAAGCCAATGGCTCGTCCATAACTGCTAGCGAATTATAATTGGCGTGTTTATTTATGTAAACTGAAAACTCACCAATGTACAAATGCAGCAGTTTCGACAAAGGACTGAAAAACGAGATTTTTATGCAATCCCCGTTATTGAGACCTGGATTACCGCACATCATTCCCGTCACATTCTCCCTCTCGATATAGAAATCAAGTTCGTTTGCTGCTTTTTCCAGATAAGTTACTAACTGCGAACCTTTTTCCTCTTTTCTCAGATTTATTCTAATTTCCTTATATCCTTCGGTATTGTCTCTGTATAACATTTAATTACTATGAAGTGATTCGGTATTTAAAGATTATTATCTACATCGAGGAAATTCGCTTCCTCACCGTTTTATGTGAAGCAAAATTTTTACCCTTGTAACTTACCATTAAAAGACTGAAGTCCAATACAGCAAAAACGCTGGGTGCAGGATTCGAACCTACGCATCCTTTCGGAAACCGGTTCTCGAGACCGGCGCTTTAACCGCTCAGCCAACCCAGCTTTTCACTTTTTTATATGAATTTTCTAGTTATTATTGCTTTAAATTTTACTTTTGCTATTAAAATATTATGGAAGTAACGCTTATAGCAGAGACTTTGGATCCTAGTAAGGGTGGTATTCCCAGATATAACTATGAGATAAGCAAGATAAAAGATATAAAAAATGTGGTTGACTTTTCAAAAAGCCTTAGCAATGATAGGCTTTCAAACAAACTACTAAACAAGCTTTACAGGCGTAAAAACGTACTTGAAAGGAATGCAGATAAGCTTGGAAAGGTACTGCATTTCACGCAGCCTGAAGTAATGGTTAAAACCAAAGAACTAAGAAAAAGGAAAGTAATTCTTACAGTACATGATTTAGCGGTTTTCGGTACTATGAAGGTTAAAGGAATTTATGGAAGTTTACGCGGAATGTCCTTTCGAAAGCAGTTTAAGTTTGCTGTTGAACGCGCTGACACTATAATGGTGAACAGCACTCAAACCAGAGATGAGCTAATAAACATACTCAAAGCTGATGCTGGAAAGATAGTA
>JAKBRA010000002.1 GCA_021834945.1 Nanobdellota archaeon | reverse complement strand
TCTTGTAAATAAGCTGCAGCAAAGGAAAGGCGCGGAGGAAGATGTCTCTTTCTTTTTCTTTAAGTATGGTGGAAAGAATGTCACTTTGATAGATACTCCCGGTGACATGGACAACCCGATTACATTAGCTTCAGTTCTTACATTATCGGATGCGATAATATTCTGCGTTTCTCCTGAAAACGGCGTGAATCTCCAAGTCGGTGAGCAGATAATAATGGCAAGTTCAATAGGTATTAAACAAGGCCTAATATGCATAACAAAAGCGGATATATCCACCGCTGCCGACATAGATAAACTGGAAAAGCAGTTGTCTGCAATAATAAAAGGAACTTCGATGGAAAACTTCGAGATAATGGTTGTTGATATAAATAATGATCAGAGTATGGCAGATATAAGGGCAAAGGTTTCTGGTTTTTCCTATGATCCAGACAATATACAGAAGCCTTTCAAAATATTGATAGACCACGCTTTTGAGTCAAAGGGCATGTCAGTCGCAGTTGGAACGATGCCAACTGGAAAGATAGGCATACACTCTGAAGGCGTAATCGCTCCAACACCCTTTACAAAAGACATTTCTATAAATTCTATCCAGATAAATCAGGAAGACGTGCAGTCTGCAGAAGCAGGAGATAGAGTAGGAGTTGCAATAAAGGGCGTGTGGCCTTGGGATTTGCCAAGAGGAGTTGAGATAAGAAAGAAAGGAAGTTTCAAAGACATAAAAGAAGGTGAGCTAACAGTAAATGTAAGCCCCTTGTACAAGCAAGAAATAAAAGATGATGTAAAGCTTAATTTAATATTGAACTGGCAAAACATTGTTGTAACTTTAAGCGCTGTAAAGCGCGAGAACGACAAGTTAACCGCTCATTTTATTGCGGATAAGAATTTTTGCTTTGACGAAAATGATAAGATGATACTCATAAACAAAGACCTTCCGATAAGATTTTTGAGGGTTGTAGGTAAAACTACGGTAATGTAAATTTTTATAATCCCCCAATAACTACTTATATTATGTCAAATGAGAACCGAGGAGATGAGATAAGAGTCGACTATAGAACAGGGACAAAAGTCATATTCTCAAGTGTACGAAACAATAAGCCTGCAGATTTTTATAATCTTTCAGAAGACAAGTGGGAATCTGATGTTTCCAAGTGTCCATTTGAATATGGGAAGGAAAGCCTGAACAAAACGATAAAACTTGTAGGGGGCGATGAGCATTCCTGGAAATTGAAAGTTATAGAAAACAAGTTTCCGATGCTTTCACCGCAATTTGATTTTGCTCCTGAGAACAGCTTTCTAAAGGAAGAACCTGCTTTTGGCTACTGCGAGGTTGTATTTGAAACGCCCTTGCACAATGTAAGGTTTTCGCAATTGCAGAGAGAGGATTATCTGCGCTGGCTAGATGCAATAATAGAAAGGGAAGAAGTACTGTATTCAAAAGACCGGATAAAATATGTGTATGCTTTTAAGAATGAAGGTCCAAGAAGCGGTGCCAGCTTATCCCATTCCCATAGTCAGATAATGGCATTTGAGGAAATACCAAAAACCATTAGGGAAGAGCAAGCAAAGATAAAGGAATTTTATGATAAAAATAAAGAGTGTTTGTATGAGTATGCTATTAACCACGAAAGAGAAAGGTTGTTAGCCGAAAATGAGAGTTTTATCGCTTTTGCGCCCTTCGGATCAAAGATGAGCTCAGAGTCGGTTATCCTGCCAAAAAGGCATTTAAATTATGTAGGCCTTTTATCCGATCAGGAGAAATCTGATTTTGTGGATATTCTTTCAGAGGTTATAAAGACGAATGACATTCTATTCGGCAAGCTTTCCTACAATTTGCTGTTCCATGAGCTAAAGTCAGACAATAGCTTCCATTTTCATGTGGAGATATATCCAAGGGTTATTACATTTGCGGCGGTAGAATTTGCAGGATTTAATACAAACCAATTGTTTCCTGAGAAATACGCCGAAATGTTTAGGGCCGCTTTAAAGTAAATCTATATTATAATTTTCCTGTACGTACTTATATACAAGATCTCTAAATTCTTTGCTATAAAATTTAAGCGAACTCTTAAATTTCTCCAAGTTCTGTTTTTCAAGGTTGTTGTCTATCCAATGTTCTATCCTGCCAAAGTCCCTGCATTTGTAAATTTTAGAATCTATAAGCAAGCCATACGCCTTTTTATTTTCTTTTTTGCATTGTAAGGACATAGCATCGGTTATATTTAATTCGTTGTCTTTTCCTTTCCCAACTTCTTTTAAGTATTTAATGCTGTCTTTATTCAATATATACACCCCTCCCCACATTACATTATACCTGTCATCAACGCTTTTTGCTGAGTCTAAAATGTAATCGTCAGGTTTTTCTATAGCTTCTTCCATTTCTATAAGCATGTCATCAAGTTTCTTGCCCCTTACAAATCCTCCTTTTTTGGCATCATCCTTTTTAACACTGTCTGCAGAAAACATTGGCCTACCATTGAAACGGCGTATTATCTCTTTTAGATAATTATTCCCATTTTCGCTTTCTATAATTAAATCTCCCAGTATAACTATGTAATTCTGCCCTTTTAATTGGTCTTCCGCAGCAAGTATTGCATCGGCAGTGCCCTTTGGCTTTTTTGTTATAGGGTCCTCTGTTTGGTATGCGATTTCTATATTTATGTCCTTTAATTCAGGATCTTTGCTTAAATTTTTCAAGTATTCATTTTGTAGCTTAAATGATCCGTTATTATCCTCATCCCTTCTAGTTACAACCACAATTTCTTTTATACCCGCTTCTGCCAGACTTTTAATATGGTGATACATTATGGGTTTGTCTGCATAGGGGAGAAATGGTTTTGGAACGTAGTTGCTAAATGGGCGAAGATGACTGCCATTTCCGGCAGCTAGAATTACGGCTTTGCCGATTCTTTCATCCGCCATAATATAAAAGCTAGATGAAATAAACTTATATTAATACTTTCTTTCTCCAATTTTGGAGCACAATCAGCCAAGAAGTATGTTTTCTGTTATCAAAGCAGGTAATTTATTTACTGTCTCTTCTTCAAAGTCGGTTTCCTTTGTTAGAAGTTCGTTTATTGTTTTTTCAGCCTCTTCTTTTGAAACCTTTCCCTCGCTTAAATCCTTGCTTATTTCTCTGTATCTTACAGAGTCTATCATCGGAAAGTTCTCATATGTTCTTATGTAAGCCATAATATCCTTTTTGTAATCTTTTTCTTCAATGTTTATAATCTCTTTCCAGAGCTTGACTTCTTTCTCAGCAGTTTCGTTGCTGTCGGAAGCATGTACTAAATTGATTCCTTTAGTTGTTCCGTACCTTCCTCTTATAGATAACGGATCGGCCTTTTCGCACATTGTCTTTCCCAACAAAGTTCTTACCTTTTCAACTACGTTATCACCACTTGCGATTATTACTGCTAGTTCAGTGGCCGACATGAAATTTACTAAATTATCATAGAAGAACTTTCCTTTATGTTCTGCATAATGTCTGTCCGCAAGGAATTCCTTTTTAGGCTTTAATATCTGGAAAAAGTTTATGTTAACTCCAAGTTCTACTATACTTTTTAATGCTCTTGCACCCGCGTATCTTCTCACCATTCCATCGGGTTTAAGTAATATCAACATTTCTTCCATGTATTCTATATTTTTTTATTAAATATAAACATTATTCCATCTAATATAAAATACATATATTAATACTACTTGTAGATAGTAAAGTATTTATATGCTTGGGTTCATATTCATCCATGGGAAAAGTATTGTCTGATTCGAAACTCGAGAAACTTCTTAAAAAAGGTACTTTGGAGTTTTATCCAAAAGTAGAAAAACAGCAAATAAAGCCCGCATCCATTGATTTAAGATTAGGCAGGGTATACGATGAATTTGGAAATGAACTTAATGCGGATTCTGAGGGATGGTATCATTTAATACCTAAAACAAAGTATTACGTAGAAACCTTGGAACGTGTAAGGACAGATTCAAATAAAAATTATAGTTTTTACATAATACCCAGAAGCTCCTTTTCTCGTGCTTTAATAAATATTTCTCCAACTGACGGAAATTATTCTATGAGAGAGTTAACAAAACCTGAAAATATAAAATGCTCTCTTGAAAATGGGCCCTTTAACATTAACGTTAGAAGGGGCGATACTATAGTACAATTAGTTGTTATAAAGGGCAGTAATAACCCTGCAAGGAGTTTTTATTTTCAAGGTAGAGAAATGCGCCATCCATTAGCCAATAAGGCAGTTGCACCTGCGAATGGCGTTAGAGATGATGAGCTGTTTTTAAATATTCCAATTGATTGTGTTGTTGATAAAAACACGCCTATTAAATACATCTCTGATGGCAGATTGAATTACTCAGATGCAAAACATGCTGCAATAGTTTATAGTACAGATTATGGTTCAAAGATAAATGTTAGCTACGTTGATCCTGGTTATTCCGGAACTTTATTTGGTCTGTTTATGACAGGCGGTTCGCCCCAGAAGATAAATTTGAAGGGTAAGCTTCTAAAAATTCAAGAGTATGAAATCCATGGAAAAGTAAAAAAAGATTATAATAAATCAGATTCTCATTACAAGTAAATTCAAACAGGTAAATTTATTAGCTATTAACTTCATTAAAGTACATTTGAAGGTGGAAAGATATGAGATCTCCGATATGCGCATTTTTAGGACATGTAGATGCAGGAAAAACCAGTATAATGGATGCTATAAGAGACACAATGAATGCATATAAGGAAACGGGTGGACTTACCCAAAATATCGGTTCAACAGAAGTGCCAACAGACAGAATAAAGGGGATAGCAAGCGATCTTCTCTCCAAGTTCAATATAAACATAAAGGTTCCGAGCATAATATTCATTGACTCTCCTGGCCATGAAGCCTTTGTCACATTAAGGAAAAGGGGGGCATCAATTGCTGATATAGCAATATTAACTGTGGATATAACGGAAGGCATACAAAATCAAACAATAGAATCGATTGAGATATTGAAGTCCTATAAGACGCCTTTTTTAATAGCTCTCACTAAGATAGATACGATAAGGGGATTCTACAAGATTGAGAACAGTTCCTTCATTGATTTTATATCGAAACAGAATCAGGAGTATGCACAGAAACTTGATGAAAAAGTATACAACATTATCTCTGACTTTTCAAACTACGGTTTTCAGGCAGAGAGATATGACAGGGTTAAGGAGTTTACAAAGGAGATAGCGGTTGTGCCATTGTCATCCATCAATAGAATAGGGATAAAAGACCTGATAGTAATGATAATAGGCTTAAGTCAAAGATACTTGGAACTTGAAAAGCAGGAATCAAATAGTGCAGCAATACTTGAGGAAAAGAACATAAAAGGACTTGGAAAAGTATATGATGCAATTGTTTATTCTGGAAAGATATCAGTTGGTGATTCAGTGATAGTGCAAACTCCAGACGGCCCAGCTGAAAACAAGATAAAGGGAATTATGCGTCTTATCCCCCTGGAAGAAAGCCGGGAGAATTTTGGTAAATACGAAAGCCTTTCATCTATTGAAGCAACTGCTCCTATAAGGCTTATTCTACGTGAACCAAATGCAATGATAGGAACTTCTATACTCGTTTTTTCATCGGAAGAGGAAAAGAAGAAAATAATAGAAGACATAAACGCAGAAAATGTTGGACAAAACAACGATGAAACCAAAGGGTTAGTAGTGTGCGCGGATTCCCTAGGGAGTATAGATGCTATAAAAAATATAGCGAGTTCCTTTGGAATAGAGGTTGGGAAAACAAAGATAGGCGAGCCGTCAAAGACAGATATAACGACTGCAAGCATAAATGGCGGTGCACTGATGTGCTTTAACGTTCCCATATCAAGACAGACAGAAAGCATAGCTGAAGAATACAGTGTAAAGATTATAAGTGCAAATTCAATATACACTTTGTTTGATAGTTACAATGAATTTAAGAGAGAATTAAATAACATGAATCTAGAGAAAAAACTTGAAAGGCTGAAACTTCCATCAAAGTTTGTTTTTATAAAGGGAAACATATTCCGCCGTTCAAACCCCTGCGTGTTTGGGGTCGAAGTATTAGCAGGAGAGATACGACCGAATTACCCCGTTATAAATTCAAAAGGAGAAAGAATAGGCAGGATTTTAGACATAGAATCAGATAAAATGAAGCTTAACAAGGCAGTAAAGGGGGAGAAGGTCGCAATCAGCATAGATGACGCAGTTTATGGCAGAAACATAATTGATGGAGACGTTCTTTATACTGACATAAGCATGCCTGATGTTATGAAGTTTGATGATGTCTCCTCAGAACTTGCAGATGACTATAAAGAAGCACTATCCGAAACAAGGAAAATCAAAGGAATTTAAGGCCAATTTTTAATTGCTTTGTCATACAGGTCCATGCTGTCGCATGGTAACCATTTTCCTGCATAGATAAAGCCATCAATTATCTTTTTCTCGGCTACCTGCTCGAATATTTTTGATATATTCGATTCACCCTGCGGTATAAAGCTTAGAAATGCAGGGTTGATGACATAGATTCCCGCGTTTACAAGGTGGGATACTTGCTCAGTTTTTGGCTTTTCTATAAATTTTACTATTTTGTTTCCTTCCATTTCAACTACTCCAAATTGGGAAACATCATCCTGTGGAACCAATGCAATAGTTGCCATCGCTTTCTCTTTCTTATGGAATTCATATATCTTATTTAAATCAAAATCAAACAGGTTATCACCGTTCAGAACAATGAAATCATCATGGAAAATGTTTTGATTCTTTTTTATTGCACCACCCGTGCCCATTGGAGTAGTTTCCTCCGAATACCTTATCCTTACGCCGAATTTGCTTCCATCTCCAAAGTACTCTTTGATCTTGCTGCCCAGATAACCTATAGATATTATTATGTCTATAAACTCCGCTTTTTTAAGCTGCTCCATTATGTGTTCAAGTATGGGCCTTCCATTAACAGGCATCATTGGTTTTGGTATTTCATATGTAAGCGGCCTTAATCTGGTACCGGAACCTCCTGCCAGAATCAAAGCTATCTTGTTTTTGTTTGGTTCAAAATGCTCCTTTATTAACCGTTCTATTGCTATGGATCTGTTAGGTATATTTATTCCATCTATGGTTTTGTCTATCTTTTCAAGCGTTTTCTCATTTATAGTTATTGTTATCCTTTTCTTCATATGAAGTATTACTTTGTATTATTTATAAACTTTTTTCTAGGATCAAAGACACTGCTTCTTCCAAGTTTTTCATAAATCTTTTTTCATCGTATCTTGTGGAGTTCTCTGCTCCTTTCCTCAATTTTGTGTACAGCTTTTTATCCAGTACTCTGTTAAGCGCGTCGGCTATACTTCTTTCATCCGCATTTACAAGCAGACCGTTTTGTTCGTTTTTTATAAATTCCTTAGGTCCGCCCTCGTTTACTGATATAACTGGCTTTCCGTATGAAAGTGATTCCAGAGGAGTAAAACCCGTGTCTTCATTTATTGCTAGGAATAAAGTGACGTAGCATTTTTTGTAAAGGTTAGAGAGTTCCTTTTCCGATAGATTTTCAATTATTGTTATATTTTTTCCTTCAAATTTCTTTAAGCTTTCGAAATAAACTCTGTCTTCAACAAACCCTCCTAAAACAAGCTTAAAGCCTTTACTAGGCATTTCCGACAGGTTAAATGATTTTATAGCAAGTTCTTGTCTTTTGTACTTTATGAATCTACTCGGATAGAAGATTATCTTCTCAGTTTTTGCCTTTTTGTTTATCTTTGGGTAGTTTGCTTGGGGCCCAAGATTAAATATCTTTTCCTGATCCATTAGTCCGTAATTTATCAGCCTTTCCTTTACTTCATTGCTGAATACCATTGCATAGTCTATTCTTCTCCAAGCCGATTTTTCAAGCATTTTGTAAATGGACACAGCAAAAGGCAGAATCAACCTGTTTTTAATGCTTTCATTCTTGTAATAATCATACATAGTATGCGCAACCCTCAAGGGGGTGTGGCAAAGTGCTACGGTGTTTTTGTGCTTGTTCCGGAAAGTTATAAGTTCTGCAATTCCTGCCGTTGAAATGAGAAATATATCATACCCATCCAGATTTGGTATTTTCGTTGAAATGATTGATTTGAAAAGGCCAACCCCTCTTCCAATAAATCCATTAGGTTTTGAATCTCCGATAACTTTAACGTTGTATTTTTTGAAATCGTCAAAAGTGTTTTCAGAGTCATAAAAAAAAGTGAAAATAGTCGTTTGATAATTTTTGTCCCCTGCAATCCTTAGGATAGCTCTTTCAACTCCCCCTTTGCTTTTTATCCAGGGGATGAATATTGCTATTTTTATTTTGTTGTTGGATACCATTCAATATTTAATACTTAAATGACCAATATTAATATTTATGTCCAATCTTAGAAAAGGCCAGTATTCAACAGAATACGTAATAGTAATAGGCATCGGTATAAGCATTATCGCCGCGTTTGTAGTATATGTTATGCTTTTTTATGGCTCATTTGCTTTGAGTTCCTCGGCTAGCCAGATAACAACCACTGCAAACAATCTTGCAAATGAAGTTAATTACGTGGCTTCACAGGGCCCAGGGTCCATGCAGACATTTCCAGTTACCGTTTCTTTGCTTCAGCCACAATATTCCTTCTTTTGCGGTGACATAATAAAGCTGCAGACTACTACCGAACTCGGCGTGTCAAAACCTGCGGAAAATGTATCAGGAATGCTTCCTTTATCCGGAGGAACTTTTGATGCATTTGTAAAGGGTGAAAATGGCAGTGCTATAATAGGTCTTGATTTTTCAGTAGCATATATTCAGCAATCCTATGCCATGTCCTCAAACACTCTTTTTTATAAGTTGCGTTTTTATAATTATTCCGGTGGCTTAAAAAGCTCATCTTTTAATCTAACTGTTTTTTCTGCAGGAGAACAATATATAACTAGTGTTACTGGTTCAACTTCTACTACTGACATAGGTTATGCTTCCGGAACCGTTACTCTGCCGTCAAGTGCACCGAATCGTTATATTGTGGAGATTTACCCAAATAATTCGGGCGATTATTCATCTACGTGTATAAATGTTCCCTGATCCGCAAGGTCTTTTCTGTTGTATTTTTTAGAATCCTTGTATAAGTGCATTGCTCCATCAAAAAGCTTAATAAGACAAAAAGTTAGTACGTAAATAATATAAAAATATGCTAAACCGGAAAAACATTATCTGGCCAGAATGGAGAATTAGGCTTTTGAAACGACTTGATATGGTGCTTATCATTTTTGAATTAGTTTTAAGCGCGATATTTATCTTATTTTCATATTTCATGAATAGATTATATTTTAAGGGGGTAGGTATTGGCTTACTGATTGCAGGGATTACAAGTATTATAGCATACCTATTCAAAGTAAAGGCTCCGAAGAATATTGTTCATGAGTGATTCTAAACAAATTTTATTGGTAAATTACTGTAAAGCGAAAGCTTTAAATACTAGTTAGTATCTTACTATATAAATCTTATGAAAGTGGTTACAAGCAAGTATAATATTAAATGTCCTTCCTGTGGAAGTGATGCAGTTATATATGACAAGACTACTGGTGAGTTAGTCTGTCAGAACTGTGGATATGTAATAGAGAGCGATACGATAGATTACGGAAGGGAATGGCGTTCTTTTGAAGACGAAAGAGATGAAGGAAAGGGAAGAATGGGTTCTCCATTAAGTTATGCAAAATATGATAAAGGTACAAGCACTGTTATAGGAAAGGCAAGTGAGTCTATAAAACTTTCTAATGCAAATAGGAGAACTTTCTATAAATTAAGAAAGTGGCAGCCCAGAATCTCAACTGCATATGAGAGGAATTTAAAGTTTGCACTTACAGAATTAAGGCACGCAAGCAATCGTTTACATGTTTCAAATATAATCCAAGAAGAAGCTGCAAAGATGTACAGAGAAGCTATAACAAGAAGATTGGTAAGGGGCAGGTCAATGGAAAGTGTCATTGCAGGAGCACTTTACGCTGCTGCAAGGAAACACAATAGACCTATAACATTGGATGAAATCTCAGATACATTTGAAGTCGAAAGAAAAGAGGTTGGAAAGGCCTATAGACTGCTTTGCAGAGAACTTGGAATTAAAATACTTCCAACATCGCCAAGTGATTACATCTACAAATTCGCTTCTGAATTGGGAGTTTCGAATAAAACTGTTTCAGACGCAGTAAAACTGCTTAAAGAAGCAGAGGATAAAGGGCTTACTAGCGGGAAGGGTCCAATGGGCATAGCAGCGGCAGTGCTTTATGTTGCGACTCTAATAAACAAGGAAAAGAAGACACAGAGGGACGCTGCGAAGGCTGCTGGTATCACCGAAGTCACGATAAGAAATAGGTACAAAGAGCTTTACAGGGTCTTAAACCTTAAGGAAAGGTTCAAGATAGATGATTAATCCTTTATAACTAAAAACCTTATTAAGCATTTGCACCCCTTTTTATTAGTATGGATTTTTTTAAAGAGGGCAAAGTTGGGTTTTTTGCAGAAGACAAACAACTTAAAAAAGCAGAAGTGTTTTTTAACCCTAAAAGGAAGTTCGATAGGGACCTTAATGTTCTCCTAGTTTCCTCTTTAATGCATGAAAATTCTGCAGGTTTGGAACTTTTTTCAGGCAGTGGCATTAGGGGTTTAAGGTTATGCATTGAAACAGGAAAGTTTTCTTCATTTAACTTCAATGACATAAAATCCAAGGAAATCATAGAACGGAACTTACAAATAAACAAGAAGAAACTTTTTGGAATTGATAAGATTGTAACAAGCTTCGATTCAGTATCATTCAAAACAAGCAAAAAATACGATTACATAGACATAGATCCATTCGGCTCTCCAGTTTTTTATCTTGATTCTGCTTTGGAATTGCTTAAGAAGGGGGGCATACTGGCTGTGAGCGCAACTGATACAGCAGCGCTTATGGGCAGTGCACAAAAGGCATGCCAGCGTAAATATAACTCAGTTTCGCTTAAGACAGCATACAGCAATGAAATTGGAATACGAATACTTATAAAGAAGGTTTTTGAAACCGCTGCAAAGCACTCCATTACTCTTCTTCCGCTGCTTTTCAATTTTGAAGGTAACTTCATAAGAGTCTACTTTATGTCAACGACTTCTAAAATGAAAGCCAGTGTTGGTTATGCATATCAATGCAGCAAGTGCCCTGCAAGGCAGATTAATTATGGGGTTAGATGTAGATACTGCGGTTCTAAAATGCACAAGATAGGGAAGCTGTGGCTTGGGCCTTTATACAGTAAAAGACATGTAAATGTTATGCTTTCCGTGATAAAAGAAAACAAAATTGGCTTGTCAGCAGATTCCCTTGTAAAATTGTCAGACTACCTTACGGCGGTTTCAAATGAATTAGATGTTTTCTCTTACTACACTACAAGTCAGATTTCTTCATTTTTGAAACAACCTGAATTGCCAATATCAAAGTTCAAAGACAGAACAGTGTTATCACCGAAAGGCTTTAGGATAACTGGCAGCTTCCAAGATCTTTTAGATGCTGTGGATTTGAAATAAACTAAGAAAGCTTTATCTCCTGATTCATTGCTTGGCCCGGAAGGCCTCTCCTGAATCTTATTACAACTTTTCCTCTTCCACCATGAGCTTTAACTATGACGCCTTTTATTGATGACTTGGAGAACGCAATCTCAACCTTTTTTCCTATGAATTTTTTTGCTTCTTCTCTGCTGTTTACTTTGTCTATGCTTGCTATTGCTTGGTTTACTTTTTGCGTCTTTCTTCCCCTTCTGTATGATAAAAGTTTTGCCATATCACTCCTCCTTTTGTAGATATTTGTCCTTTATTTCCTTATCAGTTTGCTTTAATAAATCTTTGTCTATCACTGGTTTTGTCTCCCCTTTCTTTTCCCTGAGCTTTTCTATTATAGAGGTTATTTTCTCTACAATGTATTTGCTATCTTTTAGCTTTTTGTCGAATTCCTCACCAGTGATTTCCTTGACTTCCCCATGGTCTATTTTCTTGAACCATTTTACTACCTCATCGACCTTTTCTACATCTTCATGCGTAAGCACTTTTTCCTTCTCTACTGCTATGTCTTCCAATTCCTTAGCAACCTGTTTTGGAACAGGTGGCAGATACCCATATTCCATCAATAAAGCCTGGCCAGCCGCAACTACAGAATTGTAAAGATCCAAACTTAGCTTTGTAGTTAATACATTTTCTGCAAGCATTATTAGCCCCTCCGCATTTTCCACGTTGGCGTTTATTGATTCTATTGTAGGTATTATGTTTCCTGTTTTGTACAGCATCTGTATTGGAACAAAGAAACCAGTGTCATAGACCGCTACGCCGTCTCTTAACAAGGTAAGTATAACAGGATTTGGTTTTATTATTGAACCCCAGAATTCAGAAAGAGGGTATGCTTGTGCATGTATCTTATCTGAAAAATCCCTTGCTATTTCAGCCATCTTTGCGAATAACCGGTCTCTTAGTTGTTCAAGTGTGAATTTTTGTATATCAGTATCATCTACTATGAATGCAACATCTATATCAGAAGTGCTTGTCATACCTGTTTTTGTTTTTGAGCTGCCAAATATTACAATTGATTTTATGTACCTTCTGAAAAGGCTCAAAACTCTTAAAAAATATGCCCTTATGGAGTTTGCGTCTTTAGAGGGAAGGACCTTATTTAAGACATCAAAGGATAAACCTGCAAGCTGTCCCGGAGGCTCAACCGACTCTGCGTTTTCGCCTTCACCGATCTCAAGACCTATAAATGAGCCCATGTAATCTACTCTTTCATTAAGTTCGTCTATTTTAGACGAAAGTGCGTCTATTGTCGAAAAAAGCTTGTTTAAAGTTGCTTCTATCGGATTTATGTTCTCTGTTTGATGCATAGTACCTCCATTTATGTGATTATGACTCTGATTATTTATAAGTCTTTGCTAATTTTTCCAGTTTATCAGTTTTTTGGCATAAAATAGCATGTTTTCTTCATAACGCGCAATTTTTATATATAACATTATTTAAATTAGCAGTATCTAATAAGATTTATGAACATACGGGAGATAAGCGAGATAGCAAAGAAGTTTAATGACTCAAAAACAGACGTTAACTATGTACAGAAATGGATAAATGAACTGGAAGCAAGGGCCTCTAGCAGCGACTCTCACTACAGAGGGGAGATTGATTTCAGGTATGCCTCTGGTGAGGAGATTCCAAATCCAGGGTTCGTTGGTAATCCCGAAGGTTACAAGTTTACAAAGGACATATACAAAAGATACCATTTTCAGCCGGAGTACTACTCTGTTATGCAGATGTTCGGGGCATTAGGTTACAGATCGATAAGGACGGCAGAATCAGTGGACCCATCTTCTTTGTCTAGTTTGATGAACATGGTTTTTGAGAAAAGGAAGAATCTTGAAGACAGGGTAATGCAGCTTCTTGGAAACATAAACACGGTTTTGAAATCGCTTATAGCCATAATATACGAGCTTAAGGAACTTGAAAGGAACCTGTATTTGTATGATGAGTTAAAAGACACGGATAAGGACAAAGCGGAAGCAGCAGAACTCGCATTAAAGAGAGTTTTTTTGGACAATGTTGATTCAAGAAAAGGAGGAGCGAGCCTTTCCGCGCTTTCAAGATCTCCGACGCAAAGCCAAGGGGGTCCAGGATTTATTGACATAATGTCGGTTTTCTACCAAGTCAAAAGTCTGAAGGATGTGCAGAATATTGACAGGAATGAGCAGTATAAAAACATACTGAAGAACAGGTACATTGAATATGAAAAATGGAAGGAAATAAATGGCAATGACCTTAAAAACAGGAAAAGTATGCTTCTGCAGTACCTTAAGAGCCAGATGGGTTCGTTTAACCTATATGTTGATTGGTGCTCAACTTATCTTTCGCTGCTTGCAAAGATGGGCTTAAAAACGGCTAAAAGTGCAGACAGATACATAGAAGGTGCAAGCAAGCCGGACATATTTGAGAATGAAAGCTTTTCTGTTACAGCTGTCGGGAGCAAACCAATATATGCAAAGGAGTATGATGCAGAGTATGTTAGGCTGTTTAAAAACAAAGGCCCGGAAATACCCATAAAGGTCGAGCCTAAAAGCATAGCCGGCAATCTCATATCGAGGGGATACGAAGAGAATAAAAGATCCTTCATTTATGACAGGATTAGAAAGTACGGGCCACTGGTAATATTAGCAATAAAGTTGAAGATGGACTTTAAGGAAAAGCCAAGCAAGGAAGCTATTCAGCCCCCTTACGAAGGAACAATATACTTCAACATGTTCCCATATTGCTTTACACCCGAGGAATATTATCTTTACAAGAAGGCGCACATTGCAAATATACAGAAAACAGTGTTTGCCGCTGTTGATCAGGCCATTTTTCGTTCTCTCAGCGTTATCCAAGCAGATTTGGACAAATACGTCAAAGAAGCGGATGAAGAAGAGGAAAAGAGGAAAAAAGAGAAGAAACCACAAAAGGACTATGCCTTTATGGACATTTATAGGGCGTTTAAGGACGATTTTTCTGGTATTTCAAAATCATTCTCTTCTATTTCATCCACTGAAAGGCACAAAGCAAGCCTTTCCGGAGAGCAGGCCGAGATATATGAAATGCTTGTCAACGTAAAGCGCTTTACACCATCAGACATCAGGAGGGCGCTTGAGATGGGTTTGTTTATTGCCGATAAAGATGCAGCATACATATATGACGAGTCTAAGAGAAGGGCAGGACTTCTGAACTGGAAGCCGCCTTTTTCGGTGAATTGATTATGAACAGTAAGGGACAGATGCCTATAACCGAGATAATAGCGATAATACTGGCAATTATAGTCTTGTTTGCAGGCATAATAATAGGTTTAATATTCACAGGGGCAGGCTCAACAATCGCAAAGGATATGACGAGCGTTTTTTCATTTAGTTGGCTTTACGGCAAGGGTATATGAATAATAAAGGCGTTGTAAGCGGCGTTTTCCTGTACATAATTTTGATAATTGTGGGAATCCTACTTATTATTATCTTTTTGGAGATTTTTACGCCGTACAAGTTTACGAATCTTTTTAAGGTATTCATATCAAAGTCAAACAGTTTGAACGTGAGCGGTTATGAATAATAAAGGAGTGGAGAGCTACATACTGCTTATAATAATAACGTTGATAGTTCTCATACTGATAATAATCTTCTATCTTTTTTTGTTTTCACCAAGCACCATACACAAACTTATACCGACAGTTCCGAACATATAGCATGGAATCTGTCTGGTTTTATGTCATAGCCGTTATTCTGGGGATAACGTTGCTTTTAGTTTATTTGTTTTTGGTGGGCCCCTCCGCGCTCTCTAAGGACATATCTGGCTTTTTTTCAGGGATAAGCTCCTCAATAATGGCAGGCTTCAAGAATGCGTATTAACATTTTTATACTTTCGACAGCTATTAGGGATTATGATCACTTACAGCGAATTTCTAAGAATAAGAAGGCAGGAGCAGGAAGACAACAGGACACTGACAAAGTTCAATGATGAAATGCTTGAAGAGATGAAGGAATACATAGCCATAAACAAGAACTCGTTGGAAGAAGCAAAGAAAATGAACGATGAGAAAAAATCGGAGGAGATATCAACACAGATAAAAAACGCAATCTCAACATTAGAGCAGATAATAAACTTAAGAATGCTTAAAATCGCGGGAATGGCAATACTGGATGTTGACAGCGAGCAGGCAAAGACAAACATGCTTTCCAAGGAGATAATATTTTTTGACAACCTACTTAATCTTTCCAAGCAGTACAAATCAGGGATAATAACAGAAGTAAAATCAATAGAACCAAAGAAACTGCAGAAAGTAGAGAGCAATGACAGTGAAAGCGAAAAAGTCGTCATAAAGATACTCTCTGATATACCTAAATTTGTTTGGAGAAATGATAAATCATACGGGCCTTTTAGTTTCCCGAATGTGATAGAAATAGATAAGGATGTAGCGCAGATACTGATAAAAAGCGGAAAAGCAGAGAGTGTGTAAATGACCCTTTTCAAGGAAAAGATAGAAGACAGAGAATATCAAAACAAGATCTTTGAGACCGCAAAAACAGGTAACACACTTGTCGTATTGCCAACCGGCCTTGGAAAAACGATAATAAGCGCGATGCTTGTTGATTATAGGTTAGAGAAATACCCTTCTTCCAAGATTCTCTTTCTAGCACCTACAAAACCACTTGCAAACCAGCATTACAGGACGTTTTCTTCATTGCTTGCAGTTTCTCAGGGAATTGCAAGCGGCTCAGTATCAAGCAGTAAAAGGAGTGAAATATACCAGGAAGCACAGCTGATATTTGCAACCCCCCAAACAATAGAGAATGACATGAGCAAGAAAATCATAGATTTCTCTAATTTCAGCCTGCTTATAGTTGATGAAGCCCACCACACAATAGGAAATTACTCCTATGTAAAGATAGCAAAGACCTATTCAGAGCAGTCTTTTCACCCGCTCATACTTGGCTTAACCGCTTCCCCCGCATCAGACCGGGAAAAGATAAAAACAATATGCAGTAACCTGCAGATAAGCAACGTTGAAATAAGATCGGATGATGATCCAGATGTTATTCCATACATACAGAAAAAAGACATAGAAGAGATAAAGGTTAACCTTCCACAGGAGATGCTTGAACTTGCCAACAGCTTAAAGCTGCTTATAAGCGAATCAACAAGCGAATTACAGGAAATCGGCCTTCTGAAAAACGTGCAGAAAGCCAGAATAAATAGGGTTACTATTCTGATGCTCCAGAAGAGCCTTCAAAGGCAGATGTTCAGCGGAAAAAGAACATATTACCTTATCAGAGGGATAATATTGACTTCAAAGATTTTGAAGCTTTACCATGCTTATAACCTTTTGTCAACACAGAGTCTTGCTGCGTTTTTGAACTTTCTGGAAAAAATACAAAATGGAAAGGCAAAGACTGACAAGGAGCTCTCTTCAAATAAGAGGTTCATCGAAATAAAGGAAAGAACACAAGAGCTGTTGGACAGCGGTATGGAGCACCCAAAGCTTAAGCAGCTTCAAATTATATTTAGAAACCATTTCAATGAATCAAAAAAAGCCATAGTGTTCGCGCAGTATAGGGACACTGTGGACGTTATATACAATAGTATATCAAGGATACCCGGAGTAAGACCGATAAAATTTATTGGCCAGGGAAAAGGGGGTTTGTCGCAGAAAGAGCAGGTGAACATAATACGAGATTTTGAATCCGGAGTGTACAATGTGCTTGTTTCAACAAGTGTTAGTGAAGAGGGGATGTCGATAAAAGGCGTTGACCTTGCAGTGTTTTATGAGACGATACCAAGTGCGATAAGAAACATTCAACGCAGGGGAAGAGTAGGCAGGTTCTCTGCAGGGAGAATATTCATACTTATCACAATAGGAACAAACGATGAGGGCTATTATTGGATTTCGAAAAGGAGAGAGAAGAGCATGAAAAAGATAATAAAAAACATAAAGGAAAACCCAGATACAATAAAGCAGGATGGAACATTGCATCCTTTTATCTAACTGCCGAAGATTTCAGTTTCACACGTTCCGCCTGCCGAGTACTTCACTCCATCTATGGAAACATTGCTTCCGGACGTGTTTCCTATGATGACTGTGTTTATGCTGGGATTCACGATAGTTAAATCAGTTGAAAAGGAGTCTATGCCAGCAGTGTAATTGCCTATAACTGATAATGATGGACTTTTAGCAGTATTGCTTGCGAATACCTTGTAAAGTAATCCCGGGCTGCCGTCTGATACCGTTATTTTAAAGGTGTTAGGTTTAGAAGCAGTGCTTACATTTGTGACATTTGCGGAGCACGGTACCGGAGAGCCGCTCCCGCTTGTTATTACCCCCGAAGGGAAAATAGCAAAATGGAAGACAGAACTAGCAATTACTACACCTATCACTAAAAATGAGATAAGCAGTATAACAACTATGAAATACTCTACTGCACTTGCACCTTTCACTTTGTTACTGCGCATATGTAAATTAAATTCCTCCCTAAAAAGTTTGGCTTTGATATGCCTATTTCTTGAGGCACAGAAGTAAAGAAGTAGAATAAAGACTGCGCACATTGTTCTAAGCCTGTAGCATATAAAGATGAATAAGCAAGCTTTGCTGTGTATGTAAGTGCATTTGGTGCAATATCATCTTTGCATATTGTGTTGTTAAAGCATTCCGATGCTCCAAATCCTGCAAGTACAGCTCCAGCTACTAATCCGGGGTTTGAAGGCGCAAGAATCCTTGCTCCTATTCCAGATGCGATTGCCCTTGAACATTCATATTCTATCCCAGCAGTAGGGTAATTGTTAAGAAAAGTAGCAGGCTCACATTCACTTGGCAGGCTTATTGAGTTTGGCGGCAGTCTTGTTCCAACCAGCGAATTGAGGTAAACTATGTATATTTGCGCCTTGTTTATTGATTTGCTGCTGTTTGGTAGAACAAATCCACTTTGACTAGAATTACTTACGTTTTTATAGCTGAATATTACGTTGTCACCCGGTTTTAGATAATCTGCATATGATTCGTTTATTATTGACGTGCTTTTTACAGGTTCTGTCAATACGCAAGAGGATGGAGATTCGTATGAAGCAGTTGTAGGGTCATAACCTACAGTACAGTTGTTTCCATTACAGAAGTTTGTGTATAAATCCGTGCATGAAGCAGTGTTTCCGCTGGGAGTTGTACAAGTTCCCTTAGTAGTGTTGAAAGAGCAGCCCTGCGATGCCTCGCAAAGATAGCTGGAAAGGTTCATTGCAGCCGTCGGTGGCTTTGACCCATCCAAAGGTATATACTTTGTTGTGTATCCTTGTGTAAAAGGTGTATATCCAGATTGGCTTCTGCAATTGAAATAATTTAATGATTGTGCCTCACACAGACTAGGGTCATTTAAATCACACGAATAGCCATTTAGATTTGAGCTTGTCAATGGATCAGAACAGGATTGGACGGCCGTATGATTAAGACAGCTTACTTCCGTTGTATAAGCATTTGTTTCAAGGTAATTGGTAAGGTTATTTATAGTCATGTTCTGGTTTGTATTGACATCGATAACTGAGCAGGTTGCAGGCGAATTAGTTAGTACGGTGAGTCCTTGATTTGCGCCATACTGATTCCAGCAGCTTGTCAGGTCAGTTGCTACGGTTGAAAATACCTGCGAAGGCTGGGAGCCAGGTCCATATCCGGAGGTTGAAGTTGTGCAGCCGAAAAGCGGCGGCGCTATCCCTATAGCTTTAAGTGTACTGCTTAAACAGAAGAAATTTGATACACACAGGCCATTGTAATAAAAATTAGTGAATTCAGAGCTTACATAGCAGATACTGCTGTTTGATAGGTTGACTCCAACTAACAGAAGATAGCCTGCAATGGCTACTATCACTATTATGAATATTACCGCCAAAACTATGAATATGAAGCTCTCTCCAGGTGTCTCTGCCATTAATTAAGTAGTGTTTTTATGCAATAAATTAATATCCAAGTTTATATTTTAGGGAAAAAGCATTACTGACCTGGTATGCATACGAATACCCTGCTTTGGCTGTATACCATATAATTGCTGAGTTTTCCACATAAGGGTACATAGTAATCGCAGCCACTATCTTCGTTTACAATGTTTAAAGATGGGTTCCCGTTGCTAAGTGAGCTCACTGTTTCCCTGGTTTGGTTTGTAGTCTCATTCGAATATGTACATATAGATAAGTCATTTATTGCGGGCTGCTGGTATTGAGCAGTGTACTCGCATTGCTCTTTGAAGCTTACTTCGCAGTTTTTAATTCCGCCAGAAGGGTAGCCAAAGTAAGTAACTGTATAACTGGAATTCGAAAGCTTGTCAGATGGCTTTATATATGCTGCATTTCCATTGCTTCCATTTGTTATAAATACCATTTGCAGAGGATAGCTTCCGTTGTAATTGCTGTCGATATAACTTATTATGGCAGAATAATTTACGTTATTGCTTTGGCTTATCAAAGCGCCTTTGTAGCAGTTAAATATCTGATTTATATTTTTAGCAGAAAGGATCTGTGATCCTATCCCTGCATTTCCTCCAGAAAATAAACTGAAGCAAGAGGACGCTTCAGTATAAAATGAGGATGCAAAGTCAGCAGCTGCCTTTTCATTCACGTTTGTAGTCTGCAAGCAGTCCTTTTGCACCTGTGCAGATTGCGTTGGGCTTACAACTACGTTTGAAAAGCCGAAGAATGAAGTTACCCCTGTAAAGGGAGCTAAAAAGCTGTTGACTATCTTGTACTGGGTAAATGCAGTAAAGCAGCTTATCCCGAAGTTAAGGGTGCCGAAGGAAGTTATTATGGAAAAGGAAACAACTGAAAGTATTATCCCCGCTATTATAACAAATATAACAAAAACTATTGTTAATAATATCCCCTCTTCCATTTTATGACCCTCCCCCCAGAAGATTTCCGAAATATGAGAATGGAGAGCTGCTGTGCGAGCCGGCGTAAAAAAGTATTACGACAAGGCCTATGACCGCAAGGGCGGTTATTATGACCAGTATTATCCAGATAAGACGCCATTCTACGCTTCCTTTTTTATCCATATCACTGAGCTACGCATGCTGGGCAGTAAGGCCCGTCCCCCGATATGCATGCTGTAACGTTTATTGCACAATTTTGTATGTCCGTAGCGTTATTGGCCACGATAGTGCTTTCCGAACAACTAAATAAATCAGCAGTATTTGTAGGCGAAACAACGCTGCATGCGCTAGTTATGTTGGCAGGAGGGCTTGCTATGCATGCTTGAACTGCAGATTCGCTGCCCTGACCATTTGTCCAAAGATCATAGTAACACCAATGTCTTATGCATGTTTGCTCGGCCGTTGCCGCATTATAACAGGCATTTTCATCATAGCATCTGAAAAGTGGCGTACCCTCCATTCTGTTTGCATATCCGTACTCTGCACTTGTAAACTGGTTTTGCAGCAGAGCAGTTGCAGAATCACAGCCCACTGGAAAAATTGATGAATAATTGTTGTAGAAAAGGAAAAACATGGTAAGAGCTATAACTATGCCGATAAGCACTTCAAAGAAGAGAAACTGTTCAACGTCCATTTGATTCTTAACCCTTATTAATTTAAATTGTTTTTTATGAATACAAATCTGTAAAATAAATGCAGGCATTGATCACTTCTAACATTTTGCGGAGCGGGCATAAACCTTAGTTTAAAAGGATGTTCAATTTACAATTTTTCTCTGTCTGCCAGCACTACTTCAAACCACTTGTTTTTTCCGTCTTCTATAAGAAAATACGAGCCTATAAGCTTCATGTTTTTGTACACTCTTAAGGCTCTGTTCCTTGCGATATCTTCTTTGCTGACTTCTAATTTATAGTATAATCCGCTTTTACTTGGTCTTCTTGCATGGTTTGGCCTGGGCCTTCTGAAATCTCCTTTGCTGACTCTTACTCTTACAACTATGTACCCTTGCTTGGCCTTGTATCCTATCGTTTTAGCCTTTGCAGGTTTTGTAGGTTTCTCTAGTCTTTGCAGTATTGGTTGATTCCTTACTTCCTGCAATATCTCCTTTTTCCTTTCGTCATTCTTATACAAAGCCATTTCATTCGCGTGTATGTATTTATATGATCCCATAAGGGATAAATTAAAATCTGTAAGTATAAATATCTAACTCTATCCTAATTGATTATATTTCCCATCGATGCTATCACCGGAGAAGAGGAAATATTTGTAGGAGTATAATATATAAAGCCGTTTCCATTGAATGACCTCCCCAGCGATACAGATGTTAAATTGCATTCACTGTACTGCAAAGCAGGCAGATATGTTTTTGAACAGACAAATCCAGTATAGTTTACCCCAGAAATCAAAAGTGATATTTTGTCTATTTTCACATTTTCATTTAACAGGTTCTCAAATTTTATGTAAAAAAGAGATTTTGACGGAATATAACCCTGTTGTATTATTTGGAATCCTGGAAATCCAGAGTAGCTCGGCTGAGTTGTGGCTCCGGTTAAACTCGGGAAAAATGTGAATATTATATAAAATATCGAACCTATAACTGCGATAGCCAGGCTATAGATTATTATCATCTCTAGAGATTCCTGTCCTTTCATATCTTTTTTATGAATTTTTAAAATATAAGTATGATTTTGTAAAGCAATACAAATGTCAATCCATATGTAGAAAGGTATCCTTCAATAAGCAAATGATTGCAAATGCCATTTAATTATCGATAAAAGCCTTGGGTGGGTTTCGAACCCACAACCTCCTGCTTACGAAGCAGATGCTCTGCCGTTGAGCTACCAAGGCATAATACTAAGAATTGACTCTTTATAATAAAAGTATTTAATGCATTATAAGTTATTATATTGAATATCTACTTATAAATAGTAAATTATAAATACTAGTTAAATTCATATAAAACAGTGGAAAATGAAAGATTGGAAAAGATAATTGGGTTTGAAACCGAGAGGGGGTCCAAATACAGGTATCAAGATAACAAAGTGATAAGAAAGAAATACAGCGGAAAAGAAGATGAATTCAATCTAAACGTTTTCATACCTCCGTACAGTAAATTGGATGCAGAAACAAAGTCCAAACTTGAAAGGCTGTATGAAATTAAAAGCGAATGGGCGTACAACAGGTTACTAGAAGATGCAGTGTATGACCGTTCAATGTACAGATCACATGTCTTTTCATTTGAAGACGGGGAGCTTAAAAAAATAGATGGCGAAGAAAATGCGGAAGGAAAGGAAGTATACTTCGTAGCAATATACAGAAACGGCACAGGGCCAAAGTCAAAAATAGCCTTTTTAGTTAAGGCGGATAAATCACCAAAAGAGGGGTATTTTCCGTATCAAGAGAATAACACAAAAAAAGAGACTTACCTATTCCACATAGGGGATAAGGTTTCAAAGGTCTACAAAGCTAGACTTTGAATGTTTTGAATCCTACTTCTTTTTTGTTGATTTCTTTTTTATAATTCTCATTGCTTACAACATGATTCATAACAGTAAAAGTTTTGCCGCAGTAAAAGCATTTTACGGTTTTAGTAGATGAAGTTTTCCGGTACTTGCCGCAGTTTGGGCATTTTACAATTCTGTAAATCTTCATATCCTAATTATCTGCTTTGCTATGCCGTTTATATCTCTTGCCGCAAAGCTTTTCGGGGAAGATATGACTAAGGGAATCCCAACTTTAAGGGCATTGTAAACCTTGTTGTCCTCCCTTATCTCCCAGATATTGTTTATCTTGGTTAAATCTTCGATTTCTTTCTTTGTCATCTGCTCCTTTATCCGTGTGTTTACTTTGTTTATAACAAGACCTAATATGTTTATTCCAGCTTGTTCCAATTCCTGCTTCAGTTTTTTAGCCTCTATTATTGAGGTTATGTCAGGATTTGATATGATAAGGCTGTTTGCCTCTTTTATGAGTTTTATGAATTCTATGTCATAGGAAGGCTTAGAGTCTATCACTATGAAATCGTATTTATCCCTTAGTTTGTTTATGTAAAGATTGATGTTTATCAGTTTATGCGCGGATCTGTCAGTTCCGCTCTTTGCTACCCTTGATGGCAGAAGGTGGAAATTTGGGTTGTCTCCTGTGTATATGGCCTCTTCTATTTTAGTTCTTTCATTTAATACGTCCTCTAATGAGTATTTGAATCCGACGAAACCATAATAAACCGCAACATGCGGCGTTTCAAGATTTGCGTCTATTAAAAGCGTTTTTTTGCCAAGGTTGGAGATTGCAGTGGCAATGTTTACGGCAGCGGTCGTTTTTCCCACTCCTCCTTTTGGACTCATCACCACAATAATCCTAGCTGGCATATAAATAATAAAAGATAGACTAATTAATATTTATGGATACCGACAAAACATGTGCCATATGCGGTAGAGAAGCTGTTTTTTATTCTTCTTATCTAAAACAGGACCTTTGCAAAAAGCACTTTGAAAGGATGCTGATAAAAAGAGTCAAGTCAAACATGAACGCCAATAAACTAAGAAGCAGGCTTTTTAGGTTTGGAAATGAAAATAATTGTGGCAGGGCTTTCCTTGAATTTATGTTTAAGGACCTGGAAAGCAAAGATGGAGAAAAGCTTTATTCTTATACATTGGAGGACTTTGCAATCTCTGTGATGAAGTTCTTTCTATTCCATGATCCCACTGACAAGAAGATAAAGGAGAAGGACGGTTTCAGCCCGCTTTTTAATGTATCCGAGAATGAAATAATAAGCTTTTTTAGGCTGAAGAAGAAAACGCTTCAAAATGCAAAGAGGGGCAGGAGAGACGAGGCAGTACTAAAATTTTTAATGGAAATAGAAGAGAGGAGGCCGGGCGGAATGATATCTCTGGTAAAGGCAGGTATAACCTTGGGGATTATCTGAGCCTGTAATACTTCTTTCTTACTGTATTTCCCCAGCTGAAGTTTCCCAGTTCGTTTTTGTTCTCTACAGTGACTTTGCCGTCCTTCAATGCAATGTAAAGATAATGATAAACTATCCTGCTTGATACCTGTCTACCATTCTTTTTTATTTCCTTGTATATTTCATAGCCAGTTTTTTCTCCGTTTGATAGCGAGGAAAGCACTGCTTCCATAAGTTCCTTATCTATTTTTCTTACCATTTTTCAACTACACTGCGGCAAGGATTCATTGACCGAAAGGCATATGTATTTTAATATATCATTGTATGCAGTCTGATTATTTGCAAACCCTCCAACTTTATAATATTTTCCATTGAATACTATCAGTGGTACTCTATTCACGCCTATCTGATTGAAAATTGATACGGCAGAATCCGGCAGGTTAGCAGTTACGTTGTTATTGTACGCAGATATGTTGAATTCCCACGCACAGAAATAGCCGCTGTAAAATGTTTTGTTGCCCCACAACCCAAAAAGCGATGTTACATTCTGGAAGGAATCGACAGTAGAAGTGCAGGTTTTACAGTTGTCTGCATAGTAAATAACAAATGATGGCAGGTTTGGAGAACAGAGCCCGGACATGTTTAAATCTGTTTTGTGGAAGGAATATAAGCTGTTTAGGGAGTAAGTCTGATAGTAAAAGAATATGGCAAGCATTAAAAGCACAAATATTACAACCGAATAAATGTAGTATCTTGACTTAGTTAGCATAGAATGACATGTTCAAATTCTTCATTTCGCTGGAATTGCAGCTGTTTTTGCTGTTGACTATGCATATGTTTGTGTAATTTCCCAGGCTTTTGTACAAGTAAATGTAGCTTGGGGAAGAAAAGTAATCTGGGTTTACAACTATGTTGAATATTTTTGAGTAACTGCATTGGCTTGCATTTATTAGCCGGTAAACCTGAAACTGGAACGGGCTGTATATCCCAGTTTCATTTTCATAGTTTAATATTTTCCCATTTCCATTGAAGACTATATTTACTGTCATCTGCTTCATCTTCAATATCGTTTTTATCATATCACTTATGTTTGTGCTTTCATTGAATAGCTTTAAATCATATTTTAAAGGGTCAACAATAGAATAGTTCTGAAACCCGGAATTAACGATGTCTGCATAATAACTTTTTGCCTGTGAATAAGAAAGATTAAACATCTGTTTTATCTGCGTTGGGGTCATGCTATCATTTATGAAATTATAAAGCTGTTCATCTGCATTGCTGCAGTTAGTGAAGTTTTCCACACTGCACATTGAGATAAGCGCCATGTTCTTTATCACATTATTGTATTCATTCTGCAGTACGGTAGAATCCAAAGGTATATACGGAAAAACAGGTTCCATCTCATAATCGCAGCCGAATACTACAGAATTGTTCGACAAACCCCCGTAAAAATAGTATAAGTCCTTATCTGAAAATCTGCTCAGATTTATGTTGTAGCTTGAGAGAAAATCCTCAAGTTTGATGCCATTGGTGATGTTTTGTTGGTTGTTTACTGTTACTGGTTTGAGAGGGTAAACGTAAAGTATGGCAGTGAACGCCGCAAGTAGGATTACCAATACAAGCAATGCCTTCATTGTTGCATTATTTTCCATTATTTAACTTTTCGCTCATTTTTTTTGCAGCCTCTTCCGGAAAGTAGCTTATCCTATTTATCCCCAGTGCATCTATCGGGTCATTCTCGCCGGCAAGCACGTCCAGTTCAAAATGGTCTGCTCCAGACTGCTTAATGTTAAAGGTTATCTCCTTTGTAAATTTGTTTATTATTTTTATGAGAAGATTTGCCAAGTCAAATGCCACAACGCTGTCCAATTCCTCTATCGCAGTGTGTTTCAGCGTCGTTATTCTTGCTATTTCGTTCTTTTTAGGCGAAAACGGCACATATGCTATTATGTTTTCAGTTTTGTAAATCTCTCTATTTCCAGTGTAATTCAAGCTTTCACACACATGGCATTTCTGCGTGTTGTGCATAGGTATTGGCAGTATAACCAAATCCCAATAATCGTGTCCATTGACATATCTGCTTACGGAGATGTTTTTTCCTATATCATAAGCTTTGAGTTCCTTAAGCCTATCGCTTATAAGCAAAAGTAGCTTTTCAATGTCATCTGCCGAATAAGCTACAAAGTTGGCGGAATGTTTTTCGTTTTCCACAATTAATTCTTCGTATCCATGTGCATTTGAGCGCTTGAAAAACTTTCCGTCAAGCTGATATCTTGAAGGCTGCACCCTGTCCTTTATCTCGTATACGCGCAGGTATCCTCCCTTGAATTCGATTGATTTTACAGCATTTTCAACAGGCAAGCATTCCCTGCAGCCTGTTCTTTCATTGCTTACCAAGTCAAATGTGAGGTCTACCGGATCCAATCTGAATTCTTCCATTTTATCCTTCAAGCTTTCCTATTATTCTTGCATATGCAGGTCTCGTTACCAGCAAACCGATCAAAGACGCAAGTATAGTTGTAAGCGCGAAGCCTGCAAACAGGCTGGCCGTTGAAAACAAGAGAGGAAACATTATGGCTGCAAATGAAAAGAATGAGACAAATATTATGAAAAATGCCCTGCTTATCCTCTTCTTTGTAACAGCATACTCCATCTGTGACGAACCTCTCCTCATCTCATCTGTTATTATTATCTGGTCATCAACAGATATACCTATGCTGGCTATTATACCTGCCATGCTTGGTATGTCCAATGTCCAGTGTATCGCCGCTGCAACCCCTATCACTATAAATATCTCCGTAATACTTGTAAGGAGTATCAATGAAGAGATCTTATAGTCTTTGTATCTTAAGAATATGACTATGCTTACAAGCACGAACGCTAGCAGCAGTAAAATGTATATCTGGCTTATGAACTGACTGCCTGCTGTAGGAGAAACAGAACTTATCGATATTATTTTCAATGGGACAGGCAAGCTGCCAGACTGCATTACTGCCTGAAGCGTTTTCATGTCTGCCATTGACTGCTGCAAGTCTACCCCGCCACCTTCTATGGTTATAGCACCGTTGAAGTTTGTAAGTATGTTTTCAGAGATCAAAAGAGGCTGGCCCTGCTGCACACCATTTAAGTACAAGTGTATTCTCTTGTTGAAATATCCCGGATTTGTAGTTGATGGCTTCAGGGTTTTTACTGCATTCTCGAAGTTCTTTGCAGCGCCGGAAGCCAGCTGTATCCCAAATTGGAACTGATAGCCATTTGCTGCGCTTGGCGTTTGGTAAACGCCGAAAGGACAGCCTGATGAAAGGCACACATCCAATATGCTTTCACTCGAATTGCTGCTGTTGAACACAGTGATGTTGCCTATAGTAGCATAAAACTTACCCTGGTTTTGAATCAATGACAGCGCCTGGCTTTCTCCCACATTAGGCATGCTGACCATTATAAATGCATTGCCTGACAGCGCCTGAACAGTGCTAACGGTAGTGCCGCTTATTCCATAAACATCAAGCCTCTTTGAAAGGGTGGTTTCCAGGTCAGAAAGCACAGAAGAATTGTAATGTGTGGAGTTTGGAACCACTTCTATCTGCGTTCCTCCTATTATATCCAGCCCATAGTTTAAGTGTGTATAAGGCACGTTTTGCGTCTGTATGGTTGAAGAGTTAAACGTTGTATGCGGCTCTACGAATATCTTAGTTGTGTTGCTTTTGTATATGTAAGGGAAGAGCTCATTCTCATATGTCAAGCTTAGTGAGGTATTGACTATTGCGCTTTTGTTTAGTTGACTGTAAAACTGCTGTATGTTATGAACAGGTACGCCATCTACAGCGGTTATTATTGACCCTGCCTGCAATCCAATTATGCCTCTTGAACTTAAATTGCCTATATAAGAGTTAACAGGCATGTAAACGACCTGCGCACCGTTTACATTTGTAATGTTTGGCTGTATGGCCAAGAAAGACACAACTACAAGAACAATCATCAATATTATCCTCCAGTCATAAAATATTGATTTTGCCATATTATGCCTTTGCCACCTGCTTTTCTGCTTCCTTGTATTTTAAGCCGTACAGCTGTGTAGAGCCATTCAGTATCCACACGGTGAAATCATCAAATATAACTCCGATTATAAGTATTATCGCTATCTCATGCAGCGTTGAGTTTGTCGTTCCTAGGAAAAGTATAAGGAAGGTTACCAATGCAGCGGCATCCATTGTAAGCGAGGTTTTTATCGTCTTGACAAGACGGTATCGCATGCTTGCCTCCTCCCTTTTCAGTATGTTTGTAGCCAAGATTATGTTCCTGTCAGCAGAATAGCCCATTATCATGAGTATGCCTGCTATGGAAGCCGTTGAAAAACTGAAGCCTATTATGTCAAGCACCCCTACTATGTTTATTATGTCGCTTATTATGCTTATCACGTTTGAAAAGGCCTGCCATATGCTTCTAAAGTAGAAAAGAGAAACCGCGGCTACAAGGATGAATGCTATACCAAGAAGTATGAAAGAGCTGTAAAGAGAGCTTTGCGCTAAAGTCGCGCTTACAAAATCAACGCTTGAGTCCTTGCCGTTTATTGGTATTTTAAGTATGCTTGAAAGGCTGCTTTCCAGCAACGTAGTGTTAACGTTCTTTCCAACAGTTATTGAGTACCCTGTTATGGTATTTGTGAAGGGGGCCTTTACAATGCTCACTGTAACTGGCTGCTTCAAATCCGTTCCTAAGGAGCTGGCTATCAGCGTCGGCGAAATGCTCTGGTTAGTGCTTACAACAATATTTGTACCACCAGCTAGTGAGATTCCCTCATTCACTGGCATTCCATGCACATGGTAGTAATAACCTATAAAAGAAGCGAAGAATATCACGAATATTATGGGTATGAACACCATCTTTCTGTAGTTTCGCAGGTAATACTCAACCACATTGTCTATAGTTTTGCTTACCTTGTTTCTTATGCCCATAAAGAATCCATAGCCTTTGATTTTATTAATTCTTAATGTATTTTGGCTTTTAAAGGCTTTTGCCCCTATCTTTTGAAGTAATGCCTTTCGTACAATGCCTTTACTTTACTGTCATCCTTTAAATTGTAGTAAAGCTGCGCCATAACCTTCTTCAGAGGGTTTTTCCAAGAGTTCTTACGCATTGCCAAGTTGTAGCTCATCAAAAACTCCTTCTCCTCGCTTTCTGGGCAGTAATCCCAGACATTGTCTTTTAGCATGTAAATCTTGTATAAGCTTACCTTTTCATCCTTGTAATCGGCATTCCTTTCCTCTACTATCTTGCTGCCAATTCTTCTTGCCACCCTATATCTTTCATTTTCGGTTAAATGCGCAGCGTTCAATGATAGTGAAAACCTTATCTCATCAACCTTTAATATCTCATTTAACTCAACGGCATTGTATGCCCTCTCAACGGTTCTTATCTTCTTCAAAATGTTCTTTTTTCTGTGGTGCAGCAGTTCGTCTGCCTTTATAGTTTCTATCTCAACTATCTCGCATATTCTTTTCCCGTTGTCATTGTAAAGCAAAACAAGGTCCGCATTCCATTTGTCTGTCTTCAGCTTTTTCTTTTCATTTTCATTTACAGAATAATTCATCCTCTTCCTGTAAATTTGCAATGGATATTCTGCATCAGCATAGTCTATCTCCCTCTTTTTTTCTATGTAAGAGAATGTAGAAACCTGCATCAATTTGTGAAAAATAGACGGATTATTGTCTATGGTATTCTCGATAAGCAATTCCTCAAGTCTTCTCTCCCCCACGTCTTAATTAGATAGGAAATAGTATAAATATACTCTGCTTTTAATCTAAATATGAGAGGGCAATTTTCCTTTGAATTCGTTATAGATGTGTCGTTTGTTCTGGTATTGATAGCATTCATAGCGGTCTTCTTCACGCACATATCTGCAGGCAATCCTACAGTTTCTAAAATGAACGGCATATGCAATGAGATAGCCGATTCCATAAACTCAATTGCAGATTCCAACGGCCTGCAAACCGTTGAATACCTCCCATTGCTTCAATTTACATCCTTTGAAAATTACACGATAAACATTTCTAATGGGGTTATAATAATATATCAGAGTTCTCTTTACGGTGGCAAGCTTTTGGCTGGACAGGATTTAACATCCTGTGGAGCAAACACTATGCTCACTGAAAACGAGTCATTCGGGCTGTCAAACCTTGCCCTGTATACAAATTCAACTTATACTGCATTAGCTTATGAGTACGCAAACTATTCTGATAACCTGCCAAATTACCTTTTCATAGGTGGATTTACCGGAAAGGTTAACCTTTCACTTGATTTTTCAAATGGAACAATTAAGCAATTAGCTGTAGGCAATTCTCCTTTCACCTACTTTGCAAACACAAAATCAATAGCTTTGCCTGCAGGAATCTACAATTATGTGGCAACAAGCGTCAGCAATCCCAGCATTTACGTTGATCTGCCATTTTCAATAGGTTAATCCTTATTTTTACTTTTTGAAAGAGTAAAATATGAATGTTTAAATACCAGTAATTTTTTATATAATCATGGCAAAAGGACAGTCAGCATTAGAGTACATGATGACTTATGGTTGGGCAATACTGATCATAGTCATCGTAGCTGTAATCCTGTACTCTATGGGTATTTTTAACCCTAGAGCAAGCGTAACTGCAACAAGTAGCGGATTTGCACCGTTCACAGTAAGTTCGACCGTGTGCACTCCAAGTTATTTAGCGGTAGCCTTCAGCGTTGGACCATTACCTGGCGGAGCCACATCTGCAAAGGTAACAGGTCTTACACTTAGTTCGCCAACTGGGCTAAATTTCTCTGGGGCTAAATCCGTAACAACTGCTACGGGTACTTTCCCCACAGTGACTACAGGAACTAGCTTTGTAATAAACGCTACAAATGTAGGTTGCACAGGTTCTGGGATAGCATTCAGTGCTCCAGGAAACTTGTCATTTAGTGTGAAAAATTCTGCAGGTACTGCAACTTATTACGCAACAGGAACCTTAGTAGGAACAGGTAGCAGCTAAAAATGATTTGATTTTTTTATTTTTTTCTTTCTGTTTTTAAAGGATTAGATTTAATTGTTAAACTATTAAGAATTCTAAAAGAATCATTCTTTGCAATTTTTAGAAGGTCTTTAAAATATCCAAAACTTTTCTTGACAAATTATTCTAGCAAAGCTTTTAATTTATTTAAAGCCTATATTTAAAATGGCAAAACGTGCCCAAGCCGCTATAGAATACATGATGACTTATGGCTGGGCGGTTTTGATAATAGTTGTGGTCATGGTTTTTCTTTATTCAATGGGCGTTTTCAGCCCAAGCAGATCCGTTACACCGACTTCTACAGGCTTTTCTCCATTCTCAATATCCGCGGCTATATGCAATTCAACAGAGCTGACCTTCAGCATGCAGGTTTTATTTTCAGGAAATGTTGAGTACGGTTATCTTAAACAGATAACCTTCACGTCTGCGCTTGGCTCCAACATTACTTCAGGAACCTTTAATTTGAATAATATGCAGGTAATAAGAGGCCATTTTTACAACATCAACATAAAAGGCATAAGCTGTCCGGCTCCTGCGGTGACCTTTCGTTTCGCTTCAGTACTGGAGTACTCAGATGTGTCATCTAGCCTTAAAGCTACTTATAACACAACCGGCACCATAGCAGGAAAAAGCACATAAACCCTTTAGTTGTTTTTAAAAATTTATTATTTCAGTGGCAAATCCTTTCTGTAAATCAATCCAAATAATATTGCACTTAGTGCAGGGCCATTAACAAACATGCCCTTCTTTACCATATAAATTATTTTTTTGGCAGGTATTAAACGAACAATTATGTTCTCCGCTGGCTCAAGGTTTTGCTTTCCTCCAACAGTGCAATCAGCTAAAAATATGTGCATGAACTCGTTTGAAAAACCGGGAGAAGTAAACATGCCTCCTGCCTTTTTTATATTTTTGCATATAAGCCCAGTTTCCTCTTCAAGCTCGCGCCTTGCTGCCTTTATTGGAGTTTCATTTCTTTCGATTAACCCTGCAGGGAATTCATAAAGCCATTTTTTTATTGCGGGCCTGTATTGCTTTATTACCGCAATTTTGTCATTATTAACTATAGGCAAAACAAGCGCTATTTCCTTAGAGCTTACCTTCTCAAGTCTCATTATGTGGCCGTTTGGTAGTTTCACTTTCTTTGTTTCTACCTGAAAACGCTTTCCAGAGAACTCTTTCATAACGTCAAATAAGTTTGCAAAGTATTAAACTTTTTTATTTAGTGATTAAGTTTCATTAACTAATAAATGCCGTTCATGAAAAACACCTTAGCTTTTTTAAATCGGTCTGCATTAAATATACTATGAAAAAGGCAGTCTATGCAGGCAGCTTTGATCCTATAACCATAGGGCATGAGTGGGTTATAAAAAGGGCTGCAGAATTGTTTGATAAATTGGTAGTTGCAGTAGGCGAGAACCAGCAGAAAAAGGAGGACTTTTCACTGGAGGAAAAGAAGAAAATGCTTTTTTCTGCGACAAAAGACTATAAAAACGTAAGGGTAGACTCATTCAAAGGAGAACTTTTGGTAGACTATGCCGTCAAGATAAACGCTTCTTATATAATAAGGGGCATAAGAACGGAAACTGACTTAGAATATGAAAAAGGGATACAATATATAAATAGCAGATTGAATGAAAAGATAACAACAATTTTCCTCATACCGCCAGAGGATCTGTCAGTTGTAAGCTCTAGTCTGGTAAGAAGTTTGGTGGGAAGCAAAGGTTGGGAAAAAGTTGTAAGGAGATTCCTTCCAAACGATGAATGTTACGGAGTATTCATAAACCATTACTTAAAAGCATAAATCTTATCTTTGCTTTTTAGTTTTTATTCCTTACTTTATACAGAAGGCTTCTTGCAAGCTTGTCATTTAATTTACCCAGATATATCTCCGTCTTCCTCAATATTTTTTCATAGTTTTCATCGGAAAGTTTGAAACTGCTTAAAGAATTCAAAACCATTCTTTTTTCCTCCTCCTTTATATTTGAGTTTGAGAAATGTTCAGAGTATACTTCTATGCTTGTTTTTACATCCGTTTTGTATAAAAAGGTAGATATGGCTAAGAACCCTGCAAGCGCTTCTATGTAGTTGTTTGATTTTGAAAGCGCATACCTTGTTGCTTCCGATTCCGGAAAGCAGTCTATGGTGTAATTTCCGCTGTTAATGTAAAGTAGCCTGTGGAAATAGTCCCTGACGTTTTTATTTTTGTCTTTTACATCATGAGAATGCCCCAGCTCATGCTGTATTATGAACCTGCATCCTTCTCTAAGTTCTTTAAGTTCATCCTTCTCTGCTATGATGTACATTATACGCTTAGTTTCATTTGATACCCATATTTTGTTGCGTCCTACAGAATATGCCATGCTGTAAATGTAGTAAGGAAGCACATTTTTTACGATTTGAATATCCTCTTTTATGCCAAAATTTTCAAATAAGAAGCGTTTGTACTCCGTGCCGTCTTTCAGTATTTTGTTTAGGTCTTTGTTTTTCATTTCCTTTTTAGATTTTAAATTATATAAAAATGTTTATCAGCAAGTGATTAATAAAATATGAGGCAAGTATATAATTAAAGCAGTCCTAAATCATCCTTTATGAAAGGAGAGATAATCTACAGCTATTTTTACGATTTTGCGGATGAAATAAACCTAGAGCAAGTAAAGAACTATTTCAAGGGAGCGGAGGAATTCTCTTTTTATGAGTATGGAAAAGCGGTGCCGGAGGGACTAAACCCGTTTGAGCTTCCTTTAATAATTAATGCGGGTAAAAAAGAAGTGAAATTCGACAGCATAACGATTCCAGTGAACATTCAATGCGTAATCTACTCTGTTGGTGCAATGGCCGTTAGAGTTCGTTCCTCTCTTTCAAATCTTAATACGGCTTTGCTGGAGAGTATAACCTTTGATAAAAGATTTGAAAATAGGTTTAAGGAACTGGCAGAGGACACTAAAGTTAGAATAGAAAAAACACTTTCAAAGCGCATGCAGATAAAGGAAAAGAGAATATTCGAGATGTATAGGTCATACTTCTTAGAGCAATGTGCCGATAACTTTGTAGAAAAAAACAAGGAGCTAATTGCAGGTATATTGCTGGATGAACAGAATTACAAAGAACTTTCAAAGGAATATGTTACAAATACTATAAAGAGGAATTTGTCATACTACGGCTGCGATTCAGTCATAGTTGACTGGGATGCTATGTTTCTTACATCAAACACAAGCAATTATGAGAATGAAATAATGGTTGCTGATACAGCAAACATACAACTTTTGGAATACAGGGTATACCAGAATGAAGTGAACAAGATGATAGACACCGTAAATAGCCGTTTCCTAAACATGAGCAGGAATCCGATTTATATGGTATTCACCAGAAGGAATTTGATAAAGCTAAGCAAGGAGATAAGCGATTTCTACGCAGAGTACAAGGATCTTGTCGAAGGCATAAACCAGATAATTATGAGCTTTGGTGAGTGGTATCTTGCCAGGCTTTACTCCCTTCTTTCAGATGCTTTCCGTCTTACTGACCTAGCAAAAAGGCTGGAAACGACATTTGAAATGCTGGTAAACATACGCAGTTTTATACAGAGCCAGGTATCAGAGGACACAAGTTCATTTTTAGAATGGATAGTCATACTTCTATTTGTAATTGAAATAATCCTTATCATAATACCTTTCTACAAATGAAGTCACTTTACTATCCTTTACAGAAAGAAAAGCTTAATAACGAGCACATATCTTAAATAATTAATGCTTACTAAGAGCAGAATTGATTTTAAGGGAGTGGTGTTTGATTTTGATAACACCTTGGTCGATACAAAAACAACGGTATCCGAGGCATATAATAGAGTCTTTTCTGAAATGGCCGAAAAATTCAACGTAGACAAAGAAAAGCTTATTTCCGAAGCAAATGTTTTCCAGCAAGAAAAGATAGCGGAATTGTCCAAATCAAAGACATCATATGATCATGCAGAATGGATACCGCTCATAGCAAGCAGGGAGTCAATAAAATTAGGTGAGGAAGAAAAAGAGCATTACAAGCAGGTATTCTATAACTATGTATTAGAGAACCAGAAATTTTCAAGTAAAACAGAAGGTTTGCTAAGAAAACTTAAACAAGAAGGTAAAAAACTGGCGCTTTTAAGCGAGAGGGATTCCGTAAACGGCTTAAAGGCTGAAAGGATAAATAGGGTTCCATTCCACAACTATTTTGATATCATAGTAATAGCTGGAGAGACAATACCATTCTCAAAGGCAAAAGATGGCGTTAAACCATTCATAGAAACTGCGAAACTTTTAGGATTAAGCACAAAGGACATAATAATGGTGGGAGACAGGCCTGATTTAGACATACAGAACGCAAAAGAATCGGGGATGAAGGCAGTTCTGTTTACAGGCTACATACGATCAAATGAAAACAGTAAGTATGAGCCAGATCTGATAATAAACGATATATCTGATTTTGAAAGAATCATGAGTAAAAATTGAATTTTTTTCTTGAAATTAGCCTGCTCTTGCCTTTTCTCTAATATCTTTTTTTATATGAAGAAAGGTCGATTTTCTTGTAACTTATCCCCTCATTATCAAGTTTTTCTGATATTCCTTTGAGATGGTTTCTTCCAGTTACAACTACTATCGGTTTTTCATTGTAATTGTTTTTTTCTACGTATTTTTTTATGTTATCAAACATGTACTGTTCTCTTTTAGGATTTATAGCGTCTATCCAAGAGTCGTACTTTTCCAGATAATACTTTGATTTTTCAATTCTTTCCTCCTCTTTTTTAAAGTCAGTGTAATGGTTTCTATCAAGCTCGTTTAACTCTTTTGTGAAAGGAAGCCTGCCTTTAAAATCAATGTCATGGTTTATTATCTCCGTTCCATTTTCTCTTGCTTTATTGTACAGTAACATTCCCTTCTCATCAATTTTTCCTTCTTTGTATCCTTCCCACAAAAGGTAAGCTGGCTTGTATCTCTCAAGTATTTCCATTTCCCTGTATTTATGCTCTAAATTTGGGTGCTCTTCTCCGACTATTATTACTTCCTTTTTGCCTGTCAGTGTTTTAGGTACTTTAGATATTATCTCAGATAACTTTTTCATTTATATCTATAGATAAAGGTTATATAAATACTTTACTATTATAAAGTGATATATTTTATATAAGACTAAACACAAAAAGCATTGCTGTATTTACCGTGGCAAATAAAATATTGTTAAGTAAAAATTAATGATAGGTCAAGAGAAACATTAGCTATCTTTTAAGCTCTATAACTCTATTATAACTCTCCCACTCTTTTCTTTGCTGTTATTTTCCTTGAATGCATCCTTTGCTTCCTGTAAGCTGAATTTTTTCCAGACTTTAACCTTCAAGTCTTTTGAGTTTTTTACTACTTCAGAAAATTGTCTCACGGATCCTCCTGTTGAACCCAATATACTAAGCTGTTTTGAATAAAGCTGTGAAATATCTATTTTTGCATTGCTGCCCGTTTCTGTTCCAAATGCAACCATCCTACCATTTTTGCCCAAAAGAGAATAACCTAAATCCCAGAATTTCTCCCCTATTGATTCTACTACTGCGTCTGCCATCTTTGAATTAGTTATTTTTCTTACTTCTTCTAACGCGTTTTCATATCCAACCACATAGTCTGCACCGAAATCCTTTACCCAGTCCTTGCTTGAAACAGCAATAGTCTTTGCACCAAGTATTTTAGCAAATTGAAGCGCAAATATGCCCGTGTTTCCTGAAGCACCGACTACAACAACAAATTCATTTTTCTGTACTTTTGCTCTTTCTAAAGCATTGTAAGAGGTAAGCGCAGCTACCGGTAAACTCGCAGCTAATTCAAAATCAACTGAAGCAGGCAGTTTGAATGCGTTCTTTTGATCAACAGCAATGTATTCTGCCAATCCACCATTTGATCCTATGCTGAATATGTATCCATTATCGCAGAGCATTTCATTTCCACTTTTGCAGTAAGAACATGTTCCGTCAAAGTACCTGTTGTAAATGCTTACTCTATCCCCCTTCTTTAATTCTTTTACGCCCTGCCCTACCTCTTCTATTTCACCGGCAAATTCTGCTCCAGGGATTTTTTCTGCGTTTACAGGTATTGAATCAATCACCATTGAATCTACTGGATTCAATCCAAGTGCCTTTACTTTTACAAGAACCTGGCCCTCTTTAACTTCTGGTTTTTGAATTTCCTTTAAATTCAAATTGTCTATACCGTTTTTACTTAGAACCCATGCTTTCATATCGTATAAGATATATGTTATTATATAAAAGCCTTTCGAAATATATCCCTTAGAATGCCGGGGTATAGGATATCTCATTCTTAATTTCCCACCTTCCAAAAATACCATAAATATCGTAATACGATTCCAAAGTAGTGTCGAATAGACATATCAATCATATAAGGACATTTTCAAGGTAACTTCTACTATACCCCGAGGCTATTTCGGTAAAATATCAATAATTATTGAGTTTAATTTTGGGAGAAATTCTCGAGAGTTCGAGGCATTAGGAAACAATAATTAATTGGATTTGAGTTCAAGGGGATATTGGGTAATAAATTGTTTGTTTAATCTAATTTCAACTTTAATACACACAAATTAAAGAATTTCTTTAAATTAGCAGTATCGTGCTCACTAATCGGATTGGGCTGAGATCCAGATTACTTCTTTATATATTAAATTTACAAATTATTAATAAAAGCAAACTTTATATAACATAAATATTCTCTATTTCAAATGAATATAATATTAGAAGGGCTGTTCATATTTTTTGTTGTTGTCACCACACCTTTTACTCTTTTTCAATTAGTGCTCATTATACGTAATAGAAAAGTTCTAAACAAAAAAATACCCCCCCCAAACCTAATCGGCATATAATAGCCGTAATTGCTACCTTAGGAAAAGCCGATGATGTGGTCTTTCATATTATAAAACAACTTAAATCCTACGGTTTTAAAAATTTAGATATCATGTGTTTAGTTGAATACGATAATAAAACAGATTACGGTGTAAAGTCTATAGTTGTTCCAAAGGACTACAAAACTAATAATCATTCTAAATCGAAACATAGGGCCCTGCATTTTTTTTCTGAATGGCTTAAAAAAGAAGGATACGGCAAGGAGACCTACATAGTCCATTTAGATGACGATTCCGTAGTTTCGAAAAAATATTTAGAATATGTAATGGGGATGACAGCTGAAGCTGGGCAGGGTGCTATAAGACTTAGAGCTTATGGGCATCATCTTTTTTCTACTTTAGCTGATTTTGGTAGAGTAGTAGATTGCGATACTTATTGTGCATTTTTTAATTCGAGAGGAACGCCTTTCGGAGTGCATGGAGAGGGATTAGTAATAAGGGCCGATGTAGAAGAAGAAATTGGTTGGGATTATCAACCTACAGTCGCCGAAGATTTTATAATGGGCCAAAATATCTATGCTAAAGGTTATAAATTTGATTTTATACCAGGGGGCATATACATAGCTCCGCCTACAAGCACAAGAGACTTTTATAATCAAAGAAGGCGTTGGCATCACCACTTTTTTGAATCGACTAAACTTAGTTATAAACTGCATAAAAGTGCGACGGCTTGGTTTGCGTATCAGTATTCAATGGGCTGGGCGATGGCTCTTGGTTTAGGAATCTGGGTATATGTTCTTTTGGCTAGGCCCAGCATCTACCCAATATTGTTTTATCTAACTACTTTTAATTTAATAGTGTCTTTTGGATTGTACCAATATGCAGCATACTACATAAAAAAATTGAGATATCATATACTTATGTTAATACTTCAAATCCCAGTTACGATATACTATTCATTAACATTTTTTTATTATATACTTAAAAAACCAAAGAGCGATATATACATAAAGAAAGTTTGAAAGAGTTATTAATTACAAAGGTTTATAAAATTAAATGCCAACAACTATATCGGGAAAAATATGCTTTCTTAATGGTCAAGTTACAGATTTTACAATGAACGCCAAATTAATTAATTATGGCGGGTGTGTTTTTAAGAAGGCATGCCCACTATGTTATTTCTATGCCGTATAGTTTCTGTATGAACGAGAACAGACTTATTATTTTCTTATTTAATACGTCAATGCCTATCCCGAATAGCAGTAAGAATTTTACGGAATTCCACGCATTGTAAAGCATCACAGAAAAAGCAAAATAGAAGAATCTCACTATATGGAAGCGGCACCCAAAATCCCGGATTGCTATATGGGATCTCTAATCTGAACACAACCTATTCGTACGATCCGAAAGGCTACCTAGAAATTTATTACATAATAAATTCAAATGTAACTATAATCACATCTAGGTCTCCACTATCTACCAATCTTCGCAGCATAATGCAAAACGTATGAAATGCCAGATTTGTGGTGCGTGTTAACGGAAGAAATTAAATATTGCCATACAGAATAACCGAATGCCTAAAGTATTTGCTCTATCATCTTGAGTTGTCGACAATTTCCTTTATCTCTTTCTCTGCCTCTTCAACATCCTTTTGGCTGACCTCCGGGAATAATTTGGGAATCATCATCGGTCTCATACTCGCTATCTTTACCCTTCCGTTTTCTTCAAGGACAGTGATTTTACAGGGCATGCAAAGCGACACTAGCCTATTCTTGTCCAGGAATTGGTTTGCGTACTTCCCAGAGCAGACTTCGATGATTTTCAATGGTTCTTGGACGAAACCTTTTGCGGCCAGCCTTTCTTTTATGTCATAGATCTGAAACAAAGACCAACCTTTCTGTTCTACAGCTTTCAAGACAGAGACAACAGCCTCATCAAAGCTCTTCTCCGTTTCGACGACATATACAAAATCTTCTATATTCATAATTACACCTCGCTTGGCATTACGTTACAGTTATCTTTCCATACATGCCCATCTGCGCGTGCCCTGGATACATGCACAAATACCAATATGTTCCAGCGTTGTCAAACACTGCGGTATAGTTGTATTCCGAAGCAGTGCCTTCGGAATAATCGGCATGCGGTATTATCGGCATCATAGACACTATGCCATTCATGGCAGACATCGGCATGTATTGATATGGCGGGCCCGTGGCGGTCATTATCACGTTGTGGTATTCGCTTGAGTCCAGATTTATGAAGTCTACATGAACTATTGCACCTTTTGGCATTATTAATGTAGGATCTATCAGCCCGTCTATGACGAAGGCGTTGCCTGAGCTGTTGGAATCGAATGCGGGAGGCAGTTCATGTGTAAGGTTAATCGCCCGCTGCACGCCCATTGCAAGCACGACTAATGTGATATTGCTGGAACTAAACGATATGGTATTGTTATTGGAATACGCACGCGCGTATGGGGGAAGCGTATTTGCGTATGATTCTGCTACGCTTATGCCTATGCGCGCGCTAAAATTGCCCGCCCCTCCTATCATACCACTACCCCCTCCCCCAGCCATCATTCCTGTAAATATACTCCCATAGCCGTTGCTGCCGGCAAGCGAAACGGCAAACTCGATGGCGATCACAAAAAGCAGCAATGCTATGACAACCAGGGCGTATGTAAGGGCCTTTTGATTTCCACGACCACTTTTCTGCGAATGTATAGGTTTTTTCTTCATATTGCTTCCGTCCTGATAATTTATTTATATAATACGCTATGATTAGCAGATATCATATAAATAAACAGTATCTTTATAAATAATTATTTTGACAACAAATGAACTAACACGATCGGAGAGGCATTTTGACGTTGAAGCACGCCGATTGGATCCTCAAAATTCCATGGCTATGGCAGAGTAAGATTCATGTTTATCAAATCAAATCTTTCCCGCTCTCTTCAACATCCCATGACTTTCTTCATACAGATCGATCATGAACTTCTTGAAGCTCAGTTCTTGTTTGTAAAATACGTTCCATGTCAGCTGAAGGAATTGTTCGTAGACGAAATAGAAGAGCCTTATCCTGATCTCCGTAGACTTGGACTTTATCTGCGCTTCATCCTGCACGCGAAAACCGGTTTCTATGCCCCGCCTCTGTTTGTACGTTCGTATGACATCATCGAGATCTATGTCTTCAACGTTGGTTGCGAAGCACCAGCCGGACTTCTTCCCATTGTAAGGATCAACTATCTTTTTCAGCAGAGCGAGGGTCGTCTCGCCTTCCTTCTTCTCTCCATCTGAATCGGTGAACTCGAACCCGTGTCTTAGTCTTATTTTTTGATCTTTCTCCATCTTCTCCAGTTCTTCCTTTATGTTTTCTCTTTTAGGGACGAAGATCAGGTAAGGATAGTTCGATGCGCTCAAATCCCATAGCAACTCTCTGAAATAGAACCCTCTGTCGAACAGTATCAGCTTTATCGACTTCACCAGTGGCTTTATCAGAGAAAGGCAGAATATGACGTCTCGTGCCACGAATCCGCCCATTTCCACGGGTATTGCGAGCAAGGGTATCTTCTCTGGAGTATCATAGCCCACCATGGCACAGGTAAGGAACTTGAACTTTCCCGTCACCGCGTTTTCCCCGGTCCATCCGTGGATCCATCTTCCCCCGATCTCGCCGTAGAAATCCTCGTCAGTGTAATCGAAAGCAAGGATGACTTCCCTTTCATTAAGGCCCATTTTTCTGCCGATGCGTTTGACCATCTTCAGATAGCTGCCGCAGATGTCTTCCACGTCCGCAGATTTTATCGCGAGATGCAGTGAATCGGCTTTGTCCCCGACGGTTTCGACGTAGGTATTCGCCATAGCCGCTTTTAGCAGGTCGTTTGTGTATTCGAATCCCGACAGCCTTTCCTTTTCATCGCTGTCTATCCCAAGGCATTCGTTTACGAACAGCCTCGACGCCCTTAAGCTTTCGTGCAGCCTTTTGACCATATCTTCTTCAGTCATATTATCACCAGATATACTGTCCTTCCAAGATACCTCCTTGGGCAGTCTACCTTGGCGGAAGTCCCGAACTTCGTGACTTTTCTCAGCATCAGCGCCTTTGCGTTCCTTATCTCCACCCGATTCACTACCTTCACTTCCACCTTTTTCATAAGATATCTAATAGATATCTTACTATATTAACGTTCCGCAAAAGAAGCAGTGATAGTTATATTAGAATTATTACAACTTTTATCTAGTCTTTAGGAGATACTGTCTTAATAGATTATATTCTAATATAAGAAACTCATAAACTTTAAAATAGTTATTTATATGAAAAAAACAAAAGAAATTACTAAAAGCGAAGTAGAACATTAGTCTTATATGAAAGAATCAAATATGCGCACAACGTCCCTCCTCTTTGATTTTGTAGGGGGCACATTTATTTTACTAAACGGCGCTTTCAGCCTACCGATAAACATGCCTATGCAGATATACGCGATGGCCTTTCCCTTCTTAGCTATTGATGCCATACATTTGTTTCTAAGCATGCTTAGCATAGCGATGGGCGCAGTGATTGTTGCTTTAACACTTGTCTTCTTTTTGCAAAAACGAAAGCAGAGTATAAACTTTTCTTTGGTGCTCCTTAGCCTCGCTATTATAAGTTTTCTTAGCGGCGGTGGATTTATAGTAGGTGCGATAATTCTGATAATAGTAAACGCGTGGCCTGTCGTAGGGCGATTTACTTTTCAATCAATTAGACTGAGGCAAAACCGCGTTAGCAAGCCGGTAAGCAACGCACAAAAACCGCTGCACTTGAATCTGTCGGCTGATGAAAAGACAATGTGGAGCCTGATAAACAAGAATAATGGCACTACTCTGCAGAGTAAATTGATAGTGGAGAGCGGGTTTTCCAAAGTGAAGACGACAAGAGTGCTCAACAAACTCGAAGCGCGTGGCCTAATCGAGCGAAGGCGCATCGGCATGTCTAATGTAATAATTAGAAAGTAACCCTTCCTGCATGAAACTAGTTACAAACTACCTTTAAAGGCTGTTTCTGCGGAGTGTTTCCTATCTAAATCTTTCATCAACGCATCGATTTGGGGTAAAAAGAAAGATTTGGGAAAAAGATGGAAGAGAAGTCTTTTAACTAGAAGTGATATATGGACAATACAGACAAAGATTTGGTAAAAAAACTGGAAGCCGCCGAAGCCAGACTTAATGATATCGAAATGAAATTGGAGGTTGCCGAGTGCGAACTAAAAAATAAACCGCATGAACTCATCACAAAAAGAACTGAGGAAGTATTGAAACCACACAAATGGTCCCTATCTATCTCAAGAAAGAGGTTTTTATTACTGGTTGTAATAGCGGGTATATCTATCGGCGTGTTATACTTTTTTAGTATCTTGTTTCCCGGCCAAAGCGGGCCGATAAACGAGATAATATATCCACTTCAGACTCCTCCAGCGTATATTCCTAATTCTACAAGCCTAAATATCCTAGCGAACGAAGTATACCCTGCCGGTGGCTTCGTGCTTCCTGTTAAATGGGGCGACATCGTCAAAGGACTGATCAATTTGGGGGTCTTGAACGAGACGGCCCTTATAGATGCTGTTCTAGAAAGCAACCAGACGCTGACGCGGTACGAAGCAGGGATAATGTCAGGTACTTATAATGGATATATACATACAAATGCCAGCGACAGTGAATTCGTGCTGCTCGTGTTGTGGTCATTGGGCATCAGCAATAACAACACGATAATAACCAAAGGTCCGCTTTCCACTTATGGGAATCCGGATCAGTATGCCAGTACAGGGGGATATCTCCCTCTCGGGAAGCTAGAGATAGGCCGGCTAAACCTTGTTAACCTGACATCGGAACAGCAAAGCGAAGCAGTGGACGTAGCCGCCGGCACTTTCAGGCCTTGCTGCGATAATCCTGCGATGTTCCCAGACTGCAATCACGGCGCGGCGGAGCTCGCACTGATCGAGATGATGGCGTCGCAGGGCTTCAACGAGAGCCAAATGTTCGTAGTCCTGCAGGAATTTTTGTCTGAATATTTCCCGCAAAACATGTTCGAAGTAGGGGTCGTATACGCGTCCCACGGGATAAACTTCTCATCTGTTCCGGCGAACATGGCGGTTGGCAGGACCCTTTTCAGCGCCTCGGGTTCGCAGAACGTCGGCAGTTATATCCAAAGATACGGACTACTGCAGAGCGACTCGGGCTCCTCGAGCTCCGGCTCTAATTCCTGCTCTACATGATCGATATGAACGAAACTCCCGAATGTAAAGACTGCAAGAGGGTCTTCGACTCTGAAGAGGCGCTGGCCCAGCACAAAACCGCAAAGCACCCAAGTGGCTCCGAACAGCGCGCAAAAACGAAAGGGATTCGGATAAGGGTGCGACGCAAGACGTTAATCACGTATCTTGTGCTCATCGTTATTGTTTCTTTGACAGCTTATGGCTTTTATAGCATCGCCGGTGGATCATCCGGCACAGCTGGACTTATATCCTCCGGACATGCGCCGGACTTCACACTCCCTTCGGCGAACGGCGGGAATGTGACGCTGTCCAATTATACGAGCAGAGGAAACGTGCTGCTTTATTTCCAGGAAGGCATAGGCTGCCAAGCTTGTTGGAGCCAGCTGATAGACATGCAGAACGACATCGCGCAGTTCAATGCGCTGAATGTGACAATAATAACCATAACCACCGATCCGATAGACACGTTAACTAGTTATGTCTCACAGATGGGCATAACTTTGCCGGTCTTATCCGATGCCGGCGGGCAGGTCTCTAACAAGTATGGGGCGATGGTATATAGTATGCACCCAGGACAGACGCCAGGTCATTCCTTCGTCCTAGTCAATAGATCTGGGGACATAATATGGAGCTATGACGCCTACAGGACCGACGGCGTGATGTACGTACCTGTAGATAGCATACTAGAGGGGATAAGAACCGCATTGCATTGATATGATACCACTTCTGTTCAGCGCGTCCATAGTAGCGTCGTTCTTCGGCGGCATCATAGCTTTTTTAGCACCGTGCTGCATAACCGTCTTACTACCCGCGTATTTCGCTTATACCTTCAAGAGAAAAACGGCGATACTGAAGATGACATTTATTTTTATGCTCGGGATAGCCGTCGTGCTGCTCCCGATAGCGCTGGGGTTCTCTGCACTTGGGCAGATATTCAATCAATTCCACAGGGAGATACTTTATGTAGGCGGCGTATTCTTACTAATCTTGGGGGTCCTTGCTATTTTAGGCAAGATGCTTCCGATGCCTCACCCCACCAAGGCACCTACAACAAAACTAGGACATGCATCTTCCATATTTGGTCTTGGAGTCTTCTCCGGTTTCGCAAGTTCGTGCTGCGTGCCAGTTTTAGCGGGCGTATTGACGCTGACAGCGCTCAGCGGTTCTTTCTTTCTAGCCTTCATAATCGGATGGGTGTATATTTTTGGTCTCGTTTTTCCGCTATTGTTGATAGCTCTTCTATGGGACAAATATAAGCTTGGGAAGAAAGGCATCATAGCGGGGAGGAAACTTGCTTTTAACGTCGGCGGCCACGAGTTCTCAATAAATTCCACGAATCTTGCGTCTGGAGTAGTCTTGATATCCGTAGGTATTCTGGTCCTGTACTTGGCGTTCATGGATTACATGACCTTTACACCTGTCAACATCCAGGTTACGTTTACGGCGTTCCTGCAGTCGATTGTCAACTCAATATTGAATAACACCGCTGGCATCGCCGATATTTTCATTGCGCTGGGCATTTTCATCGCCGTCGCATTCATGATTAGACGGGTTTTAAAGAAAGACCCTCTCAACAAATCCAAAATCGGGAGGGCGAGAATGAAAGAGAAAGATCCGGTGTGTGGTATGGAAGTGGGCCAAAAATCGAACGTAAAGGTGGTATATAGAGGAGAGACCTACCATTTCTGCAGCGCGGCGTGCAAGAAGGAGTTTGGAGCAAAACCTTCGAAGTTCATTGATGTTAAACATGGCAAAAAACATTAAACTGCTGATATCTCCGGGATGTTCAAGATGCGAAGAGACAAAAAGAATTCTCGATAAAAACAAACAAAAATACATGATCGTCGATATAACAAAGGATCCCAAACTATTTACAAAATATTTGATGGTCGTTCCTGGGGTGATGATAGATGGGAAGCTTGAATTTTCTGGTGTTGTTCCAAATGAGAAAGCGTTACTAAAAAAGTTAGGTAAGCAACATTTGGATAGGAGGCGATATGGAGTGGTTTGATAGATACTGCGAGAAATGCGGTATGAAAGTCGATAAGAAAATAGCACCGCAGCGGTTCGGGAAGTATTTTTGTTCGGAGAAACACGCTGAGGAATACGCAGATGGTGTGGAAGAGCAAAGAAAAGCCAAACCAAAACAAAAAGATGAAAGAGGGTGCTGTTAAGGGACCCAGCACGAAAACGTTTCTGCCATTATTAGGTTTTTATATCACTGGAGAAGGTTTTTATATCACTGGAGATATCAGTCAAAATGGAAAGGGACACAGTTTGCGGGATGGAAGTCAGTAAGGCATCAAAGTACAAGAGCGAGGCCAATGGAAAGGTATACCTCTTTTGTTCAGCC
>JAKBRA010000021.1 GCA_021834945.1 Nanobdellota archaeon | reverse complement strand
AATACAACTATCCAAATGTCTCTGTAGGAGTAATTTTCACAGAAGACAATAAAGCACAGATATATGATGCACCAAAATTATGGGCTGCTAATAACTTTAAAGTAGAGGATGTTTTTTCACTTAGAACAAAACTTATAAACGCGTCAAAAAACTTCAATGTAAACAATATTGATTTAGAGGAATTAGAAAGGATAAGACTTGCAGTGATATCTTCAAATGAACTTAACGTAGATCTAAAAGTATCCAGTGTAAATCTCCCGAAGATAGACAACAAAGACTTTTATCAACATGGAATAAAAACAAAGCTGGAGAAATTCAAAATAAACGACAATTTCAAGATAGACCAGAGAATAGAAAAAATCTACTATGATAAAGACATGAAAGCGCAGGAGGGGATAAAATTCCTTTACAATTCAAAAATAGATGAAAACAAGATAAGCAAGATACTGAGTGTAGGTGCAATGGGCGTAAAAAGAAAACTTGTCCCAACAAAATGGTCTATAACTGCAGTTGATGATTCCCTTGGAAAAGAGGAAATTGAAAAGATTAAAGAATTCAAAAAAGGAGAGGATTACAGGATACAAACAGGGCAGTTCCTTGGAAACCGCTTTACATTCATGTTCCTAAAAGGCCCGTGGTCATTTGAGCTTCTTGAAACCTGGAACAGGGATGCAAACAACGTTTTAATGGGTAGCGGAGACTATGAATTTTACAATGGAAGAAAGGAATATGTGAAGAACACTGCGGGAGCATACTATGCCATAAGGCTTGCGGTTCTTGAGAAACTTCTACAGTTAAAAGAGCAGTATTCCGTACTTGTCATAAGAGAAATATTGCCGGAGTACTTTGTTCCTCTAGGTGTTTGGGTTGTAAGGGAAGGCGCGAGAAAAGCATTAGAAGGAGAAAGCATTTCCGCTGCAGACATGCAAACTGCTTTAATGATTGCTAAATCCAAGATTCTGTTCCCTGCAAATCTGGAGAGAAGAAGCAAACTCATAACTATGCTTAAAACACAGACTACTTTAATTTAGGCTATTAGCTTAAAATGAATAAGTATCCTGTTTAAGGTTATAGAAGTTATGAATGTTATTATAAGATAAGCCCAGTACCAATTAAGCTCATTCCCAATTAATGGTAAGCTGAATGGAAGCTTTGTAATTATAAATGTATCTGGTATAAACTCCACCTTTGACGAATTAAGATTAATCGTCTGAACCTTTGATTTGCCAACTAATGAAAATGAATTATTGTATACTTTGCCATTTGTTGAAAGAAAAAGAGTACATGTACCACTTTTTGTTATATTTGCAGTCATTTTAAGCGACGTGTCATTTGAGAATATTGAAACATTGTTGTGGCCGTTGAACGTTATACAATTATTCGCAGAGAAAAGTGTTCCGTTTATGTTACCGGAGAATGTTGCAGCGATTGGTGAACCAATAGCTACTGGGACATAACTAAAGTACGAAGACATTAAAAGGAAGACTATTAAGAAGGGAACAAAGGTTATGAACGTTGGCTTCATTGACTGCTTCATTATCTTCGAATTTTCAGCCATCAACTCACTGTAAGTAGGCTTGAATTCCGGGTGATCGGGCTTCATCCCTTTCATTTTCTGCTGTAATTCCTTTATCCTTGCCTTGCTGGTTCTAACCATCTCATGATCTACTATGAAAAGATATGCTATTTGACCAGAAGCTCCTACAGCTATCGAAATCAATATTACAGCGATAACGTCTATATTCATATTCTTTAATCTATTTTCTTATAGTAAATAAACTTATCTTCACTCCATTGTATTCCCAACGAGCTTGTCTTTTATAGGTTTGAATTCATCTCCGTTGTCCTGCTGCAATGAGAAGTAGAACTGGTAGATTATCATTACGATAAGAAGTATTCCTATACCCTCTGTCAATGTGTTTAGAAAAGCCGCAAGGGCCGCAACCAAACCAGTAAGTGCTCCGCCCAGTATAGCCAGCGGGATTATGTACCTCTTAAATATATCTACGAGTACTCTTTCGTCCCTTCTAAAACCTGGCATTGACAAACCTGATTCCATAAGCTGTTTTACCACGGACCTTGGATCCTGTCCACCCAAATACATCCATACATAAGAAAAAGCAGCAGCTCCTACCACAAGTATAACTGTGTAAATAATCATCGATTCTATCTCCAATGCTGTTATCCCAGTAGTCACTGCACTTGTATAAAGCTGCTGTATAGTTGGAGGTGAAAGATAAGCAGCCAAACCACCAGTTGCAACCTCCTGTGTACCAAATGCTGTAGATTCAGTAGTAAACGTTCCCAATATGTTTATACCGGCATGCGATAAAGTAAGACCGAAGAACTGCACACCTGCCACCATCGAAACTATCAACACAATCGGTATTATGCTTGTATAAAACAGAGAAACTGGCCATCTTATAGAATAACCTCTCAACCTTCCAAAAGAAAGGGGAAGCTCCACCTTTATTGATTGAAGCCAGATAGCAACTGCAAACAAAGCAACCGTAGATATAACTGTTATTATAGGAAACACTGCATTCAATGGTATCCCTGCAATAAATGCCTCTATTATTGAAGGTATCGCGCCTATCGGAGTTATAAATGGATTAAATGCTGTATTTATCAATTGTAGCGATATACCTGCAAGTATGAAAAGACTTATACCTGAGCCTATACCCCACTTACTTACAACCTCATCCATGAAAAGAAGGATTACACCCGCTACAAAAAGCTGGATAAACATTACCACGGGGAAGAATAACCCTGGCCCTGCAGGAGTAAGCGCTCCGCTGAATACATAAACCCCGTTTTCTATTGCTATGAAGGCAAATGCAGCGAGTTTTTGTATTCCCTGAAAAGTAACTCTGCCTTCCTTTGTTGCTGTATCTATATTTATTATCTTTGTTCCTTGAAGCATCTGTATTATAATGCTGGCACTCACTATCGGGCCTATACCCAGAGAAAGTAATGAACCAAAGTGTGAAGCTATAAGGACTTGAAGTATCTCAAAATTAAGACTATATGACTTACTTATACCAAACAAAGGAACAAAGGACATTACTATAAAGAGAACGACTATAACGAAGGTCCACTCCATCTTTGTCTTCAAATCTAGCTTTTTTTCTGGAACAGTTACAGCAGGTAAATTCGAAATGAATTTCTTCAACTTCTCATTCATAGATCTCGCCGCCGTTGGCTAATATATCATCCTTAGCCTTTACGGAGGCCTTTCCATACACAGCCAACTTAAATTTTTCATTCCTAAATTTACCGCATACTTTAGAATAGCCTAGATCCTTAAGCTTTATTTCATACCTGTCATTGTCCATCTTTATTTTTCCTTTATTTTTAAGCGATTCTATTAAGCTGCCAACATCTTTTAGGTTCAAAGGCACCTTTTTCACGCTTGAATAACTATAAGTATGGGTATTTGCACGGAAAGAAATCATTTTTTGCTGCCCTCTCTTCCCCCCTCCAGCTTTACCAACTCCTCCTCTGTTTCCAGCATGCCTAGTTCTTTTACCGGATCCTCTTCCAGCCGTGGAGCTTCCTCTCAAATGCTTTCTTTTCATATCATCCTGTCTAAAAGTTCATTTATTTTATCTCCTCTGTAACCGAATGCACCTTTCAGGGAGAATGGCGCTTTTTTGCCCTTTCTTTCAAAGCCTTTTATAGGCGGATGCAAATTAAATAGATTTTTAACGCCTAAATCTGTTATCTTTTTCTCTCCTTTTAGAAAAGACTCTGAAAAGGAGTTTATATCCTGTTCCTTTGCCTCTATCTTCTTTTTGTTGCTTATCCTTCCCCTCTTTAAAAGTAATTTAGACAGTGTCTTTGAATCTATCTCACCGTAAGTCACGACGCTGTCTATTATGTTGAGTATTCCTTTATTACGTGGAGAATTGTCAAGTATAACACATGAATAAAGCTTTTTCAACCCAAAGACCCTCAATCCCTCCTTTATGGCCTTGTTTTTCCCTATATCCGTTCTTATCTTTATGACTGCAATTTTTTCCATTTTATCCCTTTATTCCCAAGTTTTCCTTTTCCTTGTTGAAAAATCTATAATAATTAAGTGATTTTAATGCCTCGAAAGTCGCATAGCCTATATTTATTCTTGTATTTGTCTGGCCGTTTACTTTAGACCAAACATCCTTTATTCCTGCAAGCCTCATTATGGTTTTTATGTCATCCATAACGCAAAAGCTTATCCCCTTCGGAGCAGGCAAAAGTGTTACAACTACAGAACCACATTTTCCAGAAACCTTGAACGGAATTGAATGGCTGCCATGACATGCGCACTCCCAGCTGCCGCATCCCCTAAGTATACTGATTATATTTAACTTAGCATTCTTAAGTGCCTTTTCTTTTGCAATCACTGATTCCAGCCCTCTGCCTTTTCCTATGCCTATATGGCCATTTCCATCGCCTACTACAGCCATTGCAGAAAAGTGTTGTCTCTTTGCCTTCGCAGTTACTTTCTGTGTGTTTCTTATTATTCTTCTCTTTCCTCCTCCAAGCTTACCCTTTGACTGACCAACATAAAGAAAATCTACTTGAAGATTAGGTATAAGAAAATCAACTATCTGCGGCTCAAGGATCTTAAGGTGCTTTCCCAGTATTTCATCTATGTCCTTTATCTCACCGCTCTTAACTGCCTTTCCAAGCTCTGTTTTGAATTCATATGTTTTTCCAGCGTATTCTGAGCTTGTAGCTGCTTCTCTGCTCTCAACTACCGTTTCATTCACAGCTTCTTCATTTTCCATTCTTTATATTCTCCAGTGTTTTATTAAACTCTTCCTTTATATTTTTAATTTTATCTCCGACAGCGGAAAACTGGTTTCCGTTTCTATTATCATAATAGCCTGAAATGTGTTCTCCGTATAAACGTTTTTCATCGATTTTTATGTCATCCGAATGAACATCTACCCCAAAATCATGCAGGCCTTTCATTACGTAATATATGAAGCTATTTTTCTTTAAAGTCCTGTTCCCCTTATCGAGGATTGCTTCCTTTACATTTGACTTTTTACCCAACAAATAACCTATTAAATATGAAGCTGATGAATTTTTACCGCTGAAGTTCCAACCAAATTTCTTTAGATCGTTTCCTCTTACCATTGCTATTGTTTTGTCTCCTTCTTCACCATACTGTACAATATGAGCTATGACTGCTTTATCTGTCTTTCTTACTACTACTCTTGGTATGCCGGATTTAAGCAACTCAAGCCTTTTTCTATAATTAGTCCGTTTCGTGTTTTTCATGTTAAGCCTTCTTCATTCCCTCGATGTAATTCCTCATGTGGTTAACACTGTGGAATGAATTTCCTTTTATCTTTCTGTAAAGCTGCCTGAATTCTTTCTGGTCTATCTTTCCCTGCTTCCTTTGCTTGAAAAGCTCGTTTCTAAGCGCTCTAACCTTGTCTATCCATTCGAAGGCCATCCTTGCAGACTTCTCCCCTCTTCTGCTGCCTATTCCCTTTCTGTGTCCTCTTCTCTTCTTTTCATGAAGAACTCTTGCCCTTGCTCTGGATTGCCCTTTTAGTTCCTTCTTCTTTATCACTCCTTTTGATATAAGGCCTTCTATGTCTGCCCTAGTTATCGCTTCCTTTATGTCCTTAAACTTTGATGGATCCAGCCAAACTCTGCTTTCTCCAACGCCTAAAACATTACTGGCTATTCTTCTTTGTGTCTTCAGTTTCCCCTGCATAATTTATCACCATTATCTTCTTTTCCTTGCATTTCTCATATATTAATTTTCTCTTTAATGCCCCAACTGCTTTTCCGATTACAGCGATGTTTGCCTCATTTAACTTTTCAACGTCTTTTAAGTTGAATACCCTTACAGGTATTTTGCCGGCTATCTTCCCTCTCTTTGAAGCAGGAGACATGAAACCCTTTGAAGGCATTTTTTTATGTCCTTTCTTGCCTACCTTTGTCTTGTTTTTCTTGCCGGTCGGCTTTCTCCAAGAGTTTCCAACTCTTTTAAGCTTCTTAGCATCGTGTTTTGTGAATTCCATAATCAAGGTTTTTTAGTTATAAAGATTCCGTCCTTAAAGACCCTCCTGTCTTTGTTTTTGATCTGTATTTTAGACTCTATTGTACCGGCCAACTGTCCTACTTTGTATTTGTCTATTCCGGATATGACTATTTTATTACCTTTCACTTCTGCCTTTAATCCTTCCGGTATCTGTATTTCTCTTGGCTTCCTTTCTCCCACAAAATTCTCTACTAGTATTTTGTTTCCATTAAGCTTTAAAGAAGCTGGAAAGTGCATGTAAACAAGCTCTAGTTCTGCTGTGTATTTTTCGCTTACGCCTTTTATCATATTCCTAACGTTTGCTGCCAATGTACCTGCAATTGACTTCTGAAACTTATTGTCCTTTTCTGCTTCAATAAGAAGAACATTATCCTTCTTTTCAACTTTCAGAAAAGGATGTACTATCTCAGTGTGCAGTTCCCCTTCCTTTCCCTTAACAGTTATTTTGTTCCCATTAAGCTCCACATTCGAGCCTGCAAGATCAACCTTAAATTTAGTAGACATAAGCTAAAAGACTTCCCCCTATCATTAGTTGTTTTGCCTCTTCATTTGTAATCACTCCTTTATTTGTAGACAAAAGTATTAAACCAAAACCCAAAGCAGGCAAATACCTCTTTTCATATTTTACAATGTCGCCTGCCTTTATTGGTATTCTAGGCCTGATGGCTTTGCACTCATTTAAATGCTCGTTTATATCTATTTTTACAAACCCACCTCTTACATCGTTTATTATCTCGTAATTGTCAATATATCCTGCCTTTTTGATAAGCTCCAAAAGGTTGATTAAAAGCTTGCTGTTTGGGCTTACCACGCAAGATTTCTTACCAACTTTTCTTGCAACGTTTATAGTATTAAATATAGTCGAAAGGGAATCTACCATAATTATGCCTCCTTTCCGTATTTTTTGAATCCGAGATCCGGAGCGACCTCTCTGAAGCACTGTCTGCAGTAGTTAAGGCCATGTATCTTTATGTGGCCTTCTGCCCTGTTGCATCTTATGCATAGGTGCGCACGTCTGTCATGCGGTTGCATCTTATGCTTGTTGAATTTGATAAATCTGGCTCTCTTTGCGGGATTGGTTGAATGCACCTTCAATATTTTTTCGAATTGAGTTTCCATGATTCCTTAAATAACCTTCACATTGTATTTATTCTTTATGAATTCCACTGCCTCTTCTTTTTTGATTAGATGTGACTTGCCTATGTTTGATTTGTTCCTCTTTCTAGTTATACCGAATCCTCTTCTAGACAAAGTTACATTGACTGAAAGGCCGACTATACCAATTGTATAATCGTACTTTGCTCCAGGTATGTGTATGTATTCCTTTATTCCAAAAGATAGATTGCCTTTTTCATCAAAATTTGATTCTTTTACTGAATTTTCCATTGCGGTAAACATCCTTTTTAATACTTCTTCTGCAGCCTGCTTTCTCAACGTTGTCTTTACACCTATTTCAAGGCCCGGCCTTAACCCCCATTCAGGTATCCTTTTTTTGGTCTCTGTCTTAACCACCTTTGAACCAGAGATCTGCTCAAGCAGGCTCTTTATCTTTTCAAGCCTTTCTCCAGGCTCGCCCACGCCTATGTTCAACGTGACCTTCTCAACAAAAATCTCCCTCATTTTATTTTCCATATTACAATGCCATGCAGGATTTAATGGATGAAACAAATTCACCGTCCTTTCCTGAAACCAAAACGGAATAGCCGTCAATTTCCTTTATCTTTCCTTTTCTTCCAGCGTTTTTACCGTTGAAAACTATTACTTCTCTTCCTTGCTCAAAAGGTATTTTGTCCTTTATTTTACCCGTGGAGAAATCCAGTATTACAGAATCATTTATCTGCACGTCCGTTTTTTCAGACACAATGTTCCTTGCGTCGCTTGTAAAAAGTATATCCTTTGAACCTTTTCCCTTGTGCTTCGACATTACCTTTACTTTTTTACTGTCTACATTTCCGTCTTGTTTTACTGAGATTATCTTTCCCTTTTCGTTCAGCCACACCAAAAAATAATCATCTTTGACGCTTACAACATCGGAGAAACCGACAACGTACTTTTCTTCCTTTATCTTTTTCCCGTCAACCGAAACCAAACCTGCTTTTATAAGGTACCTGGCTTCTCTTGCATTTCCCGCTATGTTAACTACATCTCTTAAAAAGCCCAATAATGAAACGCCCTCTTTGTTACTGTGTTTTCCGGGTAAAGGCTTGATATAATATTTATATTTCTTCCTAGGTATAACTAAAGAATTAGTAACTGCACTTCTCTTAAAATGTTTCGACTCACCGTGTCTTGCCATAAGATTCTATCTTTTCTAACCTCCTTGCATCGGACAGATTAAGATCTGTAATTATTAAAGCCGATGGCCTGATCTTAAAAGGAACCTTGTTTCCTTTTTTCGTTACGTTCTTAGCTGAATCAACACTTACTTTTAACTGTTTCGTGTAAACTTTGTCTATCTTTCCTTCCTTCCCCTTAAACTTTCCTCTTGCGATAAGCACAGTATCTCCTTTTTTCAACAGCACATTCCTTGTCTTGTATTTTGCTCTTAGTTCCTTCGATAAGTGGGCAGAAAGCATCTTTCTTTTTATGTGTAACGGAGCATTTGTCCTATATTTCCTCTGTTTCTTTGGAGAGGTACTCGAAACCCAATGTCTGCTAAAATTATTTTTCATACAATCTTTGACGCTATTTTAGTTATGTTTGGGAAACGTATAGAGATTTCCCTGGCTATTGGCCCCCTTATAATCGTACCCTGGGGTTCATACTTGTCTATGTCCTTGACTATTGCGCATGCATTATCTTCAAATGAAACCCTTGTGCCATCATGTCTTCTGTACTCTTTTCTTTGTCTTACGACTACTGCTGGGAACTTCTTGTGTACAGTATCGGGTGAACCTTTCTTTACAACGACAAATATTGTATCTCCTACTCCGCACTTCGGCTGCCTATCCTTTACACCATGATAATTTCTTATGTTTACCACTTTTACTATCTTTGCTCCAGAATTGTCAGCTACCATTATCCAGCTTCCCACGTTTATTGACTTAGAAATCTTTGCTCTTATGGCCTTTAAACCAGCTCCCTTCCTTCCTGTTCCCATATTACTGCAATTTCCTCACAACTACAAATCTTTTCCACCTGCTTATTGGTCTTGTTTCGTATATCACTACCTTATCATTTAATTTTGCCGATATGCATTCTGGGTTATGGGCAAGAACCCTGCTTCTTATTTTTACATATCTATCGTATTTTCCCAGTCTTCTGAAAACCGTCCAGCTTACTGCAACTGTTTTATCGGCTTTTGCCGAAGTAACTACTCCTTCAAACCTTCTGCCATGAACCTTTAATTGTCCATGATAAGGACAATGTATGTCATTGCAGCTATTCTCTGGTTTTTTCAAATCTTCATAAAGCATATTCCCATGGCCTCATACTGATATCATTTCCACTCACTTTTATTTCTTTTTTATTCATATGTACTATAAATCTGTTTCCATCCTTTATAACTCTTTTTATGCCACTTTCTGTTTCGAGCAGCAAAGTGCTTTTCGTTTCATCTATAACCTTTCCTTCCAAATCCTTTCCCATTACTTTCAATTTAAACCCTATCAGCATTAGCTATCTTAGAATATTTAAATTTAAAAATGTTTTCAGACAGCAAAACAAATCAGATTAAACCGAGCTGCGTGGCAATATCCATTGCCTGGAATTCAGGCTTTAGCTTTACTATAGCCACCTTTCTGGAATCCATTCTATTTATTATGTTTATGCTCTCTACTTTTGCTTTAAGCAGAGATTCCACCTCTTTCTTTATTAATATCTTGTTCGAATCCTTTGATACTATAAAAGAAAGCTTGTTCTCCATCTGCATCAATCTTGTTGACTTCTCGCCGCTCAAAACACTTATTATATATTTTAGATTTTCTTCCATGTTTACCTGAGATTTTCAACTGCCCCCTTTGTCCATATTATCAACCTGCCAGGCTTGCCCGCCTGTGAAACATCAGTCATTGAAAGGGAGGAAGGGTTTGTAACTTTTATGTTAAGGTTTGAAAATGCGCTTGAAACTTTTTCATTATCTTTCACAACAAGAACTATACCTAGCTTCTTCTTGTACTTTCTACCCCTTAATTTTCCTTTTCCACTTCTTATAGTTTTCTTCATTATTCTTTCAAGTTCAGCATTTAAACCAATGGAAGAAAACAGATTTTTGGCTTCCTTTGTCTTTTTTACCATTACTGCAGAATCCTCTATAACTATTGGTAGTTCCTTTATGCCGTTAATAGCATGAAACATGGAAACCCTTTTTATATCGGCTGATGCTGCTATCCCCATCTTAATCGCAAGTTTCCTTTCCTTCTTGTTTATTTCCTTTACAAGCTTTTTCTCAGCTTGTGGAGGATGAGCTTCCCTTCCGCCCACGGTATTTGGAGCAACTGCCCCCATGTAACTAAAATTCGTTCCTACTCTGGAAAGAGTTTTCCTTGGAGTCCTGTCTAATCCTCGTCCATAGCTTGTCTTGAAAGACCTTCGCCTTTTTGTAAGTTCTGCCACCTTTCTTTTACCAGCCATAGGGTCAGTGTACTTAAGCTGGAACTTTTCGGACTGCTCTGCAAGAAATGCCTTTTTAAAAGTAGAATAGTTAAATTTTGTGTTGAATACTTCTGGTAATTGAATCTCACCATTTTCCTTACCATCAGACGAAAATACTTTTACCATATCACTTCAACAATGTTATTTTTACCGGCTCGGCCTTTCTTGTAGGCCTTATTGCTTTTCTCATTATAATCAATCTGCTTGCACTCCCAGGTACAGAACCTTTTAAGACAATTGCGCTTCCCTTTATGTTGCCATAATTCTTATAGCCGCTTGGGATGTTTACCTCCTGCGGATCTTTTACAACCTTGAAAACGAACTTGTTGTACTCTACTCTTGAATTAAAACCAAGCCTACCATGCTGTGGAACCGTGTACTGAACCTTTGCCATTGTCTCTGCGCCTAGGTTACCGGCTTTTCTTCTTGACTTACTGGCATGCACAGGGTATATCTTTACACCATAACGCTTCACGGAACCCTGGAAACCCTTGCCTTTTGTTATTGCACCAACATCAACGAAATTACCATCTTTTATAACCGAAGAAACTTCTATTGACTTGCTTAAAAAATTCTTTGCAGTCTCTAGTTTATCATCAAATTTACCGCCTACTGCCAATTCAAATATTTCTGGTTTCTTCTTGAGACCTATTGACCAAGGCTGTGTAGCCACCAATAAACGAAGATCATTTGCTTTTCCTTTAAAATCGTCTATGCTTTTATTGTTCTCCTTGAATTTTACCTTTCTCTGAACGTATTTGTTTATACCTGTTCCCCAGCTTTCTCCCACAGTTACTCCGTTATTGTAGAACCTTACCGCGCAAACCAGCAAAGGAGGGCATTCAAGTATGGTTGCGTTCGTCATTACCTCCATCTTAAACGTCGGTGAGTTTTTATCAGAATCAATGTAAACAAGCTGCAGCATCCCTGCCTTATAGCCTGCAAAACCACCTATCTCACCCTTCTCTAAGTCCTTGAAATTGTTGACCGTGTTGTAAGGCCGTTTGCTCTTCTTTATAGGGTAATACTGCAGACTTCCCCTTCTTGGAGTGCTCTTCTTCGTTATTTGATGTCCCATAATCTAATTGCAATTGTTTTATTTACTGATATAGATTTTTTACGTTTAAATAGGTTAACATTTGAGATTATGTTTCACTTAACATATAAATTCTTTCAATTTTGCATTTATAACGTATTTTTTATCCAAAAATGATAGCATTTAAAAGCTTATTATCCTTATATTTTCCGTCGAGTTTTCGCTCAAGGACAAACCTGAAATGACTATCGCCTTTTTTATACCATGCTCTTTAGCTATATTAAAAAGATTGGCTTCCGCTTTTTCGAGGCTTTTTACAAGTATTCCTTTAACATTTTTGCTGAAGAACAACTTAGAAAATGTTGTTTTGCTGGTTGTAATTGCAGATATATCCAATTGAATATGGTGCCTTGAAAGCCTGAATGCGCTTCTTCCCGATGGAGTAAATGTTATTATTTTATCTATTTTGGTGTTTATGACGAGATCTATCGCTGAATTTAATATGGCATCATGTATATCTGTTATCTTGTATCTTTTTACAATACCCGAATAGTGATATTTCTCTATTATTCGTTTTAACATCGACAGCGCCTTTAAAGGATAAACTCCTATAGCAGTTTCTTCCGAAAGCATGACCGCATCCGTTCCTTCATCTATTGCAGTAAAAACATCATCTGCCTCGGCCCTAGTGGGCATTACATTGTTTGTCATAGATTCAAGCATCTGTGTAGCTGTTATAACTGGCTTGCTGTTTTCATTGCATAAAGATAAGAGCTTTTTTTGGACCTCTGGCAAATCCGCAATATCTATGTTTAGGCCGAGATCTCCCCTAGCAACCATTATAACATCTGCTACCTTTACAATCTCGTTAAAGTGTTTC
>JAKBRA010000001.1 GCA_021834945.1 Nanobdellota archaeon | reverse complement strand
AGAAATAGCAAAGGCGATTAGCAGCGATGAAAAAGTAACAGAAGTCATGCTTATAAGTGGCCAGTGGGATTTATTGGTAAGATTAAAATACAGCAACATAGAAGAACTTTCAAATTTTGTCGTTTCGCAATTAAGAAAAGAAAAAGGAATCGGCAGGACAGATACTACAATTGTATTGAACAGGGTAAAGTGAGGTAAAAATGGAAGAAGACGAAATCGAGCAGAATGAAGCAACTGATGAAAAAGAAGTAAGTTCGGACTTTGAATACAAGGACATAAAAGATTTGCCGGGAGTCGGCAGCGCCATTGCTTCGAAAATAAGAAATGCAGGTTATCAGGATATAATAGCACTTGCGACTGCAAATCCATTGACCTTGGTAGAAGTATGCGACATTGGAGAGCCGACGGCAAGAAAAATCGTAGCGGAGGCGCGCGAAGCATCGAAAATGAATTTCATGTCTGGATTAGAATTCGAGGACAAAAGAAAAAGCGTGCAGAGAATATCTACTGGAAGTGAAGCTCTTAATATTTTGTTGGGCGGTGGTGTAGAAACACAGTCCATAACTGAATGCTATGGTGAGTACGGTTCTGGAAAAAGCCAGATCGCCTTCCAGCTGGCAGTAGATGTACAACTGCCGTTAGAAAAAGGCGGGTTGGAAGGACATGCTATATGGATTGATACCGAAGGAACGTTTAGGCCGGCAAGAATTGAACAATTGGCAGCAGTAAAGGGTCTGGACTCAAAACAAGCTCTTCAGAACATAAAAATAGGAAGGGCCTACTCCTCTGACCACCAGGTTCTTTTGGTAGACAAAATACCTGAACTTATAAATGCGGATCCTAAGATAAAATTGATAGTGGTAGACAGCATGATGGCCCTGTTCCGTGCAGAATACGTCGGCAGAGGGACTTTGGCTGACAGACAGCAAAAGGTAAATGTTGTGCTGCACAACCTACAAAGACTTGCTGATCGATTCAACGTAGCAGTTTACATAACAAACCAGGTAATGGCCAGGCCAGACGTTATGTTTGGAGATCCAACGACAGCAGTTGGTGGCCACATAATAGGACACGTAGCAACTTACAGAATATACCTCAGAAAGGGAAAGAAGGGCTCGAGAGTCGCAAAACTAGTCGATTCCCCGAGTTTGCCGGAAGGAGAAGCGTCTTTTGAGATTACATCGAACGGTATAACTGACATAGAAGAAGAAAAGAAAAAATAATCCTGTTTTGGTAAAACATGAAATTAGAAGGCGACAGACTCAAAGGTATAATTGACGCAATAGAACCCATAAAAGATCCTGAGATAGGCTTGAGCATAGTAAAGCTTAGAATGATTGATTCCGTAGAAGAGGAAAACGGAAAAACAAAGGTAAACATAAAATTAACGGTGCCTGGCTGCCCCTTATCCTCAACTATAGAGAAAGACGTTAAAAAGGCGCTTAAGGAGAGAGGATATGATGATGTAGAAGTAAACTTTGGGTTCATGACTAAAAAGGAATTGGACGATATAAAAGACGTTATAAGAAAGGAGCGCATAACGATGCCGCAAAGCATAGAAAGATACGAGAAAAAAAGCATAAAAAAAATAATTGCAGTTTACTCTGCAAAAGGTGGCGTTGGAAAAAGCACCGTAGTAAAACTTTTGGCCGAAACTGCAAATTCAATGGGCTACAAAACAGGCATACTGGACTGCGACATATCTGGCCCGTCCATAACCTCACTGTTTAACATAAAAGAGAGGGCATATGCGGATAAAGACGAGAAGATAATCCCTGTGATAAAAGACGGGATAGAAATTATGTCCGTGGATATGCTTACAGACGTTGAAGCAATAATATGGCGCGGCCCTTTAGTTTCCAGCGCAATAAAACAGATGTACAACGACACTAACTGGGGAGAGTTAGACATACTTTTTTTGGATCTTCCGCCCGGAACAAGCGATGCACCTATAACGGTATTCCAGTCCATACCAGTAGACGGAACCGTAATAGTAACGACTCCGCAAGAACTTTCAAATTTAATAGGCAAGAAAACGATCGTTGTCGCAAAGAGTCTTAACATCCCTGTAATCGGAGTTATAGAGAACATGAGTTACTTTGTATGCAAAAAATGCGGCGAAAAAAATGAAATAGGGAGTAGCAGCGTAAAAATCTCCCTGCCGATGCTTGCAAAACTGCCTTTCTTTAATGATCTTAATGCGGATAAGGAGGAAAGCATAAAAGGGTTAAAGATTGCGATAGGCAGGATAGTCAGCGGATAACGCCTTGATTATTTTTATATTATCAGACACAATATAATCTATGGAGATATTTAAGGAATACGACATACGTGGATTATACCCGCAGGAAATAGATGAAGAGAAGGCATACAGGATAAGCAGGGCCATAGCAACGTCTTTGAAAGGCAGAAAAATATTTTTAGGCTATGACAATAGGATTGGAAGTCTTGCCATAAAAGACTACGTTAAAAAAGGTCTGATAGAAAGCGGAAAAGAAGTTGTGGATTTGGGGTTAGGGCCCATAATGATACCGGTATTTGCCTCGTTTATGGAAAAAACGAACGGCCTGTGCATAACCGCCTCCCACAATCCCGCAAGGTATACTGGTTTGCTGCCTTACAACAATGGAGTCACCGTCACGCCTGAAAAGATAAAGAAAATATATGATACTGAAGAGTTTGCCGAAAATATCGGCAGCTTAAAGGAAGGAGATTACTACGAAAGGTACATAGGTTACATAACGAAGGGAATCAAAAAGATGAAGCTTAAAATAGGGATAGACAGTATGGGCGGCTCAACGACAAGCATAGCTCCTGATGTTTTAAAAAGGTTAGGCTGTAAAGTTAAACTACTGCACAAAAAGCCGGACGGCAATTTTTATGGCAAAACCCCAGAACCGATAAAAGAAAACGCCATTGAGCTGGGGAGGATGGTTAAAGCAAATAGGCTTGATTTGGGTATGCAGTTCGACGCGGACGGAGACAGGGTAGCCTTTGTAGACGAAAACGGTGCTTTTGTAGATCCGATGGTTATAACGATGATATTCATCAAGTACCTAAAACTTAAGAAAGTAGTGGCTACGGTGGCCTGCTCTTCGCACCTTGAAGAATTCGCAAAAATAACGTATTCAAAGGTAGGCAGGCCGAACATAGAAAAAAGGCTTGCCGATAAAAAATTCGACCTGGGTGTAGAAACTGCATCGCATTATTATTTTGCAAGGTACTTCCCATTCTCAGATGGATTACTGGGGGGAGTTCTATTAGCAAGCATATTGAATAAAACGGGAAAGAAGCTGAGTAAGCTTGTTAGTCAATTCCCGAAAATTTATTTTGGGTCTTTGTCTCTGCCGTTCAAAAATGAAGCAGAAAGAACCGCCAAAATGGTTAGAATAGAAAAAAGCGCCGCTAGATTCGGAAAAACCGAAAAAATCGACGGCATAAAGATAATAAATGAACACGGATTTATGCTATTCAGAAAATCCAATACTGAACCTATACTTAGGGTATACTACGAAGGGAGGGACGAAGAATCGTACAAAGAGATAAAAGCTACGGTTGAGTCGGTCATAAAATGATGGAAGAATGGATAATTGACAAGATAAATGAAAAGGGCAAGATGTCAAAGGAAGAAATACTTAACGAGATAAACCAGAGGAAAAAGCAGTTTCCGGAGTTAACGGAAGACGCCATATTACGGATGCTCGCGACAGAGAATGGCATAATACCGATAAAAAGAGATTACAAGATAAACGAGATAAACCAGAGGATAAACCATGTAAACTTGTCGGCAAAGATAAAAAGAAAATTTCCCCCGAGGACAGTAACTGTAAAGGGAAGAGAAGCGAGGGTAATGAACTTTGTGGTAGAAGACGAAACTGGGGAGATACCAGTGGTGACCTGGAATGAAAACTACATAGATAAGATAATGGGCAGCAAAGACGGAGAGAATATTTCAATAGCTAATGCATACTCAAAGGAGAATCCTTTTAACGGGATGATTGAATTGAATCTTGGAAGCGGAAGCGCAATCTCTGTAAACTCAAACACCATCCAAAAGAAAGAAGAAACAAAAACAGAGTATAAGAAAATAAAGGACATAAAAGACGGGGAAACGGCAGACATCAATGGATTCATAACAAGGCTGTTTTCCGACGATATTTACCTTATCAGGTGTAATATATGCAAAAAGAAGGTAGATGTTGAATGCGACATACACAAGGACAAAGCACTGTCAAAAACCCTTCGCATAAGGGGCATACTTGATGATGGCGTTTACAGTTCAAGCATAACATTCTTTGACAGGCAAGCCGATGCACTTCTGAAGCTTTCACAAAGCCAAGAAATAAAAGACAAACTTAACGATATCTCATTCGGCTTGTATCAAGTAGATGTAAACGCGAAAATGAACAAGTTTAATGATAATTATTCTCTCACCGCGAGAAAGATAGGCAAAACTGAATATTCCCTTGAAGCGTAAAACATCAGACCACGATGTACAAAAACGAACCAAGAGTTATGACTATTATCCCTATTACGCCAAACTTTTTGGGCCGGTCGCTGAGGAACAAAAATGACGCTACGATGACTATTGGAATGGCTAGCTGTGCCACAAAAGGAGTCAAAACGGCATTGAACTTGTAAGCAAATGAGAATACCACCGTAGCTACACCATTCAGTATTCCAGCCAGGGCTATGTAATTGAATTTTCTGTCAGACAGGTAGTAGGATATAGACTTGTGCTTGTTCTGCAGCAACGCTACCGGCAGGCAGAACAAGAACGCAAACGACTGCAGTACTGCATAGTAAAGCAGTGGAAAACCGGTGTTTATGGTGTAAAACAATACCCACATAAAAACCCACATCAACACGGCTATCAACGTAAACGCTGCATATTTGGAGAACCTTGTTTTTCCACCTTCATTAAACAAAAGGATCAGCACTCCTGCAATGACGATTAAAAACGGGATGATAACGGTTCTTAACTCTGAAATAAAAAAGAAGACGCTGCTAAACAGTGCTATAAGAACCTGCTGTGAGCCCATGATTGTATTGATTATGGATATGTTGTAGTGCTCTACTGAATAAAGGGCTAGATACATTGCAAAGGTATACATTGCACCCAAAAGCGCGAGTAATGGAATGTATCCCGCGTCAAACGTAAAATGTCCATAAACTAAGAACGGAACGAACAACGTACCAATCGCCGAAAATCCAAGGAATATCGGTATAAATTTCCTGTAACCTACTCCCCCTATGTATTTTTTTGATATCAACGGATACAGCGAGAATCCTACAAGTATTACAAGAAGGGATACTAAGTATGAATAAAGCATAATTTAAAGCTTTCTTATAGATCCTGTTTTACCGACATTAACCTGCAGCTCATCCCTAAAGGATTTAACGTAGCCTTTGCTTATTTCAACATTGTCCCCGACAGAGAACATCTCGATTTGCTTGCCCCACAAAGAAAGCTTGCATTCTCCGCTGTCATCTTTTATTTTTGCGGTAGCAACCTTATTGCTGCCGAACTTCGTCATGACTTCTCTCGCTTCTCCTATCTCGGTTATTTCAGCCGACAAGTCTATGTCACTCATTCCGTCTTTCAATTCCGATATTTTCATGTTTTCACCCCAAAAAAGAAGAATACAACAACGGTAGCAGTACGGTAACATCCCCTTCTACAGTTATCTGCTTTGCTTCCGGTTTTACCTTACCCCACGAAATTGCTTCTTCTAATCTTGCACCTGACAAACTGCCGTCCCAGTCAACCGCAGTAGTCATGTATACTGCATAGTCCAAACCATTCTTAAACTGGTTCCACCATATTGTGTGATGTTTGGATATACCGCCTCCTAGCATCAAAGCTCCACTCTTCTTTGCCTTAAAAACTATTCCTGCGAGAAGGTCTTCATCTTTTATAAGATTAATCTTAAAATCTTTGTCTTTCTGCGAATACATCCATATCTGCGAACCTACGCTCCCATCCGTTATTCCGGGTACTATCATAGGGATGTTGTTTTTCCAAGCCCAGAAGACTATCGACTCTTTTGCGTTCTTTTCCTTGCTTATTTTGCTTCCAATGAAAGATATCAACTCGCTTGTGGAATATTCTTTCTGTTGACCTGCCGCCTCCTTTAATATTGGGATAAGTTTGTCTTCAAGAACGTAGCCGTAGCTGTCATTTGGTATAAATATGTTATAAAGGCGGTTTATTCCTTCCTGTCTTAATTTAGCGTCGTCTGACATTTCGTTCCCTGCATAATAGTCTTTCCATACTTTGGCTAAATCATGGTCCAATGTTCCACATGTAGTTATTATGACATCCACAAGTTTGTTCTTCACCATATCCACAATCACTCCCCTTAACCCTGTGGATATCACATCGGCTGGAAAAGAAAGAAACTTAACGCACTTTTTGTCGTTTTCCATCTCTTTAAAAATATCCGAAGCCACAGCCAATTTCTTTGCTGTGAAGCCTCCGCTCTCCGAAAAAGCTTTTACCAAGTCAGAAACGGTTTCCCTTTTTTTTATCTCTATGTTTTTTACTTTTCTTCCTAGCATCCTTATTTTAGTGAATTTATTGCTTAAATATGTTTTAACTAATTCGATATGATTAGGACGGAATCCTCCTGGCCGTCGGTTTTCAGATAGTCTGCGGCTGCCGACCTTACGTCATCTAAATTCAAACTAGCAAACTCATTATAAAGCTCAAGAGGAGACCTGCCGTATTTTAGTGCAGAACTTAATATTGCCGTTGAATGCTCAAGTGTAGAATCAAACACGTCGGATATGATTAACTTTGTAGTTAATCTCGAGCGGGATATTGATTCGCCATCCACCTCGCCATTTATTATTTTTTCTATTTCGCCAAACATTATTTTCTTGCCGTCTTCCACGCTTTTATTTTTTACTCGGGCGTAAGCTACTATATAGCCAGTATGCTTTCCGATAGCAGCATCTGAATTTGCCATGTACGCCAACCCGGCTTCGTCACGCATTCTGTATGTCAAACGCTCCGTCAAAAGGTTTCGAATGTAGCTTATGCTTGCCCGCCCCTCTTCTCCTTTTCTATAAAGCTGATCCGCACCCGGCAATTTCATTCCGAATATTATGGAAGACTGCCCTTTGTATGGATTGAAACTTTTCATATGTATGTCTTTATATTTTGTCTTACCGGTATATACCTCTAAATTCGGTGTTGTGGTATCTTTTGCGATGTTTTTAAATGCATTAGTTATGCCGTCAATAGCCTTTTCTTTATTGAAATTTCCCGCAATCGCTATGACTGCGTTGCCAGGAGAATAGTACTTTGAATATGAATCAAATACCACGTCTCTTGATATGTTTTCGATTATTAGCGGATTGCCTCCGAAAAATGTTGTTGCTGGTTTTTTGAATAGATACGCCCTAGCAACTGCCCCTTCCAATGCTAGGTCAGAGCCGAAATTACTGTGCACCTCATTGATCACAGCTGTTTTTTCCTTTTTTAGGTTTTGTTCTTCAAAAGTTGAATTAAAAAGCATCTCCGCTAGCCCATCAAACATCATTTTGCCTTTCGATAAATTGAATAACTTAAATTGGTAAGAAGTCATTTCAGCATCGGTTTCGCCATTCCAGTACACCGTTTCATTTGCAAGCAAGTTCCTTAAATTTTCCTTGCTTATTTTACCAGTGCCTTCGAAAATCATGTGTTCCATCAAGTGGGAAACTCCCGACATCCTATTTTTTTCGTTAAAAAACCCGTAGTTAAATCCTATGTCTATAGAAGTGCTGTGGAGGTATTTATTCGGGCTTAGGATAACCTCCAAACCATTATCCAGCTTATGCTTATAGTAATGATGTTGAACCATCCAATTTAATGAATAAAACCCTTATTAATAGTTATTCTAGGTTAAACTGACGGAAGAGAAGAAGAACAAACTGCTGCAGCGTTGTTTATGTCTTTGCATATCATTGCAGTTATGTAATTCGCTTCTTCTGTTATCCCTTTGTTTATAGCAGAACCTGTGGTATTGAACTGGTTTATTATATAATCTGGCATGTAACCCGTTCCATTCGAAGCAAAGATTATAGGAACTCCGTTATTAACCAAACTGGAACCGGCCCCAACTTCAAAGAAATTTCCACCTATCAACGAAAATGGGACCGCGCCTTGCGGATCATATTTGGATACATACTTGTTTTCAAGTGGAGTAAACGACTGCAATGAAGAAGGGCTTGGATATTGATCATTGTAAAGCTCCTCGGATGTAAAATTGACGTATTTGGAAGTGTAAACCAAGTTAGGATTAAGGAAATTCACCGTCCAGTCCCCTTCATATGCATGATAAAATAACGTGTTTGCCTGAGGAAGCTCGGAATAATTCGTAACCGGTAAAGTATTAAGCGTTACTGCCTTGCCATAATAACTCCAATTTCCAAAGTTGCTTAAAGCATCGAAAAAAGCCAATCTTTCTATTGCACAGTATTCACAGCCCTCTATCCCGGCAAAATTTACCCAGAGTTTACCATTATTGATTATAGGAGAAGCGCCATTTATGCTAAACCAATTGTTTCCGGCGCTTTTTGTAACTGAGCCGTTCACAAAAAATAGCAGATACAAAACAACGACAATTATAACTGCCAATAAAACCGCAAACATGTAAATTATTGTTTTAAGCTTAACTTTCAAAGTGTCCATCTTAAGTACAAGATTTAAAAGCATATAAATTTTGCTAATTTATCTAATATATGGAATTAAAACTGGAATACGACGATGACCGTGGCATTTACCTTTTAAACAAAATGCGCGTGTTGGTTTTGCCGAAAGGAAGCCTTGAATCGCTGCAGAATTCTGTTAATATAATACTTGGCCTTGCGACAAAAAGCATCTTTCAAGAGACGGCATCTACCGTTTTCTATTCTTTTTTGCAGGATTTGATAAAAAGAAAAATGTTGAAGATTAAAGGGGAAGAAAAAACCGAAATAGAGATATTCGATTTTTTTAAGGAAATAGGGTTCGGTAGGATGAATAAAGTGTCAAGCGATTTAAACCTCTACAAGATAAGCATAGACGGGAACGCCAACTCATATTTGAACTTGATATCAAATTCTCCTTACTGTTTCAACAGTATGGGTATCTTGGCGGGGATTTACAGGATTATAACGAACAGAGACGTAGAAGTTACAGAAGAGAAATGTAGAAGTACGGGCGATTCCGACATAGATTACTTTAATATAAACGTAAAGGAGGGCAGAAGCGAGTATGCATACATACCGTCGCAGATATTCGATCAAAAAAACGAAAATTTGAAAGAAGTTGAGATAACAAAGGACGAAACGGACATTTTTATAAATTCGATACCATCCGAGATAATACCAGTCGTTTACTTTCCGTATCTTTTCAGTAAACTGAGAAAGATAATCGGCCAGGGGGTATACGGCATAGAAAACCAGGCCGGAAAAGAACTTGCAAAGTTGTATCAGCAATACAACCTGCAGATTATAAAGGAAAAATACGGTTTGACGGATCTTAGTATAATATCCGTCTTAAGCGGATTTGGCAAGATAAAGACGCTAAAAACGGATTTGGGCTACTTGATGGAGGTAGACGTATACAATTCATTCAACGCAATGCATATAGATGATGCAATAGAAAAAAGGTGTTTCCTGCTCGGCAGCGTACTGTCTAGCTTGTCTTACAAGATCACAGGGACTATGTTAAAATTGAATGAAAAGGAATGTTCTGCTGTTAATAACGAAGTATGCAAATTCTCCTTTGAATGAGTATAAATATTAATATTAATCGAGCAATCATAATCTTTGGAGCTATCGCCCAACAGGAGGGCACACGACTGAAGCTCGTGAAGGTGAGGGTGCAAATCCCTCTAGCTCCAATCTTTACAAAGACTTATTTGATTCTAAATACATTTAGTGCTTCGGAGCCTGAAAATCATAAAACTACTTTTCTCTGCATTTTATGCTTTCGGTTACCCTTTTGAAAGCAATGTTGACCGTGTTTATCGAACTGTTCTGGGCAGACAAGCCGAAAACCATGCAAACTGTTTTTCCAGTTATTGCTATGGCTACTTTAACGTATGCAAATGAAAGGTTATCGATTTGTGGTATCTTGATATTTTTATCGGTAATCATAACGCCTGGTTCTCCCGACAAATTTATGTTGGAATAATTCAAGGTGTTTATCTTGAAAGCGTTTAAAAACCCCGATACCTCATTTATGTTGGTCGCATTTGAAAAGTTGGCCGGCGCATTGAAATCAGAGACCAGTACTAAATTGACGTTTTTTATCAGCTTGCTTATGCTTGCAAGGCTCAAGTTCTTTGACAGTGCCCCTGAGATTACGCTTGGTATGTCTCCAATGAGATTGGAAACGTAGGAATTTGGTATTATTATCGATACTGAAGAGTTTGTAAGCTCGTTGGATATGCCTTTGGAAATGCTGTTGTTCTGCGACAGAATTGGAACGCCATTTACAACAGAAGGCGAAAAGATAAGCCAGTCTCCTGGATAAGAGAAATTGGCCCCATTTGAAACTAGAGTATTATTTGAATTGGCGCTTTTAAAGAAAGAAGTAACAGATTGGCTTATAAGTCCGGCAACCTCAGGCGCATTTATGTTTATTATGTATGTAGAGATCAACGAAAAAACGACTATTGCGATTATTACATAAAATATTATTTTCAGCAAGCCCATGATTTATAGAACGTTTGGAAGTATAAAAACTTAAAGAAATCATTAAATTACACAAATATACAAGTTTATATGAACACAAACGATGGTTACGGTCAATTTAATGACATATTTGAAATTTCAAAAAAGGTATTCAATCTTGCAGAAATAGGCAGCAAGGAATTCAAAACGTCCGCTTTGCTTTCTGACTTTCTGAAAAAGAGGGGCTTTAAAGTAAAGAAGCCGTACGGCGGAATGAAGACGGCTTTTAGGGCAGAATACGGCAGCGGTAGACCAGTCGTAGGATTATTATGTGAGGAGGATGCGCTGCCCAACGGCCATTCATGCGGACATAACCTCATAGCTGCTTGGGCCGTTGGAACCGCAATAAAATTAAAGGAAAAAGGCTATAAGGGGAAAATAGTCGTAATTGGTACGCCGTCTGAAGAAGGAATAGGAGAATACGCGGGAAGCAAAGATGTGCTAGTCAAGATCGGATCATTCAATGACATCGATTTTGTCATCGGCGTACACCCTGATTCGCAGTGGAATGTCGGTTGCCAATCGCCTGCCGACATAACTGCAGAGATTGTTTTCAAGGGAAAGGCCAGCCACTTGGAAGAAGCAGAAATGGGTACAAACGCACTTGACGCGCTTATAGCGACTTATATTAGCATAAGAAATGCTACCGCGTCTTTCAACAAATATATGCATGTATTAGTTGGAATGTACGTAAAGGAAGGGGGCCAGGCCTCCAATATAGTGCCGGATAAAACTATCTTGGAGGTAGACATAAGAAGCACTAAAAGTAGTTACCTGATGCATGCTTACGGCAGAATAAAAAGGATAGCTATTGATATAGGAAAGGCCTATAAAACGGAAACTACTGTCAAGCAGGTAGCACCTGTATACAAGGAGTATAAAAACGCCCCCGTAATAGATGAAATCTTGTACGACAGCTTGAAAAAGCAGGGAGTAAACGCCACCAAACTCTATGATAAAAGGGACCGGCAGGTAGGAGCAACGGACGAAGCAAATGTCAGCAGGACCGTTCCAACCGGACACATTGATTTCAAGATAGCCCCTGAAAGCGTAGCAGGCCATTCCGATAAATTTCGGGAACTGGCTGGCAGCAGCAATTCATTTAACCAGCTGAGAAAAACAATAGTCGCAGCGGTTGACACTTGTTTGAAGATAGAAAACGACCAAAAGGCAAAAAATGAAATTGAAAAATTGAAAAGGAAACTGTGACTCTGCCGCCTTACCAAGCTATAAACCTATTTTACTATGACGTGTCCAAACCATCGATTATATCGAATCCGTATTCTGTGCCTACCCTAAAGTTGTCAAAGTTCCAACCATATTTTGTAGCCAAGTAAAGAATCGGAAGTAGGTTGTTAAAATTGTCTATCCTGCCATATACTTTTAGATTTGTCTTTTTATCCTTCCCAAGTGCCCTGTCTATTTTTTCAAACCAGTCTTTTGAAAAGTTGAGGTTTTCACCGTCGTATGTTTCCTCTTCTAACAATCTTATGAATATGCTGATGTAATCTGGCAAACATTCCTGCGATAATCTTATTGCTTTTTCTATCATGTCCTCTGGCAACTTGTCTATTTCGATATATATTTTGGATTTCTTATTTGTTTGTCTTGTTAGCTCAAGGATAGAATTGATTTCTGCCTTAAACATATCTGGATTGTCTGCCAATAAAGACAGGTTAGGACTGAATTCTATCTCGTCCGTTTTAAAAGATATGGCCGAGGAACATGCTTGTCTTTTTCCGTCTATTAAGTCTCTATTGCCGTGAAAAGAAGAAATGAACGTTATTAACTCAAGCTTTCCGCTGCCACCTATAAATTCCTCCGCTCTTGAAACGGCTGTTATTGGTATACATACCCTACTAAATCCATAATCCATTGCTTTTTTAATGAACTCCCTTAACTTGCTGTCAGGGAGATAAGCCGGCAGATAAGTTAGGTCTATATGCGACAAAAGCCATTTTTTAAAATCCTCTTTTGATTTAAATATATAAGAAGGGTCAAAGCCTTCTAGCCAAGTAGCAGAAACCATACTAGATACAGTGGCGCACCTCCCGCAATAAGATTTTTTTAGTACTTTCATCCAAAAAAAATCTGGATTTAGAACCTGTAAACATATAATTATTTTAACTCCTTATAATTTATAGTTTTCTTCGGCAAGGACTAAATGCTCTGGTTTTAAGAGAGAATTATTTTTTATGGACGTGAAACTCAACAATCGCTGCTGCCTGCCGTTATGCTTTTGCCGTAGGTATCTGTGTAAACGCAGCTACCGCTGTCATAGAAATAGCTGCTAGTGCCAGGAATCTGGCTGTAACAGTGCAATGAAGAATATCCTGGCATGGTTGCAGTGCAAAAAGATGTGCTTGCAGGGTTCGGACTGCTGGCCAAGCTGCAGTCTGTGCTGCAAGTAAACTCAAATGCACTGACATTCGAAGCAGGAGGTTTTATTGAACTTGAAGTTTTTGCGATTGGCAGAATGACAAATATCACCACCATAACCAATATTAGTATCCCTAATATGATTATAATCAATGTTGAAATCGGAAGCCCCTGTCCTTTCATTTAATTATGAAAGCTTTAAAAGTTAAATTACTATCTATTCAAAATTAATAGTCTGGTCTGGCGACTTTATCGAATTTATCGTTCGCGACTTTGTACCATACTCCGTTGAATTTTATGAAATTCTGCTTGTTTTTTGTGACTACCCTTTGTATCTCCTGATCTAAGTCTGCAGGTCTGACTTTTAAGACGGCCATTTTAACCTTGTTGTCATTGAAAGTCTCCTTAGGCAATGAAATCTTTACCTTTCTTATATTAATCTTTTCTGCTTTGTGCATAAGTGGCGTTATTGTTATGACTCTTTCCCTGAATCTTAAAGCCGCGGCCGCTAAAAACAGGCCGATTATTGCAAAAGTCAAATAAGCTATGGCCGTGTCGAATAGATTCAAAAGGAATGACGTCATCGCAACTGGAAGCAGTTTCCTCTGCAGGAAAAATACTGATATTGCCAGGCCAAAATCTAGGAAGGATGAATATATGGATAATTTAACAGCGGTTGAAGACAGAACAGAATGAAATTTTTTTTCTCCTACCATAACTATTGTACTCCGTGTATATATTAAACTTTTCTTCCTTTTAAATACGTTTTTAACCATTAGGGCCTTCTCAATGCGGTTTTCTTAATCTTTGTAAAATTCTACAGCAAATCAAGTTTTTTGTAAGTTATGGACATGTTGCTCGTAGTGTCATTTAATTTTGCCGTATAAAAGGCCTTTTTGAAGTAAACAAGCGCTTCTTTGCTACTAATCGCGAACATCGTGCCATCCCTGAAACTTAATCCTGTAGAATGTAGTTTTAACGCTGTTTCTTTCGCTGATTCCTTTAAATTTGTTAAATCCAAAAGGTATAGACTTTCTTTGATGCTGGCAGGATTTTGAGCCATGAGATACTCAACAAGTTTGCTGGAAGAACTGAAAGCACTTGTGAAATCCTCAAGTTCACCGTCAATATAGAAATAGTTCGAAATCGTCCCGTTGAATTTGAGAGAAGCTAAAACAAACGGCAGACTGTGATATTTATCTAAATAAAAAGTGGAGCTTATTACAGGATCATTATTGTATTTTTCCAGCAAACCTGATTTTATTACGGCTCTGTGCACTTCCTCATGCATTATGAGTGCCTTTTGACTTTCTAGACTTTGTATTTTTTGCTCATTATCAAGAGGACCTGGGTTAAATAGCTCTTTAAGCAGGTAAAATTTATCCTTTTCCAGGTCATAAGATGCCAGGGCATTGTAAACCACCTTTCCGTTTATATTCGCTTTCTCTGGCTTAAAAACAAAGTTTTGGGGACCGAAGTCCATGTATTCCAGAAGTTTGGACTTTTTGAAGGAAACGCTTAGGTCTTTGAGTATTTTTTCCAGCTTCTCCTTCCGGCCCATGTTAATAATTGACTGGAAGTTAAATATAAAACTTATATTGCAAAGTTTAATTAAAATAAACGATTAAATTTTAAAGTCTTTGTAATGTACAATTTTCAGTGCCTTAATGTTAAGCAGATGCCTTTCATCGCTTTCCCTTATGAGTTCAGCAAGAACATCCTGTTCCAATGAGTTGTCCTTTACTAAAAAGACAACTGAATCAAACTTTGTTTCAAGTATTCTTTTCAAGCTCTCAATGTTATAATCAACTAAAATGTATTTTTTAAGCAAACCTTTTATCAAAAGACCATCGTCATACTCTTCAAAGTTCACCTTGCTGGATTTCAGCTGGTTAACAACCAGATACTTGAATAAGCTTTTGAAAAACTCTTTTTCTGTCAAATGGTTCAAATCTTTTATTTGATCTAAATTCTCCGTAGAATTCTTGTTTATAAACAGAAACTTAGAGGTTTTACCGCTGGGAAAATCTAAAGAAGCCTGCGATATAACTTTGCTGTTCAAAAACCTTATCTTTATTGAATCAAATTCTTCCTTGTTCATAATGTTTGAAAGGTTCTGCATGTGCAGGGTAAGATTCAAAAAATAATTCGCACTTATCTCATGCAGAAAAGCCTCTTCTTTTACGGACGGATTATCGGCCTTAAAAAAATTTAAGAAGCTTCTATTCATCTCCTTTTTTACGGCAAAAATGGAACTGTCCACAAACCCGTCAATAGTTGTTTTATCTGCGATAAACAGACAAAAAGGATGGATTGATTCATTAAAAACCAAGAATTCGGATTTGTTTAATCTTGATATGCTATCAGTAATATCCGAATTCCCTGGTTGAATCCTGTAAAGATCTGAGTAAAGGTTTACCTTGCCTATGAATTTTGTGTTTGTATTTTGTATTGCACTTGACAACACTGAAGAAATCTGCTGGTCTGAAAAGATAAAGCCAAACCCCATTTCTCTTATCTTGGCTATTATCGAATGAAGTATAGGTATGCCTTTGGCATAATCTTTTTCCTTGTTCGCATCTAAAATAGAATGTGCGTCGTCTATGACTATTAACCTTTTAAATTTGTTATCCCTGTTTAAACCTAAGTTAGAATAATAAAAAGAAGAAAGGATGAATGAAACTATAAAATATTGCTCAGCCAAACCAACATTTTCTAGCCCGATTATTATATTTTTGTCTTTCATGTTTTCAAAAGAAATACCGATATTGCAGTCAAACAACTGAGAGGAAGAAATAAGGCTTTTTAATCGGCCCTCAATAACTTTGAAGTAATCGTTCTTTTTTCCGTTCAGAGTCATATAAACAAGCAAATCCGAAAACCTTGGCGGGTAGCTCTTCTCCCAGGAAGAAAAAAGATTTATTGTGTTTTCCAGAAGATAATCTCTGCTGCCTATAAGCAATGAAAAGCTGTCTGAAAAAATGTCCGCAAAATGAACTGCCCAGTCTGCCTCTTTGGTATTGATTGGCGCCTCTAGAGGATTTATCTTTAAATCTTCCGCGTCAATATAAACGGAATCCTTGTCTAAGCTTAATGTCTTGTAATCCTTTTTCATGTCAAATACAAGATAGTTTATGCCCTTCTTAGCCGCCTTTTGCAATATACTATGTATGAGGGAGGTTTTGCCATGGCCTGTGGAGCCGATTATAAGCACGTTTCTATTCAAATCTTCAACAGACAACGAAAACCTGCCTATTTTCTGGCCTTTATAGATTAAATCACCTATTTCCAACCCTCCTTCTTTGATTTTAATTGCTGGAAAAGACGGGTCAGAAACTGGAAACATTGCCTCCAGTCTTTGAAATTCGGACGTTATTTTCGACAATAGAAATGCTTGCATCTCTGGATCTTTTGTTTTGTTTAATCTTGCAATAAAATTCTCTATATTTTTAACGTCAGTAAATTCTTTCAAAAAACGTAATTTTTCAACGATTTCCTGAAGCACTTCTTCCATTCATTCACCTTGCTGCATAAAAGAAAGATCATATACTTTACTGCCAAGGGCAAGTGCCGAAGCCCCTTTTGTAGTCAATATCTTTCTGAAAAGAATATCTCTTTCTAGATAGCCTGCTTTTAACAGCTTTTGCTGTGCAATGCTGAATTCCCGAGAAGAACCCTTTACTATTTTCCTGAGATCATTTAAATTCAGGCCCAGATTAACTGCATTAAGTATGTAAATATGCAAAAGTTCCAGCTCTTTTATCTGGTCCTTTATGCAATTTGCACACAGCGGAGGAGAAAGCCCAGTGTCATGCTTCTCGCATACTATTCCATTGCATTTTGAACATATAACAACAGAAGAGCTTTCATCCACAGAATGTCTTCCGTTTACACAGAGGCCTTTCGACCTTACTTTCAGAACGCTACCATTTGCAGTTGAAACGTTTTTGTATCCTCCTATATTAAACGGATCCAGCACAACGATCTCCTGCTCTGTTATATCTCCTTCATTTTTTTCTAAGATATACTGGGACATCGCATTTATAAGCGATTCAAGCTGATCATTCTTACTGTTTACCTGTGAAAGTTTTTCATTTATCTTCAATACTGCTTCGTAAAGCTGCTTTAATTCGTCTTCCATCACAAACCTCCTAAAAACCCAAGAAAAAGCGAAGGGACATAGCTAAACACCTTTATAATGTCCTTTTCTGTGGATACAAAGATGTTCTGCGTATTCTCTTTTGTTACCACGATTTGGATTCTATTGTTTGCGCCATAGCTTAGGTTTATTGTCCCATTGCTGCTTAACTGTAAAACTTCTTTTGTGAAATTTCCTGTATTATAATAAGAAAGAATGGTTAAACCGCTTTGATTTAAAGAGACATTCTGGGGTTTTTGAGGAATTTTTGTATTGTGTGCAGTTAACACGTAATTTGTGTAATTTATTTCACTTAGAATGTTTGCGTAGTTAATCTTGTTACTTGACACAGAAGATATGCTACTGTTCATGGAAGAAAGACTGCTAAGTATCGATTTATCTAAATCTATTAAAACCGAGATATTGAAATTGCAGCTGTTAATACTCTGATAGGATGTTATCTCCCTTACGGTTTGGTTGGCGTTATATATAAACGGTATTGAAGAGACATTTAGTGAATCATAAAGATAATAAGATTTTCCTGGTGAGATTGCAATATTCTCATAACCAAGGCAATTCGGAGCAACGTATAAACCATAAGTATAATTACTAGAACCGTCCTCAAACAACAGAGAGTATTTTCCCTGTTCCAATTCAAACGAGTAGAATCCTGACGAACTTATGCCGGAGGATACAACCTCGCTGTTTTTAAGTAATTTAAAACTTAAATTTTGGCTTCCCAAAAAATTTATATTAACTGGCAGATATTGACTTAAATTTAACGTTTCTATGCTTGTATTTGATGCATTACTGAGAATTATGCTCAAATTACTGTAATAATGAATCAAAGGGTTGTTGCCAGACAGAAATAAAGAGAGGTTTGTGTTTGATCTGTTTACCCAAAAGATTGGATCACTGATAGGCTGCACTTTTGTAAAACTGTTGTTATTGTAGTATCCTTTTAAATTTATGTAAATCCCATTTAAACTACAGTCGGGAAGTGCTTCAAGCTTTGCTGTAACGGAGTAATTTTGTATTTTATTAGATAAGTTGCTCGAAGAATTAGGATTATATGCGCTTTGGGATGGTAAACCCCAATTATAATTATGTATGGAATTTAACAGCAATTTATTGTTTGCTTTAAAGAAAAATACATTTCCATTACCACCATATCCAAGATTGGAAGTAGTATAGGGAGAGGGTAGTCCAAGCGAACCATTGAGATAGATTTTACCTCCAATTACATTAAAAGTGCCATTATTGATAAATAAATCAGAAATAACTTCAATAACCCCTCCGCCGCCTGCTCCTACAATTCCAAAGGCAAGGAATTTGCTTGCATTCTTTATCGCAGAATAATTTATTGACTGGCCCTGATTGTAAATGCTGCCAACGTTGTTAAAAGATTTTGAGATTATTATCAAAGGTAATACTCCACTGCTACCACGCATGAAAAGAGATGTGTTATTTACACTATTGTAAGATGCTCCGCCAGAACTGCTCAACAAACTTAAATTAAAGGAATAATTAGATGGTGAAAGATAAACATGATTACCAGAGCTATTATATATTGGGTATAGTACATGGTTTATGTAACTAGTAACTTGGCCAAGTCCTCCTGTTACTAGAGTATTTCCTCCATTACATTGACTATATGTAGCTAGGCTTCCACCGCCGCTTCCCGCATATGAAAAAGGATAGCTTTCACCTTTACACCCATAGTTATTTCCATCATAAGAAAAATAGGTGTTGGAGTAACCGCCATTATTCAAATAATTCTTATCTATAATAAGGCCTTTGTTTAAGAAATAGCTAAAGTTAATGAAAATTGGTTTTTCTAACAACAGAGTTCTGTAATTCTCAAAAATATTTCCGCCGATCAACGTTGCGTTTATTGTGGCATTCCCTTTGTTTATTATTGTGCTGATATTCAAGGTAGAATTTCCAGTAATACTAAAAGTATTATTTATGAACAACCCTTTTGCAATTATGCTTTCGTTGATGATAGAAACAGGTTTTTCAATAATTACCCATTGAGAGGTACAGATAAAATTAGAAGAATTTGTTAACGTTATGTTTTCATTATAACAAGAAAAACCATTACTGTTGTTTAGATCAAAGAAAAGCATAAATATTACTATTGTGAACACTAAAAAGCTAATAGATATTTTTATATTTTTATTTATCATACTTTTTAATTCAATTTCCTAAGAACTACTGATATTTAAATGTTTCTATTTAATTGTTTTTGTAAAGTAGTAATATATATAGTAATAAGAGACACCTCTATTTCCAGTGGAACGAACTTTGTTCACGATCGGTATTGTATTGCAATCTTTTAACGAAAATATTTTCTTATGGAACACACCTATATTTCCTATGGAAGCCATATTATTATATTTATTATAATTCTATATAGAATATATAGTTATATACGACATATAAAACAAGTAAATTTATTTTAAATTATTTTCCATAAGAAATATAGGTGTCTCTGTGCTATTAGTTAAATGGAGTTATATAAATAAAGTTATATAACTAAAATTACTAATAGTATTTAAATAAAGAAATACACAATAATTTACTAAGATATGGAAACGTTTCAATCCAACAATGACTTTTCTCAGAAAACAAATACAAATAAAATAAACAGTGTTGATCCAGCTGTCATATTCAATGAATTTCTTACCAGCAAACGCATCTTTAAGAACAAAGAGGTTTTATCTTCTTCTTTTATACCCGATGATATAACCCATCGGAATATCGAAATAGAGCTTTTGTCAAGGATTATGGCCCCTAGTTTGCTCTTTGAAGGAATCTCTAATGTGTTAGTTTATGGTTTTTCAGGTACTGGCAAATCTCTTGTTACAAAATACGTCGGCAAAAAATTAGCAAGTTCTGCAGAAGAAAAGAAAGTAAATGTTCTTCCGGTTTATATGAACTGTAGGCTTGAAAACAATAACACAGAATACCGGCTTATATCGAATTTGTGTGCTGTTTTTAATATAAACGTTCCCGAAAGCGGCCTTTCTGTCAATAGCTTGTATAAAAGACTAGTAAAGACCATAGACGCAGAAAATAAATACCTTATTCTGATATTAGACGAGATAGAAAAATTGATACAGCATGCGGGGGATGGCGTATTATATAGCCTTTTAAGGTTAAACGAGTCGCTCAAGCATGCAAAGATCGCTATAATCGGTATTTCAAACAACATTGATTTGAAAGCCTCTTTGGATCAAAGAGTTAAAAGCTCCTTGAATCCAGTTGAAATCATATTCAAACCTTACAATGCAGAAGAGATCTTTGACATACTCTTAAATCGTTCTAAAGAGGCATTTTATGAAAATGCCATAAGTGATGGCGTTTTGAGGAAGTGCGCTGCCATAGTCGCTCAAGAACATGGTGATGTGAGGAAAGCATTGGATCTCTTAAAAGTGGCTGGAGAAAGAACGCAACAGTTAGGCAAATCGGTTATATCCGAAGAAGAATTGGATAATGCAGCGGAGTCTCTGGAACAAAACATTACTGAAGGGATGATTAAATCTATGACTAGACAGAGTAAATGCATTCTTTTGTCCATTATCTCCGTAGCAAGGAACAAAAGAATGGGTAAAGTATACAGTGGTGAAGTTTATGATGCCTATCTTAAGCTTTCTGATAAGTTTGGGCTTAAGAAGTTGACCTTCAGGAGGATTTCTGATCTAATAGCTGACATGGATTACAATTCATTAGTCATGTCGCGCATAAAAAGCCACGGTAGATACGGCAGGACAAGAGAGCTGAACATAGCCTTTTCACCGTCTATAATCAACAGAGCGGAGACAATAATAAGAGAGGAATTAAATATTACTACTTAACAAAAAATATAAACTAAAAGCTTAAATACTAGTTCATTTCATTGGAGTTTATGGTCGAAGAAGTAAGCTGGTACAATAACGGCTTGGACTCTTTATTGGGTAAGACTTCTAAAAAAGGCTTAAAAGTGCAAGCATACAACCGTAAAACCGATTTAACGGAAGAAGTTGCTCTAGACTATTTGAAATTATTAAAATTAAAGCTAAATGGGTTTGTAAAAGTTGATGATAGGAAGTATGAAGGCTGGTCCGGATCCATTCCCTTTTATATTTACACTTGTAAGTCAAATGGAAAGAAAATCTTTATGTTAGATTATCCACATGGTTACAATGAAAGATTGGACTGTAAATTATAATTTATTTAATTTTATAGCGTCTAACAAGTCTCTCCTCAGCTTTTCGCCTTTGGAATCAATTTTGTCAAACGCATTTGCGAGTCTGTCTTGTTTAAGGTAATGGAGCCATGCAGAAAAGTGCTTTCCAGAGCTGTGAAATTCCAAAGATTCTATAGGTAGCGTCCTTATCAGTCCTTCAAATCCATTTAATGTGCCTGCTCTTCCTACTTCTTTCCCATCCTTTAATTTAAATACAAATTCCTTCCCTGGTTCGGCAGCTATGTCCTTGCCTGTAGACATATTAGGTTTCTTTGTAAAAGTATCCAATGTCATAAATAGTAATACTATTTATCATATTTATATTTATTTTTCCTTAATTTTAATATTCGGGACAAACGTTATAAAAAACATGGCGAGGAAAAAATATACTGCTAAAGTAGGGTATTCCCAAAAAAGGGTTTGATTATCCATTAGAAATTTTATTATTGTTACTAGGAATCCAACTAGGATGGATAGTGCTCCCAAGAGCAGGAAAATAAATGTTAAGGGCAATTTACCCTTGTATCCAAGATACATTTTGCTTAAAAAGGTTTCCGGCGATTTTCTCAATTTTATAAATATTCTAAGCCCAAATATCAATATTATGATGGTTTCTGATAGTAATGCTATTGAATATATAAGGCTATTCATAAAAATCCTTTAAACCTCTTATACCATTGGAGTACTGCGTAACCTGCAAATCCTACTACAATTATACCGACTAAATAAGATCCAAAGTCTAAAAACAGGGACCAGAAATTAGACTGCAGGTAACCGAGATGCGAGCTCTCTAACTGGCTTAAAGATGATATCACTGCGACGGGAACGGCAAATATGCTTGTATACAAAAGCAGCGAAACCTCCTTATAGGCCTTTTTTTCGTTGTTAAAAAACGTAAGTAAAGGAGCGCCGTCTCTTCTTCGTTTGATTAATATGTAAACAATTATGCTTACGATATACGTAAGAAATACCCCTCCCGCGAAATAAAGGCACAATATAATCAAAAGTGCAAGATGAATAAAGTCCATAAAAACAATAGCATTTTAATATTAATATAACTATTACTCTGTTAGACATGGAAGAAAAAAGGTCAAAAGAATTAATGTTTTATCATATCGGCAAAGTGGTTAAGGTTATCGACAAAAGCGATTCTAGAAATCTGGATAAAAAACACAAGGCAGTAATAGAGATGTGGGACAACAACATCATAACATGTGAGATAGGGAATTCCAATCCCAAAGACAACGATTTCGTTATTGTGCTTTTTAACGGGCTAGTGCAGGCCCAAGGGGTTTTTATGAGGCCAGAAACCGTAACAGACATCCTCTCACAGGAAGCCGGCCAGCAAATATGGGAAAAATACAAAGGGTTTCTAGATAAGTCAAAGCCGACGCATCCATTTACAGGCTAATTTATTTGATGGTTATATTTTAAGTAAAGAAAGATTTCAATTATTATGTCTAACGAAATAAAGAAGGTTTTAAGCTCCGAAAAACTGTCTTATGAGCTATATTCGAGGTTGGAGGGCCTTGAAAGAAACATACAGTTGAAAAAGAAGCTAAAAGAGCTTAAGGAACTTGACGTTAAACACATTAAAGTATGGACTGAAATATACAAAGAATTAAATATCCCAATAAAGGAAAATAAAAACAAGACTGAGGTTTTCTTGTTTATTCTGTTAAGAAGGTTGTTTGGCAGTGGCTTGACTTTAAGCGTAATCAATTCGCTTGAAAACAGGAAGATGTCAGATTTATCCAAAGTCTTTGACGCTATCCCCAATAAACAAAGAGAAAAAGTCGTAAATTATTTAGTCGAAGAGTTGTATCAGGAAAGAATACTCAAAAAAGAATCATGGGAAAGCGGAGTTTTATCCCACATAAGAGATGTCGTTTTCGGGATGAATGACGGATTAGTGGAGGTTCTAGCAGCGGTTGCTGGGTTTACAGGAGCTATCCACAATAATCTTCTTATAGCCGTTGCAGGCACCATAGTAGGCTTATCCGGCACAATCTCCATGGCAGTGGGGGCTTATCTGTCCTCCAAGTCTGAGAAGGATCTTGAGTTCAGTGGCGTAAACCGCTTGGAGCTAGAGCTGCAGGTTGCAAAGGAAAGGTTAAAAGAGGATTTGGAAAAGCACTCTTCGAACTATAAGAAATTTGATAAGGGCTTAGAGGACTTAATTTCAAAATTAAGGAAGGAGAAAGACCCTGTGTACAAAGTGCTTGAACGGGAAAGAAAAAACCCGCTTATGAATTTCATAAGCGGAAACAGGAAAATATACTTAAACGAGAATTCAATTAATCCTGTAAAGGACGCATTATACGTTGGTGTATTCTATGTATTCGGTGCAATCATACCTTTGATAAGTTTTCTCATAGGCTCTGTAGTTAAATCTAATACATATTATAATCTAGGGATATCCGTAGTTTTAACATCCATAGCAATTGCTCTTACTTCGCTTATAATAGCTCTGAATTCAAATGAAAGGATAGGGAGGTATGTCGGAAGAGCGCTTGGCCTTAGTTTAACTGCAACATTTATAACCTTTTTAGTGGGCCATATAGCTTCCATGTATTTGCACATAGCAATTTAAATGCATCTTTAAACCTACAAATTTATAGAAGCACTGCAAGTATAAAATATGGAATATTACAGCATAGCGCAAATTAAGAAAATCGAGGAAGAAGCGATAAGAAAAGGCATGACTGAAGAAAAAATGATGGACACTGCTGGTCATTTAGTGGCTGATTTTATACACAAGAATGTAGAGTTTGGAAAAGTTGTATTTATAGCAGGCACCGGAAATAACGGCGGTGACACGTTGTCATCGGCTTTCCACCTTTATGATTTACACCATCCAAATATTGAAATCATTGTTGTAGGAAACGAGGAAGAATTAAAAGAAGGCCCGAAAAACTTCCTTTACCTTATAAAAAATATCAAAGAAATCCCAATTAAATTTATTTCTGATCCAGTAGCTTTGCAAAGCATAAGTGAAACAGTAGATAGTGCCGATCTTTTGGTAGTAGGCATTTTTGGCACGGGTTTTCATGGTAATCTGCCAGGTTTAACTGCAGATTTAATTGATTTAATAAATAATTCGAATGCGAAAAGAATCAGCATAGATATACCTTCCGGCATGAATGGGGATACTGGGGAATTCAGCAAGGCAGTAAGGTCAGATTTCACCCTTACTATGATGGCAATGAAGAAAGCTTTCCAGAACCCACAGGCTTTAGCAGTCTGTGGCAGGGTGCTGGTCTTGGATTTGTTTGACTGATATAACGCCGTTATATTTATAAATAACAAAGGTTAGATAGTGCTATGACTGGTATAAACATAGAAAACGTTCGAAAGGACTTTCCTATTTTGAGTAAACAAGTGAATGGTAATAACCTGATATATTTTGACAACGCCGCTACATCTCAAAAGCCCTCAGCAGTCATAGAGGGGCTTAAGTATTTTTATGAAAACATAAATGCAAATCCGATAAGAAGCATACACAGCTTGGCGGAAGAATCAACGAAAGTATACAATGACGCCAGGAAAAAGGTCGCGGATTTCATAAATGCCGAGCCGGAGGAGATAGTGTTTGTAAGGAACGCAACGGAAGCGATAAACCTAGTTTCATTTTCCTTTCCATTTAAAAAAGAGGACAGAATCTCAAGTACCTATATGGAGCATCATTCAAATCTTCTTCCTTGGTTGCGGTTGAAAGAAAGAGGCATAGGCGTCGACATAGCTCAGGTGTCAGAGGATTACGAATTAGATATTAATTATTACAGACGACTTCCTAAAAATACAAGGTTAGTTGCTTTAACGCATGCTTCAAATGTAACGGGAACTATCAATGATGTAAAGGAGATCGCCAGGCTTTCGCATGAGCAGGGCGCTTTAGTCTTAGTAGACGCTGCACAATCCATACCGCACATGCCTTTTGATGTAAAGGATATTGATGCGGATTTTGTGGCATTTTCAGGTCATAAGATGCTTGCTCCTTTTGGCATAGGTGTTTTATACATAAAAAAAGACACGTCAAAGAACATGCAGCCATTTTTAACTGGAGGAGAGATGATAAAAGACGTAAGTTTGTCAAGGATTATCTATGAAAATGTTCCGAACCTTTTTGAGGCAGGCACGCAGAATGTTGAAGGGGCATATGGTCTTGGATTAGCCGTAGAGTACCTTAATAATCTTGGTATGGAAAACGTAGAAAAATATGAAGCTGAGCTTACTAACTACCTGTACGAAAGAGCAAAGGAACTTAAAAATGTAGAGATATACAGCGGGAAGAGCAAGAGATTCAACAGCATCTTCTCTTTTAATGTTACAGGATTGCATTCACATGATACTGCTTATTTATTGGACAAAAAAGGAATTGCAGTAAGGTCTGGCTTTCATTGTGCGCAGCCATTGATAGAAGACAGACTAAAATTGGATGGAGCGGCTAGAGCAAGTCTCTACTTTTATAATACAAAAGAGGAGATAAACACATTTATTGACGAATTAAACAAAATAGCTGCAAAATATGGAAGACAATAAATTTTATGAATTGGTGGAGTTGTACCGGAATCCGGAGCATTATGGTAAACTAAGTAAGTATAACTATTCTGAAGAGGGTTATTCTCCTTCTTGTGGCGACAAGTTTTCTGTTTATTTAGACGTTGAGAATGGAATAGTAAAAAACGCCTCTTTTGACGGGAAAGGCTGTGTCATATCTACAGTTTCTTTGTCTAAGCTATGCGAATTTTTAGTGGGCAAACGCTTGGAAGAGATTAACAGCATGGAGCTAAAAGACATGGAAAAATTGCTGGGAATAAATGGTATAAGCATTTCCAGAGTAAAATGCGCAACAGTCGGTTTGGATGCAGTAAAAAGAATTTATAAAAAATCTGCAGAAAACGATTGATGTTTTATTGGTAGTTTTCTAATGAGTTTGAGTCCGCTAACGCCTGCATGCATTCTTTGTAATAAGGGCAGTATTTGCATTCCCATACTTTTTTGTTGTCAAAATAGTACTCAGCAGGCGGCAATATCTGGTTTTTTAGATGATAATCAAGGTCTTTAAATCTCTGCATTACTTTTTTGTATTCTTCCTCATTGTACTCTACTTTAAATTGCTTTATGTCTAAGTTTTTCTTGTCGGCGTAAACTAAGAGCCCATAATCTGCCTTTTGTGCAGCAAGGTATAATGATATCTGCATTTTGTGTTTTGGGTCTGGTTCATTGACCTTTGTTATGTCTCCCGTCGATTTTGCTTCTATTATTATTTTTTTGCCGGTTTTGGTCTCAATGTAATCATCTATTCTGCCGTATATTGTGAATTTTGTATTTTCATCTTCGTACGGTATCTTTATAGGTCTTTCTTCCTCAGCCAGCGACAATGTCTTAGATTCTTTCAGGGCTTTCGCTATGAATTCATGTACATTGTTGCCAAGTGCAAATATCCTAAGTGCACCAGTTTCAGTAGGTTTTGATATGAAATAAGAATAATAACTTCTTCTAATGCACATCCCTATCTCACTGGGGTAATAAGCTCCTATTTTTTTTGGCCTTGATTCCTCGTCTAAATATTCGTCTATTATACTGCCAACGTCCACATCGACAAGAGAATCATCATTTTGCATTATCAATATAGTATGGAAAAGGATTTAAATCTACTCATTTTTTTATAATAATGTCCAATAAAAAACTTTTATTAACCGGGTTAGTATTGCTAGTACTCTTTATAGTGATATTTTTGCTTGTAAACTTAAATATATCAAATAGCTTTGATTTGACGGTTTTTAAGCTCATAAATGAAAAATGGAGTGTTAATGCCTTAGATCCTTTCTTTGCTGCAGTTGCAATCTACGGCAGGGAGTATTTTTGGGTTCCCGTTGTTTTATTGATGTGGATTTTAGGCAGTGCTTTTAACAATGAGAAAGCGAAAAAAGGTGCGTTGATGCTGATAATAGTCTTTATAGCAATAATAATAATTGGTTTATCCTTAAAAGCAGTTTATTATCGGCCAAGGCCATTTCTTAATCCTTTATTATCTTCCATAGACCACATACTCGTTCCCAAGGATTTGGATTCTTCTTTCCCATCTGGACATGCTTTGATAGTTGCAGGTGGTGCTGTAGCAGCATTTTTGTTTTTAAGGAAGAGGTATTCAATACCTTTAGTTATTGAAGCGGCTTTGGTATCTTACAGCAGAGTTTATGTTGGTGTCCATTACCCTACAGATGTAATAGCGGGCGTGGTATTAGGTGCAGCAATAGCGTTTATAATATGTTCAATTTTGCTTAATAGCAAGTATTTCAACAAACTTTATGAGCTGGTGGATAATATTTACAGGAAGATATTAAGATCGGTCAGACTTATCAAATAATAATAGACACTAAATCCATTTTAACCGATCTTTAGAATTCTTTTAAAATAATCACTGCTTTTGTTTTAATCGGTATTTTTTTGATAGCTCTTTTATCTCTTTTATTAAATCAGCTTCGGATTTAAACATATTATCAACGAAATATGGCGTGAAAGGACTGTATTTTTCGAATGGAAAATAAAGTAGGACTTTTTTGCCAGTGAAATGCGCGTGCATTCTTTCTCCATCCACCCCGCTGGAATAAACTAAATCAGATAGATACACAATTGTAATATCAGTCTGGTCTACGAGGTGAAAATCTCTTCTTACAGTTTGATTAAAAATCAGGTTTTTTGTTCTTTCGTTTACATTTTCTTTATAGGCATCTATGTCCACTGCCTTCGGATTGAAAACTATCAGATAGTTCTTTATCTTTTTTATGAACCTCTCTAAGGTCTCATAACCACTTTTTCTGTGCTCTATAGTATAGCTTATATATGCTTTTGGCTTGTCCTGCCGGTATAGCAATTCATACAGTGTATTAGGATCTTCTTTGGAGCCTATAACATAATTCCTTCGGTTTATAGAGTTGCTTATCAGATCTGCAGTATAAAGCTCAAGCTCTGACCATAGCGCTATTTCATACTCATCTACTGTCTTGTCCTCCCATGATTTTTTCTTTTGCAGGTTTTTGTTTACGTTCTTAGGGTCATTCACAACCGATATAAAAATATCCGGGTTTAACGTACGCATATCCCTTGAATTTATGAGGCTCAAAGGCCCGCCTCTCCACCAAAACGACATGTGTCCGTCGATGATGTAATCCGTTCTCTTGTTCTCATCTATAATCGTTTTTATGTTTTTGAGGGCATTTTCCTTTAACAACCTGATGTTCTCTATATCCAAATTTGGAATGTTTTTTGAATTTATGTACGGATTTGTTTTGTTTGCAACTTTAACCATCTCGTCTATAAAATTTATTATTACAATATCTTTACCGTGCTTTTTTGCAATCTTTACTGTCTTCGTCTCTAGGCTTATCCTGTCTGAGCCTGCTACAGCGCAGCTAAACACTATCATTTTATTTATATGCTTTTTTAGCTAATAAGCATTATTTTTTGCTTTTTAATCTTTTTGAAGTTGTAAGACTAAAAGGATCAAATATTTTTTCAAGTTTTCCTTTTTCTAGGACATTTTCTTCCTCAGCGACTTGTTTTATGGTCTTTCCTTCCTTTATTGCGGTTTTTACTATTTCTGCACTTTTTTCGTAGCCAATGTAAGGATTTAATGCAAGGCCCACTCCTGGTGTTTTATTCACCATCTCTTCTATTTTTTCTTTGTTTACTTTTATGTCATTTATTGACTTTTCTGCGAATGCTTTGCAGGCATTTCTCAATATGGTTAAGTCATGCAGAAGACAATAATTTATTATCGGCTCCATAACATTTAATTCAAATTGACCAGCCTGCGTAGCAAGTTCAATTGTTTGGTTGTCGCCCATGACCCTAAAACAAACCATGTCAACCATTTCTGCTATGCTAGGATTTACTTTTCCGGGCATTATGGAAGATCCAGGCTGCACAGCAGGCAGAACAATCTCCGCCAATCCGGTTATCGGGCCAGAATTCATTAGCCTTAAATCATTTGCGATTTTTATCAAATCCGCTGCAAGAATGGTTATCGCACTTGATAAACCAAGCAAGTCAGAAGGAGATTCAGTGACTGCTGGCAAGTCTTCAGATTGTTTTAATTTCAAACCAGTCCAATTTTTAAGATAGGATATGGCCTTTTTCACATATCTTGGATCTGCGTTTATTCCAGTGCCAACGGCTGTTGCACCCAGATTTATTTTTTCCAATTCTTCGTTTGTTTCTTCTATCCTAGAAACTGATTCTTTTATCAAATCAGACCATGCCTTAAATTCCTGTCCAAGTCTTATAGGCGCGGCATCCATAAGGTGCGTTCTTCCGCTTTTTATTATTCTGTCAAACTCCACAGATTTTTTTAGGAATGATGTTTTAAGTTCTTCCAATGATTTTATTAGTTCCTTTGATAGTTTTAATGCTGCTATTTTTGTAGCTGTAGGTATAACATCATTTGATGACTGGCCCATATTTACGTCATCATTAGGGTGTATTACAGAGTAATCACCTCTTTTTTTACCAAGCTTTTCAATAGCAATGTTTGCTATGACTTCGTTTACATTCATGTTGTTTGAGGTTCCTTCCCCTGCCTGATAAATGTCAACTAAGAACTGATTGTCAAACTTTCCTTCCAGTATTTCATTGCAAGCCTGCACAATAACATTTGCCTTTTTCTTTTCCAAAAGATTTATCTCCGAATTCGCCAAAGCGGCGGCCTTTTTTATCAAAACTATTGAATAAGTATATTCTTTTATGGGGGTTATACCTGATATTTGAAAATTGTTTAATGCTCTCTGAGTCTGTACTCCCCAATACGCAGTGGGTGGCACCTTTACTTCTCCAAGATAATCTTTCTCTATTCTAAACTGGTTCATGTCATTGTATTGTTATTCAAATATAAATTTCTTTTAAGCCGTAACTTTTACTTTTTTGCCCTTTAACGTTATAAAAGTTCCAATGGTTGTAACTACATTTGTTAGTATTATAACGTATGTCACCAGTACTAAGAAGGTATTTGCTTGTGGGATTCCATCTTCTAATGCCAATATAGCCAGAGTAGCAGGCGTCAATCCCTGTGCCAACGAAATAAAAATAGGCAACTTGTCCTTTATCATGTCGGATTTATATGTAGATATAGAAACCGCAATAAACCGTGAAAAAAGAAGAATGGCTAATATTGCAAACCCTGCCGCTAGCCCAAAATAAAGGCTGGAAAAGGAGAGACTTAAGATTAAACCAAGGAAAACGAAGAAAAAAGTCTTTAACACAAAAGTAATCTCACCTTGAAAATTAAATATTTGCTTTTCAAGTTTATCCATCCTTAATTTTCTTCTGAATAATTCGCTTATAAACCTGTGGTTTCCAAATACTATACCGAAGATTATGACTGCTAAATATCCGCTTCCACCCGCCTTATCAGTAAGTCCGAAGGTAAGAAATAGCAAACCCAAAGTCAAAACATAGGTATAATTCTGTTTTTTCAGATAATTTAAAAGATAAATCCATATTACAGAGAGTACCAACCCGATAAATATACCTATCGAAAAGGATGAGATTAAGGAATTTACGGTTGAATACACGTTTGCGCTTCCACTTTGATATAATCCTATAAATGCCAAGAACAAAACTACAAGCACGATTGAATTTAATGCAGCTTCAAATGTCAGAAACATTACGGTTTTGTCTTTTACTCCTAGTTGTCTTGATAATGGGATTATAACAACGGTTGTTGTCTCGCCACCTACGATAGAAGCAAATATCAATGATATAACTAAATCAAAATGCAGAATAAAATGCGCAAGTATTGTTACGAATATGATGCTGATGCTTATATACAATGCAACTTGTACGAACGGCCGCCAGCCATCTCTAAGTAGAGTTCTTGCCTTTAAATCCATCCCACCATGGAATATGACCATTATAAGTGTTATTTCAGCAAGTACGCCTATTAATGGCAGCAGCACCGCTTTTTGTATAACTCCCAGTACAGGTCCTAATATAAATCCTATAAAAACAAGAAAAAGGAAGGACGGCACATGCGTTTTCCTGAAAATCTGTTCCCCTATATATCCTAAAAATATTATAAGCGCCGATATAAGCAGTATAAATGTTGTTGAATCAGTCATTCTTACTTTCCTCCACGTACTTTTGCTTGTTTATCACAGATATCATTAAACTATTTAGAAATATAGTCACGAAGATAATAGAGAATACTATATCTATAAATGCCCCGGTTCCAGGTATAGAATAGCTTAGAGGGAGTGCCGCTACGACAGCCGCTCCTGCGCCCCTAGATACCATTGCTCCTATTAAGGTCTTGTCTTTCAAGTCATAGGAAGATTTATACAACGTTATCTTTGTTGATATATACTTTGTTACGACAAGTGCCAAGGCTATGACGGCCCCAAAAATAAACCCAATGTAGTCGTTCAAAAGTACAAGCGCTCCAAAATAAACGAAGAAAAAGGAGGTTGTTAAAAATGTAACTAATTCATTGAAAGATTTGGATTCTTTGTTTATGTTGAAAGAAATGCTGTGTTTGTACTTTAGAGATCTAAATATGTTCTCCCCGTTTGCTATTATTATACCAAAAACCAGAACAGCTATCGGTCCGCTTCCGTTTATCGTGCCTATAAACACATAGACGAGAAAAGCGATGGCAAGCGAAGCCACGTATGAATAATCGTAGCGCTTTCTCTGCAAATAACTCATTATGGGAACCCATGCCATGCCTATAAGCGCTCCAATCACGGCTCCTATAGAAAACTCAGATATAACTTTTCCAGATACAAAGCTTATGCTTGTATTGTTTAAGATTATTGCGCCTACAAGCACTAATACGAATATTATTGTTAATGGCTCTTCAACCGTTGCTTCTAATTCTACAAGATTTCTTGCTCTTTCAGTCCCGCTTCTGCGGCTGAAGCTTGATACTACCGATAGACTCAATCCAGCTACAGTTAAGCTTAACAGGCCCGAAACTAATAGGTTGTTAAGTAGGAAATAGGTTATAAAAAAAACTACTATGAACGACAAAGTGAAGTTTGTTAATGACAGTATTAATCCTCTAGAGATGGTATGGATTATTTTTCTTAAGTTTATGCTCAATCCCGCATTAAAAAGCACAAGCAGTATTATTATGTTTATTATAAATGGGAGATACGAAAGTAATGAACTTCTTTTAAGCAATCCCAGCACTGGCCCAAGCAAAAGGCCAAAGAACATAAGCCATAATATATAAGGAATAGTTGTTTTCTTGCCAAGTACTCTGCCTAAAAAGCCTATAAGCAGGACTCCCGCTGTGCCAAGCATCAAAAAGTTTAATACTGATGAGTCTAACATAGATAATCTTTAATTTCAATTCTTAAATATGTTTAAATTACGGCTCTTTGAGCTTATAGCAAACAAATCCATAGTATTTGTAAAACAATATAAACATATTTAAGTAGAATGTACTTCTACAAGTTTCTTTAATATTTTGAAGTCTATGAAATTATGCAGGTCTACCTGTTTTTGTATAACCCTGTACGTAGAAGGTTTTAATAAACTAATTTCCTTATCAATTAATGGTCGATCTCCTTGAATTTGAGGGAAAGAATTTGTTTAAATCTTATGGGATAGCTATACCTTCTGGGAAATTGATACACTCCGCTTCTGACTTCAATGATTTTAAAGAAGAACACGTAATAAAAGCACAGGTTCCCACCGGTCACAGAGGAGTAAATGGTGGAGTTGTAAAATTCAAAAACAAGGAAGAATTTCTATCAGCTTTTAACAAGATAAGTTCGCTTACTTTCAATGGATTTAAACCAACCTATTTTTTGATAGAGGAAGCAGTAAATCATTACAGAGAGTTGTACGTTGCTTTGACTTTAGATAGAAATAATAAGGCACCGGCGTTGTTGATTTCTTCAGAAGGAGGAGTTGACATAGAAAAGATACCAAAAATAAAGATTGAAAGCCTTAATCTAGATGTCTTTGTTGGGATGCTGGACTATGTAAAGAGGCAGGCCTTCAAATTTGTTGGATTAGACGATAAATACAAGGCGCAATTTTATGGTATACTGGATTCCATGTGGAAGCTGTTTACAGATAAAGACGCAGAATTGGTAGAGATAAATCCTTTGGCTGTAACCGATCATGGACTGATAGCACTGGACTCCAAAATATCTATCGAAGATGATTCCCTGTTTAGGCATAGCGAATACAAGAGAGATGAATACTCTCCAGATGAATTGGAGATGAAAGCAAAGAAAAAGGAAATTTCGTTTGTTAAGTTAGATGGAAATATCGGATTGATAGCAAACGGTGCAGGTTTAACTTTAGCGACTATAGACCAGATAAAGCTAGCCGGAGGTACAGCAGGGGATTTTTTGGATCTTGGCGGAACAGATGACCCTGCAAGGGTTGCAGAAGCCATAGAACTGGTAAAAGACTCAAATCCGAAAGTTCTTTTCATAAATATCTTTGGAGGAGTGACTAAAGCGGACACTGTTGCAGAAGGGATAGTGCAAGCTATAAAAAAGCTCAACATAACTTTCAAAATAGTGGTTAGACTAAAGGGCTTTAACGAAGAAAAAGGTAAAGAGCTCTTAAGAAAAAATGGAATAGATGCGTTTACGGACATGGACGCTGCGATAAAGGAGGTAGTAAATCTGTCAAATTATGGCGATTCTAATTGATAAAAGCACAAAAGTGTTGGTACAGGGAATAACCGGCCACCAGGGAAGATTTCATTCAAAAGCGATGATGGATTTTGGCACTAGAGTAGTTGCAGGCGTAACTCCGGGTAAGGAAGGTGAAAGAGTTAACGGTGTTAGAGTGTTTGATGACGTGCTGAGTGCTGTTAAAAAGACCGGTGCAAACGCCTCTGTAGTTTTTGTTCCGGCTCCGATGGCTAAAGATTCTGTTATTGAAGCTGTAGACGCCGGCATAAAGTTAATTACGATAATAACCGAGCACGTGCCATTCCAAGACATGCTAAAAATAAATGAATATGCGAGATTAAAAGGCGCAAAAATAATAGGTCCGAATTGTCCAGGACTGGCTGCTCCGGGAATAGGTAAGTTGGGTATAATACCAAACAGCATTCTGAAAAAAGGAGTTATCGGAGTAGTATCAAGGAGCGGCACTTTGACTTATGAAATAGTCAATGTTATAACTGAAAGCGGTTTTGGGGAGAGTACTGTTTTGGGTATTGGCGGGGACAAGGTTCCCGGCATGGATTTCATTGACGTTTTAAGATTATTTCAAGATGACAAACAGACCAAAGGCATAGTAATAGTGGGAGAGATAGGTGGAAATGAGGAGGAGAAAGCAGCGGAATTTATAAGAAAAACCATCAAAAAACCAGTATTTGCATTTATAGATGGGATATACGCTCCTCCAGGTAAAAGAATGGGACACGCGGGCGCAATAATATCCGGCAATACAGGTACTGCAAAAAGCAAGTTAACGGCTTTTAAGAGAGCAAATGTTCCGGTTGCAAAGACATTTGGTGAACTTTCTAGCTTGATAGTCAAAAAACTAGGGTAACTATCGCATGTGTTATATTTAAAAATGCAAAATATTAAATATAAATAAAAACAATTGTTATATTGTTTATATAATTGATATACTGGAGGTTTAAAAATGGAAGAAATAAATGGCGAAGAACAATTTGGAAAAGAGGTTCTTAAATCAAGCACCCCTGTGTTGGTGGATTTATGGGCGCCTTGGTGTATGCCATGTAGATGGTATTCTCCAATAATAGAAAAAACGGCTGAAGAGATGAAGGATAAATTTAAGCTTGTAAAGGTAAATGTTGATGAAAATCAAGAAATAGCAGCGAAGTACGGCGTTGAAGCTATTCCTACGACGTTGTTAATAGAAAACGGAAACGTTAAAGCCAGTATTGTTGGTGCGATGCAAGCCGGCCAGCTTAAAGAATGGCTTGGGAAGAATCTTTAAATGGTAGAATTAACCTGGATGACAGGTGGAAAACAGGGTAGTGGCATAGATGTATCCCTAAGCCTTTTTTCAAGAGTAATGATGAAGTATGGGTATAATATCTATGGCTACAGAGAATACTTTTCAAATATAAAAGGTATGCATAGTTTTTTCACCGTGCGAGTTTCCGACAAAGAAGTGGCTTCCATACCAAGCAAAGTCGACATTGCAATTTTTTTCGATAATGAGTCAGTGCTTGGAGAAGTAAACGAGAGGGGGGAAGTTGTACAAGATGGACATGTAAAGGACATTAAAGAAAACGGAACTATTGTTGTAGACAGCAAGTTGGATAAGAGCAAAATAAACAGGAAAGATATAAACGTTCTTGATATAGATTTTGATGCTATAATAACGAGCGTGGCTAAAAAATTAGGTAAACCGATCAGCGAATTGGTAATATCCAAAAACATAATATCCGTCACAGCCTCCTGCTATCTTTTAGGGCTGGATGACAGTTACATAATAGATGCTATTAAAACAGAGTTTGCAAAGAAGCCAAAGAGCGTGGTGGACTTGGACATTTCCGTTTCAGAAGAAACTATTGAGTATATGAAGAGTAAAAATGAGACTCTCGCTAAAGAAACTTTGAATCATATAAAGAACAAAGGAATCGCCCCAATATCAAAACTTGACAATAAAGACAAAGGAGAGCAGCTTTACATGGAAGGTTTTGCTTCTACGGCCATAGGAAAGGTCATTGCTGGCTGCAAAATGCAGATTTATTATCCTATAACGCCGGCGAGTGATGAAAGCGTGTTTATCGAGTCCCATCCAGAGCTAGGCATACGCGTTATTCAACCGGAAAGCGAATTGGCAGTATTGGCAATGGCCACCGGCGCAGCGATAGCAGGCGCAAGGGCCGCAACTTCAACTTCAGGGCCTGGTCTTTCATTAATGTCGGAAACGGTTACTTGGGCAGGCATGAACGAAGTGCCCGTGGTTTTGGTAGACCATCAAAGAGGAGCTCCCGCAACGGGCCAGCCAACTAGAACCGAACAGGGAGATTTAATGTTTGCAATTCATCAAGGACATGGAGATTTTGGCAGGATAGTAATTGCCCCGGGTGACGTGAGGGACAGCATAAAAATGACCGCAGAAGCGTTTAATTACGCTGAAAGATATCAATTGCCAGTAATAGTTCTTGGCGAGAAAGCCATCTCCCAGGGATCGATGAACATAAGTAAAAGTGCCATTCTAGACATAAAGAAAAATTATAGAATAGATCGGGGCAAACTGTCAGAAAAGGTCGATGGAGAATACAAGAGATTCAAATTTACAGATGACAATATCTCGGAGAGAATATTGCCTGGCAACCCAAATGCAATATTCTGGCTGACTGGTGACGAACATGATGAATGGGGACACGTTTCTGAAGACCCTACTAACAGGATAAAGATGATGGAGAAAAGAAATGGAAAATATACTCAAATCCTAAAAGAAATAAAAAATGAAGATAAATTTGTCTTAATAGGCGATCCAAAGAAAGCCGATATTTTGGTAGTTACTTGGGGAGGGCCTTCCGAAGCATTAAAAGAAGCTGCTAGCGGAAAGAACATAGCGATATTGCAGGTAAAGTTACTACATCCACTGCCGAATGAAATACTGGATATCCTAAAGAACGCAAAAAAAGTAGCGGTGTTGGAGGAGAACATAACCGCACAGCTGAAACAACACATCGCTTCAGTTACTGGGTTTATCATACCAAATGAGATATTGAAGTATAATGGAAGACTTGTAAGATACGATGAAGTTGCAGACGCAATCGACAAAGTAATAAAAGGTGAAAACAAGGTGATACTAAATGGCTACTGATGTTAAAAGTTTGACTTCCAATGAATTTAATGACTGGTGTCCCGGCTGCGGAGACAGCGGGATTGTCCTAGCAGTCAAGAATGCAATTGTTAAAGCAGGCTTGGATCCGCATAAGACAGTAATAGTCTCTGGAATAGGCTGCTCTTCTAAATTACCGCACTTAGTAAACGTAAATGGCGTTCATACTTTGCACGGTAGGCCGATACCTTTTGCCGAAGGAATCAAACTAGCAAATCCAGAATTGACAGTTTTATTGGACAGCGGTGACGGTGATACCTACGGTATAGGGGTGGGACATTTCATAAGCGCCGGTAGAAGAAATACCGACATCAAACTTTTCATACACGACAACGGTGTTTACTCTTTAACAAAAGGCCAGGCCAGCCCAACTTTGCCGGAAGGACGAAAAACTAAATCCCTTCCTGCTCCGAATATAAACGGCGCTTTGGATCCTCTTTCGCTCGCTATAATGTCAGGCTATAATTTTGTTGCAAGAGCGCAGAGCTTCAAAGTTAATGAGCTTGCGGATATAATGGTAAAAGCGATACAGCACAAGGGACTGGCATTGGTAGACATAATGCAAGGCTGCCCCACGTATAATCCGGAGTTTACATCCGCGCCATGGTTTAATACTCATTTAAAGGCTTTGCCACAGGATTATAATGGCTATGTTAAGGACCCTTCAAACAAAGCAGAAGTAAACGAGAAAAAGTTAAATGCGATAAAAATGTTGCTCAGTGAAGATCCTGACAATATGTACACAGGTATTTTCTTTCAAAATGAGGATCCAGACACGTTTGAAAGCAGGCTGCAGGCAAGAAAAATTCCTTCACCAGTATCACAGAAGATAGCAGACGAAAGCGGGAACTCATTAGTAGATATAGAACCTTTGTTAAAAGGGTTAGAGGTATGAAGTGGAAGAAACCGTCGAAATAAAAGAGGGTTTACAAGGAGTTTACATAACTAAATCATCAATATGTAAAGTTGACGGCCAGGAAGGAAAGCTTTATTACAGAGGTTATAAAATAGAAGATTTGGCAAATTACTCTTCCTACGAAGAAGTATGCTATCTTTTATTGTACGGAAAACTGCCAAATTCCAAGGAGCTTGTCGATTTCACCGAAAAAATGAAAAAAGAAAGAGAAATATCAGAAAAGACAAAAGACATAATCCGTAAGTTTTCTAAGGAAGCACAGACATTGGATGTTCTAAGGACGGCAATGTCTTCTCTGTCTGCTGATGATGGTAAACCATACAGCGACAATGAAAGTGAAAATATTGAGAAAGCAATTAAGATAATAGCAAAGACTGCTACAATATCAGCTGCTATAGGGAGAATCAAAGACGGAAAAGGGATATTAGAGCCTGATAATTCCTTAAATCATTCTGCAAACTTCCTTTACATGCTTACTGACAAGAAGCCGGATAAAGACTCAGAAAAGTTAATGGATATAATGTTCATTCTTCATGCAGAGCACAGTTCAAACGCGTCTACTTTCGCGACATTAGTTGCCTGTTCTACCCTAGCAGACATATATGCTGGAGTAACTGCAGGAGTAGCTGCATTGAAGGGACCGTTACACGGTGGAGCGGATGAAGCTGCAGTTAAGATGATGAAGGAAATAGGGAATCCAGACAATACTGAAAATTATATAGAGGAAGCGCTGGCAGGAAAAAAGAAGATAATGGGGTTCGGTCACAGAGTATACAAAACTTATGATCCTAGAGCCAAAATCCTTAAGTCTTACTTGGACAAAATAAAAGGAAATTCAGGTGGGGAAATAAATAAGTTAATAGAAATATCTTTAAGAGCAGAAAAAATGATGATAGACAAGCTAGGGAAAAGTCATGGTATATGGCCAAATGTGGACTTCTTTTCAGGACCATTGTACCTGCATTTGAACATAAAACCCGAGTTGTTCGATACTGTATTTGCTTCTAGCAGGACTGTCGGCTGGTGCGCTCACGTAATAGAATACTGGAGAAATAACAAGCTTTTCAGGCCATTAGAACAGTATGAAGGCTCTGTAGATTTAGTTTACAAAAACATTTCCGAAAGAAGTTGATTTTTGTTACAATAAACCATCAATCCGTTATTTTAAAACAGAAGAAGCTATGGAGAAAACGAAAAGCACAGCGCCTATAACTATCAAGATTTCTTCTATCTCCAGCGTTAAAGTGGCGTATTTATGAAGGAATGCAGCAATTATCATAAGGAGCATTCCAATAACAAACAACGGGTATTTATATCTGTCTGGAAAATGCATGTTATATCACCTGAAATATCCTGAAGTCTACTGGCCATCCTGCAGCCAGTGCTCTTAAATACAAGTCAACCAGTACTATAACTACCAGACTAATAAATGCCCATTGTTCATGTCTTTTATTAAGCATTGACTGAAAATTAAAGAAACCTTTTCTGGCTTTTGGCTTCAGGGCGCAATCATAGCATTTTACGTTACCGCCTGCAAACAAGTGCCTAAATGCATGGCATGACAGAACCCATAATGTAAGCAATAGCGCATTTAAAAGAATCAAGACGCTTGCAAACCTCAATACAAACCCGCCAAAATAAGTCACCGAAACGTAGAAATCGTAGTAGAAAAACGGAAGAAGCGCTATCCCCGCATATAACAAATATCTATGGAGGTTATTAAATGCAAATAGCGTTGTCTCGCCAGAATATCCTCTCGTTGCATTGTCCATTCTTTCGTCTGCGGCGCAGCTTTGCGGATGATTAAATATGTGTCTATAATAATCCTTACGATAGGCATAACATGTTAATCTGAAAAGACCTGCAATCGGAACCACTAATATGGTTGGCGAGTAAAATGGGTCTATCAGACCTTTATACTCTTTTACTGGGAATACAAAAAGAGAAACTATGGCGAACGTCAATATCACTATAAAAGACCATAGTCTCCAATTCGGCTCAAATAATTCAGGTATCGCTTTTCTCAAATTCGCCAGGATATTTGCGTTACTGTCCATGCTTTCTCCTTATTTTATTAAACAGCATGGTGACAGGATCATAGTAACTGTCAACTATGCTCTCTTTTTCTGGGATTATTGCATTGTCTGTAATAGCTATATGCTCGGGGCACACCGATTGGCAGCATTTGGTTATATTGCAATAGCCGGCACCTCCCTCTTCATGTAGGAACTTTGATCTGTTTATTGAATCCAAGGGGTGCGTGTCAAGAGACGCGGCTTTCACCATAAACCGCGGTCCTATGTAGTTTTTATCGTGCTCCCTTATGACATGACAGACATCTTGGCAAAGAAAACATTCTATGCAGTTCCTAAACTCCCTTGATCTTGTTATGTCTATCTCATCTATTTTCCAAGGCTCCTTTAATCCGTTTTTGGGTGTAAACTCAGGTAGTTTTCTAGCTATGTCCCAGTTTTTTGAAACGTCGGTTACTAAATCCTTTACAATTGGGAATGCTTTCATAGGTGCTACATGTATTTTATCCCCCAATGAATCCACTCTTGTTTTGCACATTAAACTGGGCCTTCCATTTATTTCTGCGGCACACGAACCACACCTTGCTGCCTTGCAATTCCATCTCACTCCTAGAGTAGGATCTATGTTGTTTTCTATATAATGCACAGCATCGAGGACCACCATCCCTTCTTCCACAGGAACAGTGAATTCCTGGAAAATCCCTTCTTTATCCTTGTTTGGATCAAACCGATACACGTTTATTTTAATTTCTTTATTCATATGTTTCCTCTGGCAAGATCTCTTTAAGGCGAGGGGGCATCTCCGGTGGCGAATAGGTATAATTCTCTAATTTATTCTCCGCTTTTTTGAATATTATGTTTTTCAGCCATTTTCTGTCTTTTTTAGGGTAGTCGCTTCTATAATGTGCACCTCTGCTTTCTTTTCTCATTATTGCTCCCCTGACCAGTAATTCAGATACTTCTAACATATTATACAGCTCTAGACACTGAAGCAAACCAGGATTGTAATTCAAACTTCCGCCAACGCCTACATTTTTGTATTCTTTTTTTAGATCCACTATAACTGACAGGGCCTTCTGCATAGCCTGTTCATTTCTTACTATCCCCACGTTTTCAGACATGGCTTTCCTGAGTTTTTCCGTAAGCGAATATGGGTTTGTACCATTGGGGTTTAGAAATTCATTAATCCTTTTTATTTCATCCTTTGCTACCTCTTCCGGTATCTTTTCCAAATTCGCTTTTTTTGAGTACAATGCTGCGCTTATTCCCACATACCTGCCAAAGACCAGTAAATCTGCCAGTGAGTTCCCGCCCAATCTATTAGCACCATGTACTCCAGCAGCAGCTTCCCCGACTGCAAACAGCCCGTTGACGTTTGTGGAATTGGTTTCAGAGTCGACTTTTATGCCCCCCATATAATAATGTGTTGTAGGCGCAACTTCCATTTTTTCTTTCGTTATATCCACGCCTGCAAATTCTTTGAATTGCATATACATACCAGGAAGTTTTTTCATTATGAAATTCTTGCCTTTATAAGAAATGTCTAGTAATACTCCGCCGTGTTCAGTGCCCCTCCCCTCCTGTATTTCATTATATATTGATCTTGCGACTACATCTCTAGCGTCAAGTTCCTTTTTCTGCGGAGAATATCTTAACATAAACCTCTCTCCTTTAGTATTGTACAGCAAACCACCTTCTCCTCTTACCCCCTCCGTTACAAGCAGGCCTTTGACTCCAGGTGGCCATACCATCCCGGTTGGATGAAACTGCATCATCTCCATATCCATCATTTCTGCACCCACATCAAAAGCCAATGCTATCCCGTCTCCAGTGCTTTCCCACGAATTTGAAGTAACCTCATAAATCCTCCCACAGCCGCCTCCCGCTATAATAGTTGCTTTTGAATTTATTGCAATGAACTCGCCTTTTTTCATATCCAAACAGATTGCACCTATAACTTTGTTCTTGTTTTTTACCAGTTTAGTCACAAAAACTTCGTCCATAACACTAACATTATTGCTGTGCAGGATCTTGTCTTCCAATGTCCTTAAAAGCTCTAATCCAGTTTTATCCCCTACATGGCATAGTCTTCTGTACGTATGTGCCCCAAACGCCCTCTGCATTATCTTTTTCTCAGGAGTCCTGTCAAAAAGCGCACCCATCCTTTCAAGTTCATACACCCTATCCGGAGCCTCTTTTGCCAGTTTTTCGACTAGTCTCCAGTCCGATAAGTATACCCCCTCTACCATAGTGTCTTTAAAATGTACCTTCCAATTGTCTTCCGGGTCTACATCGCCAAGAGAAGCGGCTATTCCTCCTTCCGCCATAACCGTATGCGCTTTACCAAGAAGGGATTTTGATACAATTGTAATGCTTACTCCTGCATTAATGGCTTCAACGGCAGCTCTTAATCCTGAACCGCCGGCCCCGATTATTAGTATATCTGTATCTATGGCCTTGTAGTTTTGGCTGGGCATGAATAGATTTAAGTAAGCATAATTTAAATTATTATGTATGAGGTTTGAGGAGCTTTGCAATTATCTGCTTGAATTGGAAAAAACCTCAAAAAGGCTTGAGATGATAGATATCCTTTCAAAAGTATTCTCCAGGACAAAAACTGAGGAAATAAACTATACAGTAAATTTTATACAGGAGCAGATATTGCCGCCGTTCTACAACGTACAATTAGGGATAGCTGATAAGATGGTAGAAAAGTCCATAGCCCTTGCATATAATAAATCCGTTTCAAAGATATTTGAAGAATATAAAAGATTAGGGGATTTGGGAGAAATAGCGGAAAAAGAATCCAACAGTTCCCAAACCTCAAAAACGGACATTACAGAGGTCTACGGTAAGCTTTTAAAGATAGCAAAGACTTCTGGAGAAGGAAGCATAGATGAAAAGATAAAAGGATTATCGGACCTGATATTAGGTGTTTCGCCAATAGAAGCGAAGTTTATAATACGTTTCGTCATGGGAAAATTACGTTTGGGCGTAGGAGAAGCAACGATAATGGAGGCTTTATCTAAGGCAAAAACAGGAAATAGAAAGTTTAAATCCAACATAGAGAGAGCGTTCAATCTTTGTTCCGATTTAGGTTATGTGGCAGAAGTCCTTTATTCCAAGGGAGAGGAAGGGATAAACAAATTTGAGATAGATGTAATGAAGCCTATACGACCTGCTTTGGCAGAGAGGCTCGGCTCTTCAAAGGAAATTTTAGAGAGATTGGGCAAATGTGCGATAGACCAGAAGCTTGACGGGTTCAGAGCGCAGGTGCACAAAAAGGGCAGCGAAGTGCGCGTTTTTTCCAGGAACCTTGAAGATATAACCCATTTTATGCCGGAGATAGTAAATGAAGTTAAAAAAATAGACTGTCAAGATTTAATAATAGACGGAGAAGCTTTAACGTATGACGAAAATACAAATGTTCTGTATCCATTTCAAATAACAATACAAAGAAAGAGAAAACACAACGTAGAAAAGATCTCCCAGGAATTGCCGTTGAGGCTTTTCGTTTTTGATGTAATCCTTTTCAATAAAAAAAGCATGATAAACGAGCCTTATATAAAAAGAAGGGAACTACTAGACAAGCTGTTTTCTAACACCAAGACCATCTCTAAGACAAAAATGATAATAACGGACGATGAAAAAGAGATTGATAGGTTCTTTGATAGCACTATAGAAGAAGGTCTAGAAGGAATAGTTGCCAAGCGTCTTGATTCTCCATACTCCGCCGGAGCTAGAAATTTCAATTGGATAAAAATGAAAAGATCATACAAATCTAAATTGAACGACACTATAGACTTAGTTATTTTGGGTTATTTCAAAGGCAGAGGGCAAAGGGCCGGCTTTGGATTGGGCGCAGTATTGGCAGGAGTATACGATTCAAAGGAAGACAAATTCAAAAGCATAACAAAAGTAGGTTCTGGTTTTTCAGAGGAGCAATTCAAGCAGCTTTTCAAAATACTAAATGAAATAAAAACGGATGGCAAACCTGCCAGAGTAGACAGCATAATGCAGCCCGATGTCTGGGTCGTTCCCAAATACGTAATAGCAGTAAAAGCAGACGAAATTACAAGAAGTCCAACTCACACTGCTGGAATGAAAGACGGCATAGGTTATGCGCTCAGATTCCCAAGAGCAGTGTCCTTTATACGTACTGACAAGAAGGCTGAAGATGCAAATACTGTGAAAGACGTAATAGAAATGTATGGCCAGCAGAAAAACATAAGCATTAAAAATTAGGAGAGTGTTGAAAGTAATATGCTTTTAAACGAAGGTAGGGACTCATTTTTGGAGGAGGTAGTGAGCTTTAACGACTCTAAGTATACTATAGTCCCTGTGCCCTTAGATGTGACAACTACATACCTTAAAGGAACTAAATTCGGGCCAAGGTCCGTTATCGAGGCATCGCGTTCGCTGGAAAATTACGATTTTGAGTTGAATTACGAACTGAAAGATAAGATATTTACGCTTAACGAACTTGAATTAAGCGGAGATATAAGAAATGCGATGGAGATAATAAATTTAAGCACTTCTGATATTGTCTCTGCAGGTAAAATACCAATATTGATAGGCGGAGAGCACACTGCAACATACGGTGCTTCGTTGGCTTTCGGAGAAGACGTTGAATTTGTAATATTTGATGCGCATGCTGATTTCAAGCCAGATTATTTAAAGCTTGAGATAAACCATGCCAGTAATGCAAGGTTGGTTAATCTTAGAAACAATGTTTCTCTTGTAGGGGTAAGAAGCTTGAATTTGGAGGAAAAAGAAGAACTGATAAAGAGAAAATTGTTAGTAATAACAAAGGACAAAATAAACGATGATAAAAGCCTCAATTCCTTGATTAATTTAATAAGAGGTAAAAAAGTTTACATTAGCATTGACATGGATGTTTTTGATCCTTCCATAGCACCAGGTGTTGGAACACCGCAGCCAAATGGGATACTTTACAGTGATTTTCTTAATTATGCTTCTGCCATAATCCGAAACTCGGCTTTAGTTGGTATGGACGTAATGGAAACCCGACCATTAAGTGACAACAATATAACAGAAATACTTGCAGCAAAGCTGATAATCGATTTAGTTTCTTTAAATGAGCTTAAAAATAGACATTAACTAAATGTGCGTTGCGCTTATTACCAATCCGCCTACCGATGCAAACACCAATGTCACTATAAATGCTATTAAGATGTACAGTACCATCGATATAAGCAGCATTGATGCCATAGTGTCTCTCATTAATATCCTGTCTCCGGGCTGCGAAATTGTTGACACGGCATATCCTATTATCAGGCTTAGGCTTACAAGGTATATCCCTATTATAACCTGGAAAGTATACAAAGGTATTGCTCCTCCGCTTAAATTAAATAAACTGAATGCAAATGGGACCACAGACGAAACACCACCGCTTGAAGATGTGCTTGCAGCGCTTTGTATTGAACTTATGCTACCAGAAAGTGAAGTAAGCACAGTTCCTATCAAAGTTGTCAAACCCACTACTATTCCTGCCATTGCAGGGCTTATTAGCCCTACTTCTACCCGCATGCCCGAAGTAACCTCTTCCAGTAGCGAACGTACTTGTTCTTCTATTCTTCGTAGATTTGCGAGGTGTTTTGAAACATAAGACGTGGCCACCGAAGCATTTCTCACACTTTTTGCTGCAGAAGACAAGAAAATTTTTGTGGATGCGAGAATCATCGGAGATGGGAAAAAGCGGGTAGAACCGTTCGTTGCGTTGAAAAAAGCATCCTTTAAAGACATACCTAATTTTCTGATGTTGTTGATGGTTACATCAAAAAACTCGGATACAGGTGTGCCTTTCATGTTTTCTTCGACTTTTACCAAGGTAGCTTCAGGTGGGTAGCCTTGAGCAAGGAAGGAGCTCATTTGTGACATTGCAGCACCAAAAGATGCTTCTATTGAGGTTAATTCTTCCTCCGTTTCTTTAAGCTGTATAACGGAAAGTTTAAGATAAACTACTATGGAAAATCCTATCGCAGCAGTTATGAACATTGAAACGTATATCTGCGTTGGCCCGAATTTTAACAGTAGAGGATAAAGGAAGTAGACCGGAAGCATGAAAAGCACGAATATAAGTATAGCCGGCAAAAGCGCACTTATGCTTATATTTTTCTTTCCCATTTTTATAAAAAAGCTGCCAACTTTAGGTATGTTTGGTATGTTGTTTATATCCGGCGCGCCAAATCCACTTGGCCTAGTAAGCAATTTGTTCCTTATCAGAAAATAAACCATCAAAGGCAAACCAACATCGTACATTAAGGCCAGAAGCACTCCAAAGTCAGGAACGGCTACGAATGCCATAAGCATGGGCGCAAGCACTAACCCAAGAACTGGCAGTACCATACCTATCATATATATTGTATTAAGCGGCTCTTTCAAAGATGACGCATATTTTGTCATGGCTTCAAATGTTCCTCCGAGTATCCTGTCTGAGGCCTCATCTAAAAGGCCCAATCTTGCTTCTTCAGTTTCTTGTGAGGTAGAACTTTCTATGAGGAAAAGCGCATCTGTGAACGCAGGACTTGATTTTGACCATCTTTTTGAATAGTCGTCCAAAGCTTCCTTTATGTTATTGTATTTTCTCGCAGCCGTGTCCCAAATCAACTTCTTTAAATCAAGGGCCAAATAACTTGTAAGGTTATCGGAAGCAAATTGCACTGCACCTTCTAAATTAGGGGTTTGTCTCATGAATATAACCATATAAAGTATCATTGTGACCAAGTCGCTGGAGGACTTACTTAATCTAACAGTCATCTGTTGCTGGGGAAATAGCTGTACCCCCACAAATGACAGTACTCCTAAAAACATGAGCACAAGTCCTGCTATTACCTGCCCAAAAATCAACAATATTACTCCTAAAAGCATCAAAGCTACAAGCATGAATATTCCGAAACCGTATAGCTGCTTTGCGTCAAAATCGTACCCTAACAGATAAAGAAGCGTGTTTATCTTCTTTTCTTGGTCTTTGTTTATGTTAAATTTTATTACTTTGCCTATTGTATTGGCTCCAAAATTTATTATTTTTGAAAAGTTTGTCGGATTTTTTTCCTTGAATATCTTGTATTCAAGGGACCTTAATTCCTCCCGCACATTTTCGTCCTTTTTGTATAGGTCACTCTGGACCAAGTTTTCTTTTGTATAATAATTGTTTATAAAGTTTTTGTCTATCCTTACAGTTGGTATCGTTTCCTTTACTTTTTGCTTCTTAGCCATAATTCAAACAAGTTCACAATGCTTTTTCTTTCAGCAGTTCCATATTCTTCTCGTAATCTGCTTATTATGTCATAATACTGGTCTATTGCAGCAGAAGTAAATTCCGCTTCCAATACCGACGGGTTTTTAACCTTATCTGCATGGTCTGAGATAGCTTTGAGTATGTCCCCCCTAGCTCTTATGTTCTCAAGCACGGCATCCCAGTTTCCGGCCCAATCTTCTACTTTTGAGGCTATTTCCTTTATTACGTAGCTATTCCCTTCCAGTAAGTCGTTCGATGGTTCAAGGCTATCTTTGTGTATGTCATAATTTACCAAGTCTACGAATCCATTTTCATATTGCGGGTCTTCCGTCCAATCTTTTCTTACTTCAGTTATATTAAGCACGCGTCTTCTTTCGCTTAATCTGTCTTCCGTTCTGATTTTGTTTACTGAAACTATTAAATCGGTCGCTTTAAAACTTGTCCTTGGAACGTTAAGGTCGTTTACTACTCTATCAAAAACACCATACGGGTTTTCACCATGTATTGTACCCATAACTGTATTGGAAAGCGCGCCAACGCGCATTGCCTCGTACAATGCTTTGGCTTCCGTGCTTCTTACCTCCCCAACAATTAACGAACTATCACCCAGTCTCAATGTTGTTCTTATGCCTTCATCCGCGCTCATTTCTGCCCTTTCTCCGGTGATAGCGCTTTGCACCTTTAACGATAGCATGTCATAACCCAATTTAGTAAATGAGTCCGTTGGAATCTCCAAAGTGTCCTCAACCGTTATTATCCTGTATCTTTTCATCAGGAGCAGCATCAATGCAGTTAACATGGACGTTTTACCTGCTCCACGCGTGCCACTTATTAATATTGTTCTTGCTCCTTCTACACAGAACCAAAGCAATCCAGCCGCTAAAGGAGAGATCATCTTATTATTTATAAACAAAGGTATCGTCCAGGGCTTTTCCCGGTGTCTTCTAAATGCTATGCTTATCCCCTCCGGCGAAAGTGGGCGCTGTGCTATTGCTACCCTTGATCTGAACAAGTCGGTTATTAATTCTGTGTCCAGCACGGGATGTCCTTCGTCCAAAGCCCTCCCAGACATTAATCTAAATCTGGAAGACCACGCATCGACTTCCTTTGCATTCGGTATGATGTTTGAAGCGCATTCTCCATATTTAGAATGTTTGACAAAAATGGGCGATTTGCTTATTGGAGAATTTATGTATACATCTTCTACCATTTCATCGGATAGCACTATTTCCGTCATGCCAAAACCAACGGTAAGCCTAACAAGTATCCTTGCAAGCTTGTCGATGTCTTTAAAACTTAGACTATATCCATTTCTAGTGCTTATTTCCGCTATCATGTCTTTGCTTATCTTGAAGAAAACATCTCTCATCCTAAGCGGATCAGTGAACTCATTTTCCTGGGGCCTATAATCTATCAAGTTGTTCCTTACCTGGTCTAATATGTCATATTCCTCCACGTTAAGCAGTAATTCCGGCGGAGAAAGGTGATATAGATACTGTGACATTCCAGGTATTTGGTATATGGTTACTTCAGTCTGATCTTCATCTCCCAGTTTATAATTCTCCATTTCTACCGCCGAAAGAGGCGGTTCCGACATTATTCTGGTGTACGTAAAATTTGGCCTGATAAGCGGCTTGAATATTGCCCGGTAAGGCTGTCTATCTCCTATTTTATACCCTAAAATAAGGTTTAAGTTCTTGTTTACTATCTTAATCTCGGAGATCTGCGAAATTAGACTTGAAAACCTTTCCAGAAAATCTGAGAATAATTGCGAGCCGGAATTTTCCTGTTTCACTTTGAATTCCCTTAAAAATCTTAATCCTAATACGTACGCACCCAACGGATCTCTTTTTAGCCGGTTAAATAATATGTAATTAAATTTTGAAACTTCTTCTGGAAAGTTTTTCTGAGTGTCACCGTCAAACGGCTTTGACAAATCTGATTCTAGCATGGCTTTGTATTTATTTGCAAGGTCATTCAACAGGCTTGTCTGGTCTTTCGTGTATATATAATTCCTGTCGCTCACTATTGTAAGCAATGTTATGTCCCCAGACTCTATTATCGCGTTGACTATTTTTTCAAAGATATCTTCATTGTCTTCCGGATTTGGGTAAAGTACATCCAAAGGCACTTTGTATGTAAGCCCTATTTCCCCTTCTTCTCTTGAAATAGAATAATCCTTGGTTTTTAATTCCATTATTACTATTATATTGCTTCAGGCTTTTATTTATGTTTCTTGCCGCGTTTTTCGCGTCTTATACGCTCGAATAAAAGCAGGATTGCTAAAATGGCCATTATAACTCCTATAATTATGTATAACTCATACAAGCCCGCAGTGATGGATAAAGTGCTCGAAAGTGCATTAAGATTATAGAAGAAGAATTTTGAATTATAAGCGTTTACAGTGGCATTATACGTTTTTTGTGGAAGATTTGTAAAGACCACCCCGCCTAACAAGTCAG
>JAKBRA010000020.1 GCA_021834945.1 Nanobdellota archaeon | reverse complement strand
CTGCAAACGCTATCGCCCCTTTTATTGCCGGCCAAGTAACTTTACTAAACCTCTGAAACATGTTTGCTCCATCCACTTTTGCAGCTTCATGAAACTCTTCGGGTATGCTTTGCATTGATGAAAGAAAAAAAGTAGTGTAATACGAAAAGGAAAGCCAAAGATTTGTAACTATTAATGCTATCCATGCAGGCACCGTTTTAAACAGCCAATTTATCTGATGGATGCCAAATAAGCCCAAAAATTGATTTATTATACCGAAATGCGTGTTCCACATGTCTGCCCATATTAACAAAGAAATGAATGCGGGGAATGCCCACGGCAACAATATAAGAGTAAACAATGGTCCTTTCGCTTTGAAGCCCTTTTGATTAAGTATATTTGCAACCAGTAAGCCCAAAAGAACCATCGGAACCAAACTGCCTACAGTCCATATCAACGTTTGCAGTATTATTGGATAGATCAAACCGCTTTTAAATAAAAGCGCATAATTAGTGAAGCCTACAACAGTTGCATTAAAAAAGTGGGTCAAACTGAAGTTGGTAAAAGAAATGTAGATACCATAAGCTATGGGATATAAAAAGACAAAAAGTATCAATGCGATTATTGGCAGGAGATAGAGATAATTTATGGATTGCAAACCAAGTTTTCTTAAAAACTTGTTTTTGATTTCTATCTGCATTTAATTAATGAAATTTTTATAAATTTATAGCTTTTGCCCGCATTTTTTCCTTCCTTTTCATAGTTTTTCATCTTTCCCTTTAGAATCCCGATTTAATGAAGCACGCTCAAGAACCTATAAATTTATAACGATAAATTAATTCAGTAAATAAAATAATCCAAAAAAAACAAAATCATTAACGAAGTAATTAATGTTTAACTGCAAACACCTAAAACATTTGTAGAATTACTTGATATGAATGCTTGAAGACAAGCAGCGACATCAGGTGCTGTTATCGTCCTATTAGTATAATACAAACCCAATTCAGCATGGGCATCCGCTACGCCACTGTACCAGTAATTCATCTGTGGAGTACTAGGAGTTGGAGAGGTATGACCGTTCTCCTGTTCAAGTATCCCTTTTTCTATAGGACTAAACTCAGTTGCAGTTAAATTCTCAGCAACTGCGAACGCTGGATCAAGAGTATTAGCATTTGCCTTTGCAATCAAACTGTTCAATGCAGCGCTATCTGAAGGTAAATCTCCGGTACCATTATACATCAGAAGCTCTACTTGTGGTGATGCCAAGAATTGTGCAAATACTGCTGAGGCATTGAGTTGTGCTGCCGTTGCACCGCTTGCTGCAGTTGATGAAACAGCTATTCCCTCAGAACCTATTAAAGGCGCAAAGTATAAACCTGTTGATGAAACTTGTGGAAGTGGAGCCGTACCAAGATTGCTACCTAATGCTTTAACATAAGGAACTAGATCCCAAGGACCATCAAATATAACGGCCGCTTTTCCAGACTCAAACAGGGATCCCTCTAAACCACCAGCTCCGGCTACGCCACTGCCTGAACCTAAAGGTGCATTTATGTGATCAACGTAAGTTAAATTATACCAAAACTCTAAGGCATTTATCATTGCAGAATTGTTAAGCGTAACTGCACCTGTTGTTTTACCCGCGAATATATAAGTACCAAAGCCAGGCAGCCAAGCTGCGAATCTGTAACCATAATCTGAACCTATACCATAAGCTATGCCCCAAACGCCGGTTTTATTTATAGCCTGTAATTGTGAAATCAACGCATTTGTATTGTTAGCTATTCCATTGGGGAAAAACTTCTTGTTATAGTACATTAATATGGAATTTTCATTAACCGGCAAACCAAACATTGCATTTCCAGAGCTCTCTGCTGCAATTGTACCGCTGGTAAATTGATTGAAGTAAGATGCATTCGAAATATAATTCTTAAGATTTACTATGAAACCGCCTGCGTAAAGCAATCCTTCATCATTGCTCGAATCGTAATATACGTTAGGAGCTTTATGAGATGCTGCGTCCGTTTCGAAATTAGGGGTTGAAAGACTTACATTTGTAACTTCAACCTTAATGTTAGGATATTCCTGCTCGAACATTGGTAAAATCTTGCTATAAAAGACAGCTGATTCTTCTGGACTATACGCCTGCCAATAGGTTATGGTGACTGTGGAAGGGGCAGTAACATTTGTAGAAAAGGGGTGATAAGTAGCCGCCTGCCAATAGGTTGTGGTGACCTTGGAAGGGGTAGTAACATTTATAGAAGAAGGATGATAAGTAGCTGCTACCACTGCAATTATTATAACGATTACAACAACGGCAATTATCACGCCAATTATTGAACTCTTCATACTTGGTTAGAAAAATTCATAGTATTTAAAGCTTGCTATTAGTAATAAAATAACTTATATATTGTAAAAATATTTAGAATAGTACATGAAAACATTGCATTATGCTTCAAAAGTAATCCACAAAATAAAGATAAATTCCTACGAACCGGTTATAGATTTTAATTTTGACGGAAAGCAAGTAAAAGAACCTAAATCAGATAAAATAAAAATAGACGGACAAGAAATAAGAATAAAAGAGACTGCTGATGGATTGGAGATAAGCAAAGCTCTTGACATCAATGAACACATTCTCGGCTTAGGAGAAAAGGCCTTTGAATTGGATAGAAGAAGAACTAAATTAACAATGTGGAATACTGACGCATATGCATACAGGCAGTATACTGACCCGTTATACGTGTCTATCCCATTTTTCATAGACATAGCAAAAGACAGCAAGCTGGGCATATTTGTAAATTACACTGGAAAATTGATTTTTGACATCGGCATAGAAAAATACGACGAAATAAAGATAAAAGTGCCGAATAGCTCTGTTGAATTTTTTATAATAAGCGGTAAGAACATAAAAGAGATAATAAGAGATTTTGTTAAGCTAACAGGCATGCCGTTTAAAATACCGGAATGGGCTTTGGGCCATTCAATATCAAGGTATAGTTATTTCCCACAGGAAAAAGTGATAGAAGTATTGAAAGAATATAAAAAATACACTGAAGTAGGTGCACTGTACCTGGACATAGACTACATGAATAAAAACAAAATATTCGAGTGGAATAAAGATTATTTCCCGAATCCGAAAAAGATGATTAATGAGATACACAAGATGGGAACGAAAGTAGTTACGATAGTTGATCCTGCAGTAATTGCGGATCAAAATGACAAAACATTCATCAGCGGGATTGGGAAATATTGCGAGACGAAGAAACATGAGCTTTACACTGCAGACATGTGGGCTGGCAAGTCTGTATTCCCGGATTTTTTGAATGAAGAAGCCAGAAAATGGTGGACGGCCACGATAAAAAAGTGGATAAATACCTATAATATAGACGGAATATGGCTCGACATGAACGAACCGGCGGCATTTACGCAGACGAAGACTCTGGATGACGACGTATTGCACAGGAAAAACAACAAGAAAGTCGTAAAGCACGGCGAATTTCACAATGCATACTCATATTTCGAGGCAATGGCCACGTATGCTGCGATTAAAAATGGCTTTATTCTTTCACGAGCAGGCTATGCGGGAATACAAAGATATGCGGCTATATGGAGTGGTGATTCCGTTTCATCTTGGGAAGATATGAAAATACAGATACCTTTGTTGTTAAGTTTGAGCGTTTCTGGAATACCGTATGTTGGCTGTGATATCGGTGGATTCGTAGGAAGGAGCGATCCTGAATTGCTGGCTAGGTATTATCAGATGTCGGCGTTCTTTCCCATATTCAGAAACCACAAAAATAGGGACGGGAACGATCAGGAGATATACGATATAGAAGAAGAACAAAGAGAGAGGATAAAGAAGACTATAGATACGCGTTACTTGTTCATGGATTACATAAAAGAGCTTGCAGACAATGCACATAAATACGGTGATCCAATAATAAGGCCGTTGCTATATGAATTCGAATCGGATGAAAACGCTTACAACATAAATGACGAATACATGGTTGGAGAACACATATTATACGCCCCTATACTGGAAAAAGAGAAAGATAGCAGGGAGGTTTACCTGCCCAACGACAAATGGCTGGAATTTAACAGTGGCGTTGAATTTCAGGGCCCATGCCATGTCAAGTCTACAAGCGACATGCCTATCTTCATAAGAAAGGGCACAAATATAAAATTGGCAGACAAAAGAACAGTCAGATACTAATTGCTCCTTAATAGATCAATAATTGAATTTACAAAAGTAGCATGTACAAACCCTTGCGGGAAATTGCCTGTGAACACCTTATTATGCACATCTATGTCCTCACCGATTAGATTATTCGGTCCGACTATGCTTTTCACGTTTTTAAGCAGCTGCAAGGCTTCATTTTTCCTTTTCAACCGCGAATAAACGGAAGCTAGCCACATTGAGCAGAGGACAAAAGCATGGTTAGCTTTTCCAAGCGAATCGAAATTGTACCTGTAAACAAATCCTTTTACAAGCAGAGTTTTTTCAACTAACTTAAGGGTTTTGATAAAAATGGGGTCGTTAACATTGATAAAGCCATAAAGTGGAAATGACAGGATCGTAGAATCTACTTCGCTGCCTTTTGAAAAAGTCACAAAGTAGCCGTCTTTTACGCAATTCGACATAACCCAATTATTTATTTCATTTCTTGTTTCCTTCCAGCGGTCTATCCCGCCTATCTCTGAAATCAGCTTTCCCGCGCTTTCCAGGGCCACCCATATCATGACTTTCGAATGCGTGTATTCATGGTCCTCTGGCTTTTCCCATATGCCGGAATCGGCAAGCTGCCAGTTATCGGATAGCCAATCCGCTATGTATTCTATGGCCTTTGAATGATTCTGTATAAACTCCTTATCCTTTGTAGAATCAAAATAACTGTTTACGGCGTATAGGAATTCTCCTTCTATGTCAAGTTGTATCTGGTTGGTAGCACGATTCCCTATCCTTACGGGTTTTGAATTCAGGAACCCGCTTAAAGAATCGATATATCTTTCACCGTATATTTTTGTACCATCTACTTTGTAAAGGTTATAAAGCGGCTTGCCTGAATAATCTATCATGCTAAACAAGAATTCGAGGACCCTTCTGCCTTCTATGTCTAAGCCTGAGCTACAAAGAGCAGATGCCATTATTGCAGAGTCTCTCACCCAAACATACCTGTAATCCCAGTTTCTATTGCCACCGGGATCTTCTGGCAAAGAAGCAGTAGGTGCAGCTATTATACTGCCCGTGGGTGAATATGTAAGTCCTAGTATGGTAAAAATAGATGACCTTAAAAGTTGTTCGAATTCCTCTAATTCAGTCTTTGCTAGACTTAATTTTATTCTTTCTGTGTACGCTCCCCAGTAATTTATAGTTGAATCCAGTGCTTTTGACATGTTAGACGAAGATACGTTTTTCCCTTCCAATTCATAGATTTCTGCGGATTGATAATAAGACAGCATTACCTGGCTTAAGCCCTTCTCTATTTCCCATGTAAAATCTCCGGTTTTTTTGTATTCACCAATTATCTCTAAAACCAGTCTTCCTTTTCCGTTTTTACTATCAAACATGATTTTGCCGTCGTTCTCGGAATAATTGAAATTCATAGTATGAAAACCGAACAAAGGATTAAAGTTAAGCTGCATTTTGATCTCTGAATTTATGTCCCTTACAAGTATAGTTTTGCCAGGTATCAAAAAGTCATTTATGTCCGCATTTCCTTCCGCTGTTTTAAAATTGGTATGCAAAACGTTTGGTGCAGTGTACTTATGCAAAGATGAAAACTGCGCTGTTGGGCTTATTCTGAAAATTCCCCCGTTATTCTCATCCAACAGACCGGCAATAAACGGATCCGAATCGAACCTCGGAAAGCAAAGCCATAGTACGTTACCATTCTTGTCTATCAAGGAACCTGTTAATTGATTGCTTATGAATCCAATGTCCTTGAAGTCTGCAAAAGTCAACGTCATCTGTATTAATAAAAGCTCTTAGGATATTAAACTTTTTAGAAGTAGCTGTTTATATTTTAAAAAAATTACAGTATGTTATATGAAAACAAAAGCAGCCTTTCTTGAAAAACCTGGAAAGATAGAAAAAAATCCTTTGAAGATAACTGAATTGGAATTGCCTGAATTAAAGGAAAATGAAGTATTGATAAAAGTAAGTGCGTGCGGTGTATGCAGAACGGATTTACATGTAATTGAAGGAGAACTTGGAAAAGTAAATGGCATAGTTCCTGGGCATGAGGTAGTAGGCACTATTGAAAAGGCCGGCAGCGAAGTTAAGAACCAAAAAATCGGCAATAAAGTAGGGGTTGCCTGGCTGTACAGCTCATGCGGAAGCTGCGAATACTGCCTCAGCGGCAGGGAAAATCTATGCCAAAACAAACAGTTTACTGGCTTTTCTAAGAACGGAGGTTACTCCGAATACATTATAGCCGATAATAGATTTATATTTAATCTGCCTGTCGGATTAAAGGATGAAGAAATTGCTCCATTGCTCTGTTCCGGAGCAATAGGTTACCGTTCTTTCAAATTAGCAAATGCTTCCCCTGGGAGCAACATTGCACTGTTCGGATTCGGCGGTTCGGCGCACTTAACATTACAACTTGCAAAGAAATTTGGACACAAAGTTATAATAGTAAGCAGAGATGAAAACCACCTCAAGCTTGCCAGCGAGCTTGGAGCTGATTTCACTTTTTCGCCTAAAAACGGAGATGTATACGAAAATTTAAAGGATAAAGACATAGAAGCCGCAATAATTTTTGCACCTTCAGCTATACCTATAATGAATGCCTTAAAAATAATAAAACCGGGTGGAAGGGTAGTTGTTGCTGGAATACACGTAGACGGAGAAATAAAGATTGATTATGACCGGCAGTTGTTCCATGAAAAGACACTGCTTTCCGTTGAATCCTACACAAGAGAAGACATGTTAGAATATTTGAGACTTGCCACAAACCTAGGCATAAAACCGGTATATACTGATATAAAGTTGGAAGAGATAAACTCCGCATTGACTGACCTCAAAAACAGCGAAGTGCTGGGCGTAAAAGTAATAAAATTTTAGATATTTAAACTGGAAAGCTTTTAATAATAAGATGATGGATTCAAATAGGAAAACGTATAGATTAGATGAGATACTTGGAAAACCTATTGTAATGTCCTCTGATAAAAAAACCCTGATTTATGGATTGAACGTTAAAGACAGAGAAGTTGCAATTTCTGCATATTCAGAAAGCGAGTCAAGAACGGGATACTTCCATAAAGTAGAAATAGAATACCTGCCTGCTTCAATGTATCTGATAAATGGAAGCTGCACGTGCGAATCCTTTCAATACTACGGTATGCCATGCAAGCACATGCTAAAGGTAAGAAACGTATACATTAAAAACAGGAATAAATTCAGTAAAGACTAGAAAAAACTTCTTTAGGTATGAGTTCCTTTATTTCTTTCTTTTCTATGTCTTCTCTCATTAAATCCTTTGCGTTGTTCTCATTCAATTTTTCAATGGAAAGCAGTTTATCTATGAATTCTATCCCTTTAGAATGCTTATAGCTTAGATCTATGAAATTGACGTAAAATGAAAGGTATTCTTTTCCGAAAACGTCCAAGATATTCATAACTTTTCCTTTATCCGTGGAGAAAAACTTGTTTGACAGATAGGACACTGTATCAGTATAATAATATTGACCGATGGTCTTTACAACCTTTTCGTAAAACAATTTTCTATACGGTCTTTCTAGATTTCTGCCGTAAACCGCTATATCATCTGCTAACTTGTCGGCGGTAAGGCCGAATTTCGAAAGCTCGTTTTCCAATGCAGAAACCCTTGAATTAGTCATTCCTGATTTAGAAAGCTCATTTCTGAAAAGAGATTTTATTTTATCTTCCATTTTTTTATATGAATAGAAGGTATATAAATACTTTTAATTGAATAAAACAGGGGACAAACTAAAAAATCTCTGCGATTACGAAAACTGTTTAGATTATTACATTAAATCAACTATATTAAATCAAAATTCAATCAGAGCAGCCACAACTGCAACCACAGCCGCATCCGCATTTTTCTTCTTTTTCTTCTTCTGCCATAAGTTTAAAGCAATCTTTTGTTTTATATAATTAACTGTTCTTCTTTGCAGCGTCAAGAAAAGACAAAAACAGCGGAGAGGGAGATTCTATTCTTGATTTTAACTCGGGATGCGCTTGCGTAGCAATACCAAAACCGCTTGGCCACTCAATTATCTCCACCAATTTGCTGTCTTTTGTTGTTGCCGTTATCCTCAACCCATTCTTTTCAAGAATTTTCCTAAATTTGTTGTTAAGCTCGTACCTGTGCCTGTGCCTTTCCGACACGATATTCTTATGATAAGAAGAAAACGCTATCGAATCCTTGTTTTTTATGACCATGTCCCACGCACCGAGTCGCATTGTTCCGCCTTTCTGCTTTACTGAAAGCTGTGAAGGCAATATATCTATTATTTTGTATTTTGTGCCAGGATCGAATTCCGTTGAATTAGCACCATCTAAATTGCACACGTCTCTTGCAAATTCTACGGCCATGAGCTGCATGCCCAAGCACAATCCTAAGTAAGGTATGCCTTTTTCCCTAGCATACTTTATTGCGTTTATCATGCCTTCTATTCCTCTTTTCCCAAAACCACCAGGAACTACCAGACCATTAACTCCTTTTAATACGCTTTCAGGATCTGACTTCTCCAGTAATTCGGATTCTATCCATTTCACGTTAAGATTAACCGATAGCTTGCCGGCAGCATGCATTAATGCTTCTCTAACGCTTACATAAGAATCCCTTAATTCGACGTATTTGCCAACAACGGCGATTGTTGTGCTCTTTCCTGTTTTGCTTACTATCTTGTCAACGTCATCTTTCCATGTACGAAGTTTCTCGCTGTTTATCTTCCTTTTTGGAACGTTAAAAGAGTCCAAAAGTATTCTGTCAAAATTCTGATTTATAAGATACTGCGGCAGTTGGTAAGGTGAGTCCATATCTGGATCGTTTATCACCCTGCTTTCGTGAAGACTTGTAAACATGGCAAGTTTCTTTTTAATGCTATCGCTCATTTCCCCGTCTGTTCTGCATATAAGGAATTGTGGGATTATCCCCATTCCCATCAGGGTTCTAAATGCAGATTGTGTAGGTTTGCTTTTCTGCTCCCCCACCGTTTTTAATCTCGGTACGTAGGTAACATCAACGAAGACTACTTCTTCCTTAAGTGAAAGCTGTCTCATGGCCTCTATGAAATAGCCATTTTCAATATCTCCTACAGTTCCGCCAACTTCTATTACTACAAAATCCAGATTGTTTTTGGCTGCAAATCCCTTTACTTTTTCCTGTATCTCATTTGTAAGGTGCGGTATGACCTGCACGTCCTCACCCAGATATTCTCCGCGTCTTTCTTTTTCTATTATCCCGCCGAAAAGCTTTCCCCCTGTTATGGAAGAACTACTGGTAAGACTGCGATTAAGGAACCTTTCGTATGTACCGAAGTCCATGTCTACTTCTCCTTTATCGTCTAGTACAAAAACTTCACCATGCCTGTAGGGGTTCATTGTACCGCAATCATAGTTTAGATAACCGTCGAATTTTATGGGAAGAACCTTGAAATCATACATGTCCAATATCTTCATTATAGAAGAGGATACGACTCCCTTACCTAAGCCGCTCATTATCGATCCGAGCACTACTATGAACTTTGCTGGCATTTAATTTAACCCATTTTGAGCTTTTATATTTTTCCCTGCTAATTCTACATTTAAAGTAAAAAAATCAGATGAATCCAAGCCAAAGAAGCAGTATACCTATAAATTCAGAGTAATACAAAAACGCGGGAAAATGCGCAATATACAGTGAACCTGCTATGCTTACTATCAAAACACCTGCGATTATTGACAGCATCTTCTTGCTAGAAGTTTTCCTGTACGATAAGACTGCTACGAGTATAAGCATTGCTGCCGCAGGAAACGTCATTACTGACGAGGAAATCACCACCAACAGCGGCAATACCCCGAATACTACGTAATTTGTAAGCACATTTCCTATGTTAGATATTACTAGCGAGTATGCGATAAATATAGCTGACAAAATAAAGAATATGCTGTAATAATTAAAAATGCTTTTGTTCTTAAGCAATGCCGTGGAACCAAGAGCGAGAAAGCTTACCAAGAAGGCTACTGCAGCAAGATAAGACTTTATCAAAAAGGCGTTGTATATGTCAAAGGAGAAAAGAACTTCTAATAAAACGCCGATTCCAAACAGCCAAAGCCCTATTGACCAATAAAGCTGGCTTTTTCCCTTCTTTTTCAGAAACTTATACGTCATTAATGCCGCCAAAGGCACTGTTAAGAGGAATATCAAAATGGTTGAGAACTCAATGAAAAGCTCACTTGAAAATATGTTTGACATTTCCTTTTATCGTTTTTATCGTATTTAAATTATATGAAAAAAACAAGCGATAAAACGACTGCTACAATGGCAATGAAGAGGTTATCATCAATTGGGCTGAATCTCTCTGCTAAGGAAAGGATAAACGCAAAAATAACGCCGAATAATCCGAAAAACACCAATCCTGGAATCAAAGAAGAGATAAAAAAGGCAGCGCTGCCGATAACTGATTTTCTGCCCGGCCTTTTAATTATTTTCAAGCCTGCTACAGTAGCTAGCGGATCGGAAATCAACAAAGAAAAAAGACTGAAAAAAAGAAAATCAAAGCGGTTTACGAATCCAAGCAATAAAACAGCAGCAGCTGCCATTGATATGGCCCCTGAACCGAATATCACACCGTCTCTTTCAAGCATGTTTACTAACTTCTTCATTTTCCTGCCGTATACGAATATGATGTGCGCCACTAGAATACCAAGAAAAACCAATGCCAGCAGAACCTGTTTGTAAGAAAAGACAAGGATTGAAAGGAATACCCCTCCTATAACAATCTGAACCAAGTCCCTTCTTACTTCCAGTTTACTGCTTAAATTAACGGTTTTTATTGCTAACTTTTTTATAAGCAGTGATTGAATAATCATGCTTACAGAAATAATCTCAAAAGAGAATTTAATTGGGAATACGCCTGAAAACACCCCTATCAAAAGACCTGCAAGCACGAAGTAAAAATAATGCCTGCGGGAAGTATAAGTCAGCAGAAGCAGGGAAGAAAGCGCTGCAATGGGCAGAGCATAATAATATAGATGGATGTTATGGAACAAAAAGTAAACTAAATATGAGAACAAAAAAGAAAATGTAAACGTAAGTGTGTTGTTGGTTTTCATGGCATTAAAGAAGGGAGAACTCCTTGTCTTTTTTGTAAGCGAATACCTTGACAACATCCGTTATTAAAAGGAAAACGACAGCAACAGCTCCTATTAGTAGTATATAGTATGCGCTTATGCTTGACATAAGTATTCCAAAATTTGCTATTATGAACGTTATTGCAATGGCCAGAACTATCTGCAGTATGACGGGTATGCTTGGCCTGGAATGGAAGAATCTTCTTCTGGATCTTATTGACAAAAGAAGCGCTTCTATCGAGAAGATAAACGCAACGAACATGAACGTTTCAAAGGAGATATGGCTTAGATGGAAATAAAACAGACCAAGATAGGCAAGCACAGAAACCTCTAGTATTGCCATTACTCCGAAAATGATAGACGCAAAGAATATTGCTTTTATGTCCCATGCATCCGGTTTCTTTGAATAGCTTTCCTTGTCCGTAGACAGGGCTATGCTTCCTATGTCATTTATGAATATCATGAGGATAAGCTGTATTGCCCTTATCGGCAGGAATCTCAGTATTATAAATGCAATTGACAGGAAAAACGCTATCTGGAATATTCTTGTTACTTTGTTTAAGGTATAGCTTATCATCCTTTCAAATATAGACCGGCTTTCCTTTACCGCATTCACTATCGGTTCTATCCCTGGAGAGGTTAAAACTATCGTTGCCGCGCTTTTTGCAACATCCGTAGCATTTGAAACCGCTATGCCAACTTCTGCTTGTTTCAAAGCAGGCGCATCGTTTACGCCGTCGCCTGTCATACCGACATGATAGCCCGAGTCTTGCAATGCCTTTACTATGGTGTATTTGTCCTTTGGAAACACTCCTGCGAAACCGTCATGCTCTATAACCAACCTTGAAAGTGTCTTTTCATCTAATCCTTCCAAAACCTTAACATCAAGTATTTTTTCTCCTATCCCAACCTCCTTAGCGATCTCCTTTGCAGTATCTATATTGTCCCCAGTCAGCATCTTTGTCCTTATCCCTAGCGCTTTAAGCTCCCCTATCAAAGTTTTACTGTCTTCCCTAGGTTTGTCGTTTAGCGGGATTATGCCAACAAATGACCATTCTTTCTTATCCGTTAATTTTGCAGCAACGGCTATTGTACGATAGCCCTTTAACGACATTTCTTTTATCTTCGCATTTAATTTTTTAGTTTCCAAAGGATCTAAGGAGCATCTCTTCATTACAATTGACGGGAAACCTTTTATGGCAGACATCTTCTTTCCGTTGAGTATGACGTCTGCCTGCGATATTTTCGTAGACGGGCTAAACGGAATAAATTTTACCAGCTTGTAATTTAACTCAAGGCTTTTTGTATCGTACTTTTTAAATCCATCTATGATCGCATTGTCTATTTCATCGTTGTCTTCTCTTCTTGAGGCAAGGGATCCGTAAAAAAGGACTTCCTGCGCGGAGAATTTGCCATAGCCAAACGGCTCTGAAGCTGAAAGCTGGTTGCTTGTTATTGTCCCTGTTTTATCAAGGCAGACTACGTTCATTGTGGATGCCTCTTCAATCGCTTCGAGTTTTGTAACAAGAATGTTCTTTGATGAAAGCCTTTCGGTTCCGTAGGCCATTGCAACGGTAAATGCCGCCGGCAGCGCTACTGGAACGGATGCTAGAAGGATAAGCAGGGCAAATGGAACTATAGTAAGCAGATTTATACGGAAAAGAAACGAAGCCATAAAAACCGCAGCAATTAGTGCAACGTCTACGTAGATAAGCAATTTAAGCAGCTTTAAAATATCATTTTCTAAATGCATCTTGCCTCCT
>JAKBRA010000019.1 GCA_021834945.1 Nanobdellota archaeon | reverse complement strand
GGCCACCCCTGGAATCATATTCTTGTATACGTTTTTGAAGTTCTCATCGTTAGTGCCATTTGAAGAAAAAGGTATTATTTCGTAAACGCCGTGTAAAAAGTAAGCTTCCTTGCCTTTTTCTCCCTCGATTCTGCCTATCAGTGTAACAGCATCTCCAGGGTTTTTTGTTCCTATGCTTTTTTCCAGCCCGTTTTCCTTTGTCCAGATTTCATTGCTTGTTACAGCAGGGTTAAGGCTGAAGTAAACAGCACTTGATCCTTCTGATATCAATTTTTCAAGCCTATGTGTTTTTACCATACTCAATTGTTTTCTTCCTCCCTTGCAGTTGTGTATGCTCCCTCAGAGTTTAGTATTGCCATTAAATCCCTTACCCTCTCCTCAGTCATGGGTTTTGTAGAAACAAAGCTTATTCTTGGGCCTACTACAAGCCCTTTAAGTACTCCGCCGAACATAGCCTGCATTGTTCTGTAAGCTATTCCATGTCTGTACTTTACACTGTTGTCTCTTAAGTCAATATCTCTGTAAGCATAGCTACCGCCCCATCTGTAAGGAGAAAGGAATTCTGCTTGCAGGTCATCAGCATAGATGCTGTCATTGAACCATCTTCTCTCCAAATTGCCAAAGTGGATCCTTTTTCTTTCCGAGTTTTGCAGCAACTTAAGCGCTAAATCGTGCATGTTCTGGTGGTAGGCTTTCTTCTTGTCTATTATTCTGTAACCGTATTCTATCTTAAGCCTGAACATCTTTTGTATTTTTGGATTACCAGAACTGTCGTAGGTTTTCAATGCACCGGCATTTACAATGTCATATCTTAAAAGCTTGAAAGGACCGAGATTTTTTCTTGGTTCCAATGCGCCTTCCTCTAATTGATTTAACCTTCTTATCTCTGAAAGCTTGTCTTCTAAGCCTACAACCTTTGCACCAGGCATTTCTGCGGCTACCTGTACTTTTGCAATTTCATTGTAAGCCATTAAATCTGCTATGTTCCCAGTGCCCATCTCCCTTTGCAGTGAGCCTGTAAAATTCTGCAGATTGTATTTTCTATTGTCATTCCACTCTGTGTAGTCAAAGCTCCTCCCTATTGCATCAGAGCCATTAGTATTTATTGCGCTGTAACCAACTCCCGAAACAAATCCCACAACTTTCATATAAACACCTCCTAATAACCTAAGCCCATGCCGGGCCCGGTATCATATGGGTTGATTCCCAAAAGCTTAGCCATGCTTTCAGAATCAATCTTGCCGCCTTTTTCGGCGGGGCCTTTAGCTGCATTCAAAGCAAGATACAAACCAGTTGTAGCATCTGGGTTTGCGTTGTTGAAAGCATTAACAGAGTATGATTTATCTAAGCTGGAAAATTGTTTGCTGCTTTCATCTGACAGTATACTTATCATAGAGCCCATAAGTCTCTTTTGGTCTTCTTCCTTTAGACTTGAAGCTAAATCCTTGAATATGCCATCTGTATCTTTCATCATTTTGTCTATCTCATCATCTTTAAGGTTCAACTTCTTGAATGCTTCCCTGTTGTAAGGTATCTTCTCGAAGTATCCTCCGAGCTTTGAAAAGTTATTATTCTTATAGTCATTCTCTATGTCCTTTGTCAGCTGGCTCATCTGTATGTTTCTGCCATAAGCGTCGTTTTTGCTTAATTCTTGTTTTAAGTTGTTTGCGAATGGACTAAACATTATCATAGGGTCATTTAATGAACCCTGCACCATATTGTGATAATGGTCCGTAGATAAGCCACTCTTTATTTTATTGTACTCTGCTGACAACAATGGCATAGCCTGGTTTATTGCTCTCTGTATGTACTGCTTTTTCTTGTCCGTATCTACGGAACTATTAGTCAAAAGTGAATTTAAACCAGCTAGATAGCCGTTCATTATCTTTGAATCCTCTTTCAAGGGTGTTTGCTGAAGATAAGTTCCAAGGCTTACAGTAAAGTTTTTGCTGAATTCTTGGAAATTATCATATTTGTTGCTTTCAAACTTTTTTATGTTTGTTACGAGTGCATTCAATGCGTTGTAGCGATCCCCATTTTCAAGTATTAGGTCCTCTAATTTCTGCTTTGTATTAGGTTTCTGCGCCTGATCCGTAGGCTGCTGAACTTGTTCTTTCTTATCATTTTCATTCGGATTTTTAGCTGCTTTCATACCGTATATTATGATATTCAGCTATATAAATACTTTACTATTATTATGTAGATAAATTTTTGTATGAATTAAAAGCCATCGAAAGATCCGCTAAAAATGACTTTCTTGCAGAGGGAAAACGCATAGGAAAGGAAGGATGGAAGGTGACAAGGCATTTAAACCGCTTGTTACCAAGAGCAATGTCCATAAACCTGCTTTTTATCTCATTCAAATGCTTGAATTCAATGCCCAAAGAAGAGGCTGCAGATGTTCCGAGTGCAAGGATAAGTTTAGGCTGTATAACAGAAAGCTGTCTTATTAAATAAGGCCTACACGTGGCTATCTCTTCCTTAGTTGGTTTCCTATTGTTTGGCGGTCTACATTTTACAGCATTTGTTATGAAAACCATTGACCTATCGATTCCAATGCTTTCCAAAGACTTAGAGAGGAATTTACCAGACATGCCTATAAATGGCCGGCCTTGCAGGTCTTCATTTTTGCCGGGGGCTTCTCCTATTATTACTATGCTGGCTTTTTCATTCCCTTCTCCGGGCACAGTGTTCTTTCTTTTCAGACATAAATCGCAGAGCGTGCATTTCTCTATTTCCTTCGAGACAGCAGTCAGGCTTTCCACAGCTTATCAATCTCTTCTACTATTTTTTCATTCACTTTTCCGTTTATTGAACTTTCATTAATGCTGCCGCTGAAACCAAGTGTCTTTAATTCTTCCCCTATCTTTAAAAGGTCAACCTTGCAGTCCTTTCCCTTCATGATTGTTATCTGCTGCTCATTGGTTATAGCTATGCATCTCTCAGCATGCGTTTTTATGAAATAATTAAGCTCTCCGTAAAACTTAGATATTTTTACATCCTTTAAAACAATTAGTTGAGAATTGCTTTCCAATAATCTGTGCAGAATTTCCTTTTCTTCTCTCTCTATCTCAATTATCCTTTCATTTTCATTTTTTATGTATTCTGAAAGCTTTTCCGGTACAAAGTGCCTGTCCATTGCAGATTCAAGAACTTCATTCTTTATCTGCAAAAGAAAAAGCAAAGCATCATTCCCTGCAATAAATTCTATCTCCGTTTCACCACCCAGATAAGAAATGCGCTTTACGGCAAACATCATTATTTCGCTGGTTTGTTTTACATGCCGGTGTTTGCATGCCGAGAAATCGTATTGGCCTATTGTTACCACTCTTACATTTTTTTCCTTGTCAAGTCTGTCTTCGTTGAACCTTAATTTTGGGTTTTTCCTCATTGCATCGTCTAAATTTTCGAAGTTTTCCTCTGTTACAATAAGATTTTCAATAATCTTTGCATTTACTGTCTTTTCTGCTTCTATTATCTTTTCAAAAGGGATTATCTCTTTTACATATGCCTTTCCGATGTTGTCTTCTCTGTAAGTATCGGCCTTTCTTACGTGTATGTCTAATCCTTGTTCCTGCAGCGCCCTCGCGAACATGTGCTCCGCGGTGTGTAGCCTAGCTCCTTGAATGTTTTCTTCCATTCTTATTCTAACTCCATCATAAATTTAACTTTTACACACCTTTTGATAAGGTTTATAATTATATATACAAAAAGTATTCATTAAGCTAAAATGAATTTAGAGGAGTTACTTGATGAGCATTACCTAGTTCCTAATTCAAACGAAAGTTTGCTTGCTGATGGCAAGGCACAAATTATCAGAGACATTACCTCTAAAATAGATTCATTTGGCTTTGATCTTAGGTTGGCAATAGAAAAAGCCGGCAATCTGTACGGCAAATCGGTTAGACCCAAATTTCTAGACCGTTTGCTAGACTATACTTTAAAGGCTAAAAATAAAGGGGATGTAATAAACCTTGTCAACATAATGTCATCGGATCATGTCATAGGCACCATTAAAAAATATGAAAATGATGAGTTTAGGTATAAACCGGACATCAGATTTTTAATGCCAAATCAAAATGAGGGCTTACTTGCAGATGTTGCATTTGATGCTCGTAGTGTATTTTTCGATTATTCAGATAACGCTGCGTTCAAGCAGGCCTTTAATCTTGGGTATTTTACCGAATACACTGATAAGCGCAGTTTAATACAGATAACACAACAATTATCGGGCTTAAATCCCGACTCGGTTGAAATTCCAAGAAAATTGGAAGAATATGCAAAAGAGGACATAGCCTTCAATGTAATTGACGCCTTATTTAATACTGCAGAGGCTACCGCTAGCAAAGAAGCAGTACTCGAGGTTTCAAAAGCTCTTAATCTTTACAAAGGCTCTGCTGCGGCCATCCTTGCCAGAAGATTAAAATCTCCATTCCTATTTAGACAAATCGAAATAAAAAATTTAGCTAAAATGATGTCTTTAGATGAAGTTTTAAGCGCAGTAAGAAGAAATGAGGGGGATTCTGTTGCTATGATCACAGAGGGGTTAATAAACGTCGCGGCATCCACTTGCGATAAAGATGTTTTAATAAAAGCTGCAAATTCTGTCAGCAAATACAAAGGAAATTTGGCAGGTAAACTAGCAGAGAAATTAGGCTACGCAGCCATATTCAGAATAGACCACCAGATCTTTGATTTAAATGAAAGCAGGGATTCAGTAGTAAAGTTAGCTGAAATAATGTCTTTGGATGAAGTTGTAAACGTAATAAATGGGTATAATGAGGATATGTCACAAGACAAGGTTTTTAGCGCCATGCCTCTGCTCAATATGAGTACTTCTATCTGGTATGACTTAAATAACAGAGACACATTGCTGGCCGCTTTAAATGCCGTTACAAAATACAATAGCGGGTTTGTTTCCTCGATAATTGCAGATTATTTGAGAGAGATGTCAGATATTAGCAAAAACAATGAAAGAATGTCAAATTTGATAGATGTAATGTCTTGGGCCCAAATTGTAAATACTATTAACAACCGTAAAGTCGAAAACTCAGTTGAACTGGCATTTTCAATAATGAACATGTACTACAACTTAGGCAATAAAGATATACTGGTTGATATTTTAGAGACTGCAAAAAAATACCCTGAAGACACAGAAACTGACATAATCTCCGGTTTATGTAACCTTAGTTTTAGTGCTAACAGCGAAACAATTATTGAAGCGACCAAATTAGTGAATAAAATAGGCACAAGGGTATTGAATCTTTTTAATTCGAGTGACTTAGCTAATATCCGAGACAAAAAACTTGATGAAATTATAGACAGCAAGGACAGTTTCAATGCAGTAGCATCATACATAAAATCCAATGGAGAGTTGGCTCTTCCAAATAAAGAGAATATATCTAAATACGAGGAAATATCCAATAAATACATTGCAGATAATTACGGCGTAAAAAGGAAGTTTAATCTAAACCAGATACTAATGTTATTTTCTGTAAAACCGGAGGAAAGAAAAGAGTTTTTTGATCTTATTAACAACACAATAGAAAGAGATTATACGGAATATTCTTTAAGCATGCAAGAAGATGAAGAAAGTTATCTAAATCTCGATAAAGACAAGCTAACGTATTTATCCTTAATAGCAGTAACCGGTTCAAGGGATAAGAAAAGAGATAGAGAGGCTTTCAAGGCCATCTCCCAAATAGTTGGTGAAAAAACCGTAAGAGCAGCTAGGAATTCATTCAATTCTAATTACAAAAATAAAATGATTAAGATGATAGCGAATTACGTCGATAAAGGAGATACAATCGGGGCTTTAACTCTTCTTAAAAGCGCAAATGATGCTAAGATAGATAAGGTTTTAGACATATATAATCAAAGAGATAAAAATTTTATATTAAAAGGTAAAAGCTTACTTTCAGCGGTTGAAAGCAATAATCCATTGGATTATGATAGCAGTACACAACTGGCATGCGTGTATCTCCCCAGAGATTATAAAAAAGGAATATATAAATACTGCACAGATTTTTACGATAAAGAAAAAAGAAAAGGATTTGTACTTGTAAGATATGATGTAAACGGAAATTCAATAGGCAGTGCCATTTGTTACATGCAAGATGATGATTTTTTAGTTGACTCTGTAGAGGGCCATAGGACATTTAGAAAACCGCAGATATTCGAGGAAGTTTACAAAGATCTTGTTAAAAGGGCAAAGTCAAAAGGCGCGAGAAGGGTAATATTCAACAGCTCTGTATTGAATGAAACACCGCTAAAATTTATCCGTTATTTGGGCGGAAAGGAACTTTCTAAAGCAGAAGTTAAATTGAATTTAGACACAGAGGGATACTTAGAAGCCGATAAAAATAAAGTAGAAGGGTATATATACGAATTTAATACCAAGTAGCTTAAGTTTATGCATGTAATTAACCTCTATATAAAAACTCAATTAAAGAGCAATTTTATCCATAGCAATACTTATTAAGACAAAAGTATTGGAATGTTTATGATAATAAACGAAGACGGAAACGTGGAAATAAAGGGGTGGGCAGAGAACGTAAGAAACCTAGGGGGTTTGGCATTCATAACCCTTAGAGACATAAACGGAAAATACCAGGTAACAGTTTCAAAAAATTCAAATCCAGAATTATTTGAAAGGATTGCGGAAATAAAAGCCGAGTCGGTAATTGAAGTAGTGGGTGAAAAGAAAGAAAATGAAAAGGCGGTTAACGGCTACGAGATAATCCCGAAAAAGCTCGAAATACTTACATTAGCAGAGCAGCCTGTTCCTTTGAACCTAAGCGAGAAAGTACAATCATCATTGGATAAAGAGTTAGACTTTAGGTTCCTAAGCTTAAGGAAGCCCAAGACTGCAGCTATCTTTAAGATACAAAGCACAGTAAGCAATGCAATAACAAAGTTCTTCGAGGACAATGGATTTTACCAGATACATTCCTCAAAGATAATATCACAGGCAACAGAAGGGGGAGCAAACGTTTTTCAGATTCTTTATTTCGACAAGACGGCTTTCCTAGCACAATCGCCGCAGTTTTACAAGCAGATGATGATGGCAGCAGGCTTTGAAAAAGTCTTTGAGATAGGGCCTGTTTTTAGAGCTGAGCCCCACCATACAACAAGGCATTTAACCGAGTACACAAGCGTTGATTTAGAGATGAGCTTCATAAATTCATATGAGGATGTAATGTCAGTAATGGAAAATCTGATGCTCAGGATATTCAAGGAGGTAAAGGAAAGAAATAAGAAAGATTTGGAGCTTTACGGTATAAACTTGGAAGAACCAAAAACGCCTTTTCCAAGGATAACAATAAAGGAAGCCGGCGAGATACTAAAGAAATACGGAAACAAGCTAAAAGATGACGGGGATATAGACCCAGAGGGAGAAAGGATAATGGGCCAGTACGTAAAAGAGAAATACGGCAGTGACTTTTTCTTTTTAACTGAATTTCCATGGTCAATCGCCCAGTTTTACCACATGAAAAAAGAAGGAAACGAAGAAGTTACAAACAGGGCGGATCTCATATACAAAGGTCTGGAGATAACTACATTAGCGCAGAGGGAGCACAGGTATGAAATACTTATAAAACAATTGAAGGAAAAGAACCTAGATCCTGAGAAATTCAAATTCTATACGGATTTCTTCAGGTACGGCGTGCCGCCGCATGGCGGTTCTGGCACCGGCTTAGAAAGAATAGTAAAGCAGATGCTTAATTTAGAGAATGTAGCAGAGGCAACGCTTCTGCCAAGAACGCCGGATAGGCTGATACCTTGATCATTGGTACATGTCAGAGGGAGCATCATCTTTCGGTGAATACTTCTCATTATTGCTGCTCATGGCCAAGAATTTTTCTCCTTTATCTTTTGCGATTTCAAGTATTTTATTTAGTCCTAAATACTCCTCTTCACTGTTAAGAGTTCCGCTGAATTTAATCTTCTCAATATTATCTTCTTTATAGCTAAGTATTGTGTATATTTTCTTTTTTTCTGTGTCTATTATTGAGAAAAGGTTGATTATGTTGTAGAATTTCTCAAGGTCTGCTTTATTAAGATTAGATATATAATTCAATATTTTTTCTGCGTTTTTACCGAGAGTCGGCATATCGGTAATATAAAAGGAGAAACCTTCATCTTCAAAGTAGACATTAAAACTTTTTTCTTTTATTTCAGATGAAATTCTGTACATATCAAAGAATTTTCGGTCTTCATTCGTATTGGGAGTTTCGCCTTTTTTGTACAATTCTTCCAATTTTCTCAATTCGTTTTTTTCTGTCTTAATCCGATTAAAATGGTAACTTACCTCCAATCCATCGAATTTTTCTTTAAGGGAAAAGGCACCTCCGTTGTAAATTAAGATTAAAGGCCTTTTAAGAGCAAAGTAAAGTGCCTCAAGTGAAAAGTTTTCTAATGATCTTACACTTTTAATTATGTTTTTATCTGCCATGCACACATAATAATCGTTTATCCCAAACTCTTGCTTTATCAATCTTGATTTGCTCTTTATCTTTGCGGAAAGCGCAAAAACCTCAGAAATTTTATTGTCATATAGGCTTTCTTCGTCTTCACTTACTATCTTCTCCAAATTTTTCTTATTCATACATGCCTTCATCGTACTTGCTGTTTATTATCCCAATTATTAAACTGTCTTTGTCATTATTAGCACCGTGCTTGAACAGGTTAGCAACATCGTTTTGGTATTCAATTGAGTATATATCATTTTTATTAATTATGAAAAGTGGCCTGCCTTTAAAGTTCCTGTAGACATTTGAAAGTTCTTCTTGGCCCATATCGAGGAAGTTTATTCCATCGGAGTTGTTTCTAATCAAGTAAAACAAAACCTTATTAGACTCGTCATCGAAAAAAACCTGAGATCTTTTCTTTATTTGATAAGCAAGGTAATGAGAATCTGCCATCTTCCTTAATTCTAATGCTTGATTTAACCGTTCTTTTTTCAAGTTTTCCTTCTCATTTCTGTTTTCAATAAAATCTACCTCATTATCCTTCAATTTTCTGTACTTCCAAAAGTAGCTTAAGCTGTCATTTTTTAACTCCTTTGCAATTACTGACAGTTCATAATTTTCCGAATCTAACCTATAAAGATCCCTGCCGATCAATAAATCTAAGTAGTCTAAGGAACTACTTTTTAGGTTATCAATGAACTCATTAATATCCTTTTCCAGCTTTTCATTGTATACTAAATATACATCTCTGAATGGTCTATTCTGTATCGTTACGGAGTGTTCAATTAACAAACTTGCACTTTTTTCCAGGATTGCCTTGCTTAAATCATAATTTCCGTCTATGTAATCCTTTCCCAAAAGGTAATCAAGGTCTTTAAAATTTTTTAAGTCTTTCGGATATTCCATAATTTTCAGAGAAGATAAGTAGTATTTAAACGTTAAATTGAGCCAAAAAGCCGTTATACGCTAGTCTTACTATCCTTGTTTTTTAGGTCATCGATCAAATCTCTAAGCTCCTTTATGCTGTCGCTTATTGAAGGTATTAGTCTGTCTATCACTTTTTCAAAGGCCTGTAATTCAACGTTAACATCTGAAATTGTCTTATTATACTCCTCTGTTTTACCAACCATCGTGTTCTGTATACTGTCTATTCTTTGACTCAATTTTTCCAAGTTGTCCTTTATATTTTCTATGGAATTGGCGTTTATGTTTACACTAGATCTAAGGGAATTGAGATCCGAAGCTGAGCTTTTCCATTTTTCGTTTATTATCTGTTCAAGTATCTGCTGAATGCTTTCAAGGTTTTGATTGCTTATTGTGTTGCTGCTTTCGTAAGACTGCCTGTTTTCTTGAACTTGAGGTTGCTGAATACTCTGGATTCTCTGAACAGGCTCTTCCTGCATTGATTGCATTGGTTGTTGAGGAGCGGGCTTACTCGAATTGCTTTTGAGTGCATTTATAAGGGCGTTTTTAATTGTAGTGCTGTCGTATCCCTGTTGCCTTAAGCTGTCTATTATGTCCTGCTGGCTCATTCCGCTGTTAATCATAGAACTTACATCGGGTACATCATTCTCATCTTTTTTCTTGAATGCATTCATTAGGTTCATATTTAGCTCCATTTCTTACTGTTCATGTAGTCATTTACAATTTTAATAACGTCGTCTTTATTTAAAAACCTTGAAGGGTCTATAAAGCTCAGGTATTTTTCTATGACTTTTATGTCCTGTGCTTTAGCATACGTTTCTGACTGCCTCTCCAATCTGTTTAATGCATCATCAAGCTCAAATATCTTAGTCTTGCTACTAGATAGTTCATTATTTATCTCCTGCAATGCAACCTTTATCTCCTTGTATTTCTCCAAGTTGTTCTGATCAACCATCTTGATGGTATCCTTAAGCTGGGAAATTCGCTGGTCGAATATCTTCAGAGATTCTCTAAGCTCTACGACGTTTCTTGTTAAGTCCGTCTGCTCCATTTAATTATATTGCCGCAGTTGTTTTTATGTCTTTTTATCCTCTTCTGCAATGTAAAAAAGTAGGCAATCTTGTTTTATATTTACGTTCAAGCTTTAAAATAAATAGCTTTAAATACAACAAAAACAAATTAAAATCTATGCAAAAGAAGCAGAAGGCTGCTAAGACCGTTTCTTATTCTGCTTTGGATAATGCTAAGACGAATTCAAACCATTATAGAATAACTCTGCTTTCAGTTGCAGGTACTTTTCTTGATGGATACGACATATCAATAATAGGGGTCGCTTTGACCATAATAACTGCAATAAGTGCTTTCAGCTACGCAAACACCCCTTTAGGAAAGGGTTTGATGGCTGCTTCCACAACTATAGGAATGCTTTTTGGCGCGTTGTCGATAGGTTACATAACCGACGTTAAGGGCAGGAAGTTCATGTACCTCTGGGATATGGTCATCTTTATCGTTTTTACTGCAGCAATCACATTGTCCTTTAATTTCTGGTCTCTTTTCATCTTCAGGTTAATATTAGGTTTAGCGATAGGAGCGGATTACGCAATAGGCGCTACAATTATTTCAGAGATTACTCCAAAGAAATCCAGAGGAAAGTTTTTGGCAAGCGACGGCATGGCATGGTGGGTCGGGGCAGCATTTGCATTTGTAGTAGGCTATCTTCTTCTACCTTTAGGCGTTAATTCATGGAGAGTAATGTTTGCAATTGGAATTATACCAGCAATAATAGTTCTTATACTAAGAAGAAAGGTGCCAGAATCTGCTAGGTGGCTGGCAAACAATGGCCAAGTAGAAAAGGCAGAGCAATCCGAAAAGTCAATAACCGGCAAGTCAGACACTCTTAAGGCCACACATAACAAGGTTTCATTCTTCACATTGTTCGAAAAGAAATACATAAAGAACACGATATACTTTGGTTTGGCCTGGTTCTTTTATGATGTTGCATTCTACGGCATAGGCCTGTTTACGCCGACTATTCTTATACTGCTTGGATTAAGCCATAGCCTTTCTATCCTCGGATCAGCGATCTTTTCATCAATAGCCATAATAGGTTCCATAATGTGCATACTTACCGTAGATAGGTGGGGAAGAAAGGCGGTAACTATACTTGGTTTTGCAGGCATGTTCGTTTCTCTTTTAGTTCTGGCGATAATAGCAATGCACACTCCAAAAGATGCATTTGCAGTTGGTATAACAGGAGCAGTAATAGCGTCAATGTACATATTATTCGAGCTTACCCAGTCATGGGGTATGGGAAGCACGGATTTCGTATACGGACAGGAACTTTTCCCTACAACTGTACGTGCGACGGGCCAAGGATGGGGAACCTCAATCAGCAGAATAGGTGCAATACTTGGTTTAACGACCTTCCCTACAATAGTGGCTTTATACGGCCTAGGTTATGGTTTACTATTCTTTGCGATAGCAGGATTAATAGGGCTGTTGCTTACAATCTTCCTTGCACCGGAAACAAAGGATAAAAGCCTGGAAGAACTGACAGAACAATGAACATAAGATTTCTTGGGAAGTGGAGTTCTAACCTTGTAAGAGGGGAAAGAAACATATCATTTGCATTGGATGACAAGATCGTTTTTGACTTCGGCCCGCATACAATAGAATCTTTGCTTGACTACAAGATAGATCCAAGAAATATAGACATCGTTCTTATAACTCACATGCACTTGGATCATTTCAGTGGTTTACCAGAGCTGTTTTGGTACAGGTCAATATACGGGGCACAAAACAAGCTCATAGTTCTTGGCCCAAATGGGATAAAAAACAACACGGAAAGGCTTCTAAAAACATTGCAAACTCCAAAGGCATTTAAGATAAATGCAGAGTTCATCGAAGACAAAAACTATGATTTTATCCAGCCGTTTAGGGCTAAGCACCTTGTAACTGACAATGGATATCGAGTCAATTATAAGGGGAAAACAATCTTTTACAGCGGAGATACAGCCTACAGTGAAAATGTAGTAAAAGGCGCGGAGGATGCGGACATTTTGCTGCATGAAATGACATACATAGATGAGAAGAAAGAGGAAGCCAATTTTTGGAGGCATTCCACTTACAGCACTACAATGCAAGTATTCGAAGAAAGCCATGCCAAGAAGCTGGTGCCTGTTCATTTGTCTGTTGATTCAAATAAGTTAGCAATCAGGCTTTCAAAGTCAGACAAAAGGGTAGTTTACCCTAACGGCGTTATCCGACTGTGATTTCTTATTTTTAAGGCTAAAAAGTCATAAATAAACCAAAAATTTAATAGTATAGTGGTAAATCTAGTATTGTTTGACGCCGGACTGATGGGTTACTCATTAGCGGTACATATCCTTTTGGTTACTGTGGGAATGACCTTGCCCATAATAATGAGTATAGCTGAGTTCGTTTCAATAAAGTACAAGGTAAAGATTTATGACGTTTTAGCTAAAAGACTTGCAAATGCCCTAATTATATTCTTTGCAGTAGGAACTGCAAGCGGCGTTGTCGTTGCTATAGAACTTTTTGTTCTTTGGCCCAAGTTCATATCTGTTTTAGGGCAGGTGGGGATACTACCTTTGTACATGGAGATATTTGCCTTCTTCACAGAAGCTATTTTCTTGGGGATATACATCTATTTCTGGAACAAATTCAAGAGCAGGATAAGGCACTGGCTTCTTTCTGTGTTTATTGCGATAGGGGCTGTTATGTCGGGGGTTTTCATAACGATGATAAACGCGTTTATGAACACGCCGAAGGGGTTCAATATTCCTTATTATCTAAGCACAGGGAAAATAATAGACGTTAATCCATTTGCCGTTTTGAACACGCCCACAACATGGATAGAGATAGGGCACGTAATCGGTTCTACAATATTCGCTGGCGCAGCATTCTTCCTAGCTTACTTTGCGTATAAGCTGTTGAAAACCAAAGGAATAGAAAGGGAGTACTATAAAAAAGCTGCAAAGATTGCAGCTGCGATAGTCATAATTGCAATAATCCTGACTGTTATAATAGGTATAGAGTCGATTACAAACCTTATGGTATACCAGCCAGAAAAATTCGCTGCATTGGAGATGAATTTCAATTCAGGGCCGCATGTAGCAGAGGTAATAGGTGGTTTCCTTGTAAACAACAAAACCATTGATTCTATAAACATTCCCGGGTTAATGAGTTTTCTAGCCACCGGTAGCTTTAATGGTGTAATAGCGAGTAATGATTCTTTGTCAGCATATGCAAAGAGCACATGGCCACCCATAACGGTAGTACACAACACTTTTGATATAATGGTTGGCCTAGGGGTTTTGATAGGAATCCTTATGGTTATTTTCTTGATAATCTGGCTTTTGAATGTAGATAAGATAAGGGATAAGTTCGAGTCCAACAAATTTTTCAACAGGTTGTTGTCTAAAAAGATCTTTTCGGACCCATTTGATAATCCGTTGGTATTGAAGGTTTTGATAGTAATAGGGGCGCTTGCCGCCTTTCTTTTAGAAGATGGGTGGGTAACCGACGAGGTTGGAAGGCAGCCTTGGATAATTTATAATGTAATGACTGTTTCAGCTGCGGCCAACACTTCCCCTTCAGTCCTCCCTATAGGGATAGCAATCATAGCATTTTATGTTGTAGTCTTGCCTGCAACTATTTTATTTGTACGCAGGGTGATGAAGAAAAGGGATCTTAACAATGAGTTGGGGGTTAAGCCATGAACATATACATAACAATAAATTACGTTCTGCTTGCCATAGTTTTCACGTTTCTTTTTGTTGAAGGCATGTCCGCTATATCTTTTATATACGATAGAAAAAGCTTGCCAAAGGTAAAGAAATACCTTGACCCAGTATGGGGGATTGTAGGAACGTTTGTAGTTTTCTTTGTTGTAAACACAGAGGTTCTTTACCCTTCAATAATGCCGGCAATTGATTACCTGTATGTTTTTCCAATACTGCTGGCTACATTATTGTTTATAGGAAGGAACGTTTTTCTTGTTTTCTCGGAATACATCTGGAAAGACTCTAAGTTCAGCCAGCTTATGCTTGCAAGGGTCTATTCACTGATAACATTCATAATAATAATCATACTGCTTTCAATATTCATATCTATAATCTCAGGAGTCGGTACAAATGCAACTCTTACCGGTTTTTCGACTTCTGTATTTTTATCCAATCCGTATGTTCTCGGCTTCATAGTTGGAACGCTTCTTATAGCATTTGGTTTATCCTTTGTTTTCTACAAAATAGAGAAGATGAATGTGCTTTCTCCAATATCCACGGTTCTCGGTCTTTTTCTGTTCGTATTCTCTATTAGTCATTTGGGCCTAAATGTGAACTACCTAACATATATACTTGCAGCTGCAATAGCAGCGGTTTCAATCTTTTATTATATGACTGGTAAGGCCAGAAGGGAAATCATTTTTATAGTAGCATTCCTTTCAGTGATATCAATCAATTTCCTGAATTATGGAAAGGTTTTTGGAACGCAATCTTTGACTTCATATCTCAATAATTCTGCGGTTGCTTCTGCCGGGATACTTGTGACAATAGTTGGAGGA
>JAKBRA010000055.1 GCA_021834945.1 Nanobdellota archaeon | reverse complement strand
AAAATGTTGGAGCATACTCATATAAGAGCAGTGCTCTACCGGGCTAAGCTACCAGGCCACAATGATTACTTTAATAGATACTTTAATATTTATAATTACTGATTGTTTAAATGTATTCTTTAAGCGAATCTGGACGAACGGCTTTGACTGACAAATTTTTCATAGAAAAATCGAGAGCCTTTTCCAGAACTGGAACTTTGTAGAAAGCAGTGTACCTACACCTAAAGCCACAACTTTCTTCAAGCCCTTTTTTGATTCTTTTGACATTTTCTGCTTGATAACCATAATTCAACAGTATCTCAATATTTTCTTTTTCTTCATGCTTGTATTCCCTAAAGGCATCTCTAATGACAGAGTAAATGACTTTTTTAAGCTCATTGACGTTTGGAATGTTTAAGTACTTTGGATTTATGCAGTATTTAACGGAATTACCAGTGGATAGCTTGGCGTATTTCCTGTTAATGCTTAGTACGTCTTTATTGCTTTTCCCCCTTGCGTCTATAAGTAAATAATATAAAGGCTTTTCATTCAAGGTCTCAAGCAATAGTTTTTCCATCTGTCCGCTTGCATTAATCAAAATATCATACAAGGACTGTTCCATTTTTACATGTAGCCGAAAAGCCTAAGTTTTTCCATTACTCCTTCTTTGTCCTGTGACCTGCCAGCCCTTTCCTTAGTATGCTCAAGGTCCTGCTCCCAAGCAGGTAAGTCGCTGGTTTTCTTTGAATCCAGCTTACCGTCTATTGATCTATAACCCAATTTATACAGCGGATGAACCGGCAATTTGTGCTTAAACATATATTCCCATACATTTCTTTCTGTAAATGGTATTATTGGCTGCACTCTAACATGATCTGGATGAGATCTTGGACTTATGAAAACTTCCATAGACCTTGCTTCATTTTCATCCCATCTTACTCCGGTAAAAAGTGCATCGAACCTATATTTTTCGATGGTAAGGTTCATAGCAACTGTTTTTAAAAGGTGATTTCCAACCTCTGTTTCCAAGCTGTATTCAAATTCCTCTCCGTTGAAACCTATTCTCTTAGTTTCGTCCTGGTTTAACTTGTTAAGGCTACTGACCTTTATCATGTTGTTCTTTCCGACATTTTTGATAACGTCTTCGTTCTTCGCGTATATCATCTTAAAGCCCCATTCTTTGCTTATTTCTTCAAGCATTTTCATTGTTTCATCGTAATGCTGCCCGTGGTCTATAAACAAGGCTGGAGGTAACTGCATGTTCAAATCCTTGCAGGCCCTTCTAACAAGGTCCAAAACCACCGTGCTGTCTTTACCTGCGCTCCAAACCACTGTCGGCCGGTTGTATCTTTTCAACGCGTCTTTTATTACTATAAGCGCAATTTCCTCCTTTGCATCGAGACTTAATCCCCCTTCTATTCTTTGCTTCTTGATAGAATACTGTTCATTTTCCATATTTACCTCCTACATATAACCCAGTTTTCTGAGCTTATCTTCAAGATCAAGCACCCGCTGATCTTTTTCTCCCCTTTCTTTTTTATCTTCATTGCTTTCCGAGACTATCTCTCTTAAGAGATATTCCACAAAGCTTGAAAGCGATGTGAAACCCGTTTTCTCTATAAGCTTCTTGGCTTTATCCGCCAAAGGCTTCGGTATCGAAACCGTTGTAAATTTTTGTTCTTCCATAATTACTAATAATTATATATAATTACAAATATAAATACTTTTCCTTTTAAAAATTTAAAGAAAAGAAGAAATTACATTGAGAACAGAATAAAGCCTAAAACAACTAAAGGCAATGCAATTGCATCGCCGTAGAACCCAGATATATAAGTTCCCTGCAGAAATGAAGAGGTAACTAATGCAGGATTTAAAAAGTACTGAATCAGAGTTACGATATAACTTGCTGAGATAGCAACCATGCTTGCAAGTATAATAATTAAACCGATTACCTTCTTTTTTGGATTTGCAAAGAAAAGAACCAAAAACCTTTCCATCTTGCGCATGTTAGCATAAAACATAAAGAAGGCTATAACCCATGCAGCCGCAATCAAAAGCGCAACTGGAAGCGGGATACTGAAACTCATGAGAACCTCCTAAAATAATTAAAGTAAAGATCATATGAAAAGCCGGCTATTAGAAGCGATAAAACGGCAAGAAGCCAAAAAGCTGCAACTAAACCATATGCAAGAAATAACTTTGTAACTGCATTTACAGCAAAAACCATTGTAGCCAAGAAGCCAAATAAAAGAAGGATCTCTATTCTCCTGATAAACTGCTTGGATCTCTCCTTATTCAGAAAAAACCCTGTCCAAGGAGCCCTATCTTTCGCATGTTTGGCATTAACAAGTAATATCAGTGCTATAAAAACAACCGTTATCAATGCCCCTGCTAACGTTGCTATCCTAGCGGTTATCAGTGCAATTTCAACGAAATAGGTAAAGCTTACAATAGTGGTTGGCTTGAACACCACTGAAAAAGAAGCAGCTATATCTCCGCCTACTGCTATAACTGCTATCACACTTAGTATTATAAGTACAATTAGATTGAGCCTTGTTTGATTAAACGGCATATCCTTAATAATATTTTTCAAGAATATAAGTTTTATGAAGCAAA
>JAKBRA010000018.1 GCA_021834945.1 Nanobdellota archaeon | reverse complement strand
AACAAAGAATTTCTCGGCGTTGTAAACCTTGATTACTTGGTATACCTGAATAAAGGCAAGATAAACGGATATTTCGTGAATGGCGCATACAAAGTCAGAAAACCTGGAAATGAAAATGGGGAGTATGTTGAGCCAACTGCCAAACATAAAGTCATGGAAAACGTTGGACAGGGCGCTGGCCTTATATCCTCAAAGATAACTGATAAAATCGCAGATAACTGGGGCTTTCCTAGGCCAAAGCCTGGAGAAGCCGTAGTTGGCATAGGCTATTTTGAGGATTCGTTATTGACTAATAAAAAACACGAACCGTATGCATTTTCGATGGTGGTATCAGCAGTTGGCGACAGGATGCAAGTCCCGTCAGAGGTTATAGACAGCATGTATCTAGAAGTGATTCTAGGATTAGACCGCAAAGTTGGAAAGAAACTGGTCTAAAGGCTTAAAATAAACCAAAGACAATAAATCAGATGGACAAGCTGATCCTCCCTGATTATAACAATAGCATATGCGATTTGTTCAATGAGGAACTGTCAGTATTTGGGATAGAGAACGCAGGCAAACGATTAAACCTTGATTTAAAGAGGGGAAAAAGGACTAGTCTGGTGTTCGTAGACGGCCTAGGCTGGAATCTTTTTTCTGGCACCAGATACTTTTCAGCATTGAAAAAAGCGAAAATAAGCAGCGTATTCCCGTCAAGCACCGATACCGCTTCCATTTCATTAGTATCGGGCTTAAATCCTGGGATGCATGGGATCATAGGTTACAAAGCCTTTTTAAAACTGGCGGGTGCGATAGTAAAGCCTTTAGAGAACACCTATGCTTCCGCTCCACACTCAAATAACCTGCTTAGTCACATAGGAAAACTAAAGGACATGCTACGGATAAAAACAATATTTAACGTCCTTTCGAAAAAAAGGATGCGCAGCCTTGTGATAACTCCTTCGTTTATAGTAAACTCTTCTTTTAGTTCTTTGATATTCTCAGGTGCGACGGAGGTAAGCGGCTACGAAAATATCTGGGATGCTTTTTATATCTATAGAAAAGCACTTGAAAACGACTCCATAAAGTTCATACATTTTTACATTCCATACGTAGATACTCTTGAACATATGTATGGTTATGAAAACGTAGAAGTTAAGGAAGCCACAGAATACATATTAAAAAGAGCAATTGAATTAAATGCGGGAAAAAAGACAAATACGATAATAACCGCTGACCATGGACACAAAAACGTCAAAGAGATTATAGATTTCAGCAGAGATAAAAAACTGATAAAGGAACTTGAACTGCCACCTTATGGTGACACACGTGCGCCATTGTTTAGATCCAGATATGAGATAACGCAGGATTTGAAGAAATACCCTATGAAGATATTCAACAGACGTGAAAGGGAACTGGTTCTTGGTAAAATAAACAAAGATATAGAAGATACGTTGCCAGATTATTTAGGCGCAGCGGAAGAAGATTTTGGATTTACATTTAATTACAGGTTGAACAAAAAAGAAACGGAATACAGAAATGGTGAGCCTGTCTCCAACCATGGTGGATTGTCAACAGATGAGATGGAAATTCCAGTCATAACGCTTTAGATGATTTGCGTTAATGACTGCGATGTTTCATTCTTCCGATCTTTTTAGTTTATAGTCCTCTAAAAGCCTTTTTTCATCTATTTTGGTAGGTGAACCATCGATTGGCGAATCGAAACTCTTAGTCTTTGGAAACAGTATAAAGTCCCTTATGCTCTGCTTTTCTTTCAGAACAGTAACAAAACGATCAAGACCTATTGCGAAACCTATGTCTTCCGGCGCGCCAAACCTAAGCGCGTTTATAAGGAAACCAAATGCATCTATTGCCTGCTCTTCCGGCATGCCTATCATCTTCAATATTTTAAGCTGCATGTCTGCGTTGTTTATCCTTACTGCTCCGCCGCCAACTTCGTTTCCATTCAATACCATATCAAACTGCCTGCCCCTCACTTTTTCAGGTTCTTTTTCTAATAATGTCAAGTCTTCAGTAAAAGGCGCAGTAAACGGGTTATGTGATGGCTTAAGTTTTTTCGTTATGCTGTCAATCTCAAACAGCGGAAAATCTATTACCCAAAGAAATGAAAACCGGGTATTGAATTTGCCTATCTTATCTCCGATTATCTTTCTTATTTTTCCCAAAGTCTGCAGAAGTAGCATCTCGTCAAGATCAGCAGCAAAAACGACTACCTCACCGTCTTTAGCATTAAGCGAGGAAATCAGCTCACTTTCGACCTTTGATAGCGAACTGGCAATCGTTTCTGGTATGGATTTCAATTTTCCGTTTTCAATAAAAAGCCACGTAAGCCCCTTCAATCCGTTTGTCTTTGCGATTTCTATTACTTCAAGCATGAAGTCTTTCGTTATTTTTCCGGATTTGCCATAATCGGCAGGGAAAGACACTGCCTTAACCTTCCCATTGCTTTCCAGAACCCTCTTTACGGTGTTGTAATCGCTTCTCTTCATTGTTTCCGTTATGTCTATTATTTCATAACTATATCTTAAATCTGGTTTATCGCTGCCGTATTTGGTGATAGCCTCTTCGTATTTCATCCTCTTAAACGGAAATTTAATGTCGCCAATGTTTGCCTCCTCGAATATCCTTGCTATAAGACTTTCAATCAAGGACATAACGTAATTTTCATCTTTGAAAGAAACCTCAAAATCTAATTGGGTAAACTCAGGCTGCCTGTCCTCCCTTTGGTCTTCATCACGAAAAGCCCTTGCTACCTGAAAATACTTGTCCAATCCCGCAATCATTATAAGCTGCTTGTATATCTGCGGAGATTGCGGAAGGGAGTAAAAACTTCCCTTTTTTGTCCTGGAAGGCACGATAAACGGCCTTGCACCCGTTTCATAGGTATCCTTAACCAAAGTTGGCGTTTCCAGTTCAAGAAAATTATTATCCCAGAAAAACTTTCTTGCTATTTTTGTTATCTTGTCTCTGAAAATTATGTTGTTTACCATCTCTGTCCTTCTCAAATCCAGATACCGGTATTTAAGCCGGAGGTCCTCTGCCGCTAGAAATTTGTCTTTTTCATCGGTTATCTCAAAAGGCGGGGTGTCTGCGCTGTTTATTATAATCAATTTTTCCGCAGAAACCTCGAATCTGCCTGTCGGATTCTTTTCATCGATGGTTTCTCTGTCCCTTTCCTTTACTAACCCGGTTACGCGTATCACATATTCTCTGCCAAGAGATTTTGCCTGGCTTAACAGGCTGTCTTCAAATACTACCTGGGAAACCCCCTTTCTATCGGCTAAATCTACGAAAAGCTTCCCGCCATGGTCCCTGACATACCTGCACCATCCGTTTAAGGTTACTCTCTTGCCGACAAATTCAGCCGACAAACCTCCGCAGTAGATATCCATATCATCAATTATTTGACATGCTTTTTATTACTTTCCTTATAAAATCTGCGGCTTCCTTTCCAGTTACGTGGTACTTTTCCTTTATCTTTCCTATCATGAAACTCATTGCTTTTTCGTCCTTAAGGCCTCTTTCCATTAAACCCCTGTCAGAAGAAAGCATTTCCTTTATACCTGCCTCTATCTCCGGTTTGCCAGCCTTCTGCTCCGGCTTCTTTTCCCTTCCAAGCATGAACATAAAATCGGACTTTTCAATGGAGCTAACATCATGTTTAAGCATGTCCTTGAATTCTTTCTCCGAATAATCATCTATTCCAAAAGAAGCGAATTTTTCTATTAATGAAACTCCATCCTTAAATTCCTCTTTCTTTATGCTGCTTAACAGCGAAAGATTCCTTCTATTGAAAAGAATCAACTCTCTTATCGTTTTTTCGCCGTAGTCGTTTTTATTTGCCAAATCCGCGGCGACAGTGCTTGCTATAATCGGCTTTTGAATCGTTATGCGAGTAGTATCATAAAACGTTAAATCCGGTTCAAATGTAAAGCCATATTCTTCCTCAGTCTCCTTTTCTCTTGAAGACACTGTTTCATTTGAATCCTCTTTGTATGCCCTCGTTTCCGCGGCTATCTTCTTGCCGCTTTTAATGAGTTCAGACTGCCTTGCTATCTCGTACTCGGCGGCTGCAATTAAATTTCTTACTCCCGTAACGTTCTTAATCTCAACCCTAGTTTCAGCCAAGGATATGTTAAGATCCGTTTTCAATTCCTGGTTTATATTAATCCCTTGATAATAAAGTATGCTTCTAAGCTCGTCTATGAAATCCTTCAATTCTTCTAAGCTGAATATGTCCGGCTCCGTCACTATCTCGTTCAACGGCACTCCGGATCTATTGAAATCTATAAGCGAATAATCTTTTTCCCGCGTTATTCTCGCAGGGTCTTCTTCTATCTGCACTCTCCTTATCCTTATTTTTTTGCCATGTACTGCCACATATCCGTTTGTTCCTATGGCCCCGTCTAACTGCGTTATCTGATACCCTTTTGGCAGATCAGGATAAAAATATACTTTTCTCACAAACCAAGTCCTTTCGCTTATTTTACAGTTCAATGCATTAGCTATGTTGGTGGATATCTCCAGCGCCCTTTGATTCAAAACCGGCTTTGAGCCCGGCAGGCCCAAGCATACGGGGCAGACGTTTGAATTCGGCTCTTCCTGGTTCTCATACGCTAAGTCAGAACAGAAAAGCTTTGTTTTGGTAGGCAATGCGACGTGCACTTCCAGCCCTATTTTCATATCAGCCGACCTCCTTTTTGAATCTATACTTGAAGTCTTTTTCCCATTCAGATAAGAAGTCCAGGAGAGAATAGTCATTAAAGTGGTCGGTTATTACCTGTGCTCCCAGCGGCATGCCTTTTTCGTAAAAATATGGGAAAGACATGTGCGGAAAGCCGCAGAGGTTTGGCGGCACTGTAAGCATGTCCATTGAATATGCTTCCACTGGATTTATGTCGCTTACTTCGTTTATCTTGGGGGTAAATATCGGCATGGTGGGTGTTATTATAAACCCATTTTCTAAGATTTTCTTCATCTTGTCTATTATGGAACGCCTGAGTGCAAGCGATTTTTCATAATATTTTTGCTTGATGCTTTTGCTCCTTATAAACGTTCCCAGTATAACCCTCCTTTTTGCTTCCTTTCCGAATTGCTTTCTTGCAGACATGAAAAAATCGTTGTAATTAAGCGAAAAATCCTTTACTTTGAACCCATATTTAAACCCCTGGTATTTTGCTAGGTTGGTTGACGCTTCCGACATTGATAATATATAGTAGGCTGGAACGGAATATTCTAGGTATTCTATGCTTATGTGCTCTACCGTGTACCCCATTGACGACAGTTTGCTAAGAAGCTCTTCAAATCTGTCCTTTACCCCCTCGTCTACGCCATCCATCAGGTTATCAACAACATACAGTCTGCGGGGATTTTCGTTCGAGATGTGCTTTGAAAGGGAAGTTGTGTCCTTCTCATCGCCGCCGACGGTCTTTTCCATTACGTCTCTTATGTTGTCTGCGCTCTTTCCGATAAAGCCTATTTTGTCTAAGGAGCTTGCATAGTCTATCAGTCCGTACCTTGACATTACGCCATACGTAGGAGTTAAGCCGACAACCCCGCAAAAAGCAGCAGGCGCAGAAATGGATCCGCCCGTTGATTCGGCTATAGAAACGTGGTTTTTCATAACTGCAGTCGCGACTGCGCTCCCGGAACTGGAGCCTCCTGCAACGTAATCTTCATCAAACGGGTTCTTTGCTGGATGTTCGGAATTTAAACCGAAGCTCCCGAACCCGAATTCGTCCATGTTTGTCTTGCCCACCACTGAAAAGCCGCTTTTTTCAAGTCTATCAACAACCGTGGCATTAAAGCCAGGAACGTAGCCATGTAATATTCTGGAAGAAGCTGTAGCCGGCATTCCCTTGACGCAAATGTTGTCCTTTACGCTGATTATCTTTCCGTCTTTCTCCGTCTCGTCTATAAAATTAAAGGCGTTTAGTCTTTCGTTTTCTTTCTTTAGTTGTTCTACAAGTTTTGCGTACTCTGCCTTTTCCAGCTGAAGGAACTTGCTTGTCATATTCTAGGCCCTAAAAAGTAAAACCTGTAGCTTTCTCCATTGTAAAAAACGTTATTTAATTTGTCTTTGTTATCTGCCACATCGGATCTGAGTTTTTCCGGTATCTCCACGGAGTGAAAGGCCATCTTTTCATCTTCTAAAGATATGCTTTCAAGTTTATCGAAGAATGCTAATATGTCATTTATGTCTTTTTCTATGGACTCTACTTCTCTTTCGTCCAGCTCTACCCTCGCTACCTTCAACAGCCTATAAAACTCCTGCTTTTCCATGTATAAACCATTACAACATTATAATTATTGACATTGATAAATATTAAATAAAGGGATGCATATCATAGAAAATGAAGACACTGGTTGTGAAAATACATTTCGAAATGGACAAAAACATAAAAAGGGAAAGCGCTGCCATGCGCAAAATATACGAATGGGCAGACAACATTTTTCCTTCTGGCTATACTGTGTATAAGACAAAAGGTGTATGGAAAGGCAAGGCAAGGGAGAGTTTTACCATAGAAAGGTACGAAAAAAACATGAAGTTTGCCAGAAACCCCAGATTCTTGAAAGAAGTAAAAAAGCTGGCAAAAGACCTCAACCAAAAGGAAATAATCGTGACTACGTTTACCGCCGATATGATTACTGCCGGCTAAACCGCTTATGTTAGCTATTTTAATCAGGATTTTCTATTAAACTAATGCAAAAAAAGATAGAAAACACCATATTAACCGTCATTCTAGTAGTATTCTTGCTCTATTTTTTGTTAAATTACAACCTGTCGCAGGCAATAAACGACTTGGGCAGAATAAGGATAAGTTACATACCTTATATACTTCTTGCATGGGTATTGTTCACCGCGCTGAAGTTCCTTCCATGGGAATTGACCCTTAAAAAAGTTAATGTCAAACTGCCGATAATTAAAAGCTTTCTTATCATGTATGCATTTTTCGGCTTGGGTATGGGGGGTGCAGGAGTCGGCCAGTTTATTCCTCTGAGAAAGCTTGATAACTTCAAGAAAGATGCAAGGTTCTTTTCCGTCAGTATAATGATATTCTTGGGCACCGCCGGTGGAATGTCGGCCATATTACTCGCACTTGTATCTTCGATATTGTTATCAAAGTTCATACTTTATCTTCTTTTTATATTTGCGGTATCGTACGTTTTCATCACAATACTCGGGTTCGAATCGCCTTACAAAAAACTTACGTCTTTAGTAAACAATCATAAGTGGGCGAAGGCCTCCAAAACAATAAAAAAAGGGCTAAAATACCTGGAGGGTATGAGGAAGCAAAGGGGTTTGATGGCGCAGAGGTATTTCATCTCCGGCATGTTTTTGTTTATACCTTCTCTGATAGCTGAATCCTTATTGCTGGTTTTTATACTTGCCGCTTTTAACGTGAACATTTCCCTTTTGACAGGCATATTCATATTCACAGTTTCCGTAACTATAGGCGGGATATCGATGCTGCCAGCAGGCATAGGAACGGAAGACGTGTCATTGGTGGCGTTTATGGTAATATTTAACGTGCCAGGGGTGCTGGCACTTGCATCTTTGATAATATTTAGGTTGTTTAACACGTTTTTAGTTACGATTGTAGGATATTTAACTATGGGAGTTATAAACTTAGATAAATACAGTAAAAAGATATGACAGACAGAATGAAAGTCTTACTTGTATCGGTTAGTTTTGCGCCAAGAAGCGGTCTGGGGATAATAGAACACGGAATACTGACTTACAAGGGCCTGAAAAAATACGCTAGAGACATGGACGCAATGGCGTATAGCCTGTCCAGCAAGAAGCTGTTTGACATGGTTAACAAAACGAGCAGAACAGTTACTTTGAAAAGCGATTTGGCAGATAGCCGGACAAAAGGCAAGCCTGACATAATACATTACATGTCACCTGGGGTATTCGTCTCTAGCTTATTTTTGAAACCGATATTCAACATTAAAGCAAAGCAGGTAGTATCTATACATGACCTGGATATGTTCAAGAAAATACCTAAGATAGGAATAGACAACTACATAAACAAAGCTGCGTCAAAGGGGTATTTATCGCTCCCGGTAAAGGCAATGAATAGATTTGTGCATGTAATGGAGAAAAGAGGGCTTGTCCTTGCCATAAAAAATGCGGATCACTTATTGTGCGTAAGCGAAAACACGCGTAGAGACCTTATAAATTTGGGGGTCGAGCCGTCAAAGATATCCGTAATCTACAACATAGTCGGGGAAAACTTCAGGAAAACGCGCGAAAAAAACAAGAGGGGAAAAATAGTGATAGGCCATCTAAGCAGTTATGCCTACAACAAAAATGCAGAAGTTTTAGTGAAGGCGTTCAAAAAAGTGAAATCTGAAAAATTCGAACTGCATCTGTACGGGGCTAAGCTGCCATTTGACATATCTGATGACAAGAGAATAAAATATTTCGGCCATGCAAACGACACCGTAAAGATGTATAACTCATTTGATGTGTTCGTTTTTCCGTCTCTGTGGGAAGGATTCGGCATGCCTATAATGGAAGCCAAGAGGTGCAGGATACCGGTCATAACATACAAAAAAGGAGAATTGCCCGACGTAGTGAAAAGAAACACGCTGCAATTCAAAGATGAAAGGGACCTTACAAGCATCATAGAAAACATGAAATGGGAAAGGATTGATACAAACAACGCTTACAAAGATACGAAGGAATGCGAAGAAAAAGTAATTATAAAAAAATTGGAAGAAATGTACAAAAAAGTACTGGAGGAGAGCTGATGCTGATAGGAACTTCCAGTTCTGCACACCAGATAGAGGGAAACGACAGAAATACCGACTGGTGGCATTTTGAAACCAATAGAAGGCTTCCTTATAAATCAGGAAGCGGATGCATGCAGTACAAATATTACAAGAAAGACATCCAGATAATGAAAAACTTACACTTGAATGCCTATAGGTTTGAGATAAATTTTTCTAGAGTCATGCCTTCCCCAGGGATAATAAACATGGGTGCAATAAAACATTACAAGTCCCTCATAAAAGAACTAAAAAACGCGGGCATAGAGCCGATACCGACTCTATGGCATTATACCCTGCCTTTATGGCTTTACAACATCCATGGCTTTGAAAGAAGGGAAAACTTTACTTATTTTGTAAAATACGTTAACTCTTTGCTGAAAAACGACCTTGACGTTAAATATGTCCTTACAATAAACGAACCGGTAATATACGCATCGAAGGCTTACTTGTCAAGGGAATATCCCCCGTTTAGAAGATCTTACTTGATGTTCAACAAAGTACTAAACAACATACTTCTGCTGCATAACCAGGTGTATGACATGCTGAAGGCCAATGGTTACACAGTATCGTTTGCAAACAATTTTATGGAGTTCAAGAGCGACGCCATTTTTTATCCAATAACAAGATTCCTCGACTATCTGTTTAATCAAAGGCCTTTGATTCAGACTAGATTCGATTTTATAGGGGTAAATTATTACAAGACCATCGATGCAATGCGGTTTTTGACTTCAAAGATAAACAAAAACAGGAAAAAAATCTGGTTCGTGGACCCGGAAGGCCTTGGAAAAATAGTGGAAAGGGAATACAAACTTTTCAAAAAACCTGTCATGATAACGGAAAATGGGGTGGACACGCTGGATGAAAAATACAGAATAAAATTCATCAACGAGCATTTCTCGGAGCTCATGAAAGTGAAAAGAAGCGGCATACCGGTAATGGGATATCTTCATTGGTCTTTCTTGGATAACTTTGAATGGAACTTCGGCTATGACAAGAACTTCGGAGTCATCGGTTTTGATAATCTAACGAAAAGAAGGATAATAAAACCAAGTGCATTCACATTGAGGGATATTGCATTAAAGTATGGAAAGCGACGTGACTGACTATTTCACTTGCTTTTTCTCCGTATGGATTTGAACTTGAATTTAAAGCGCTTTGTGAACAACGCGGAAACGGTGGCGAAAAAGTAGATAAAGCCGGTTTTTATCGCACCCTCTTTTGAATGCCTTCTGTAAGACATCCTGGTGTGGTCCTTGATCATTTTGAACTTTCCTTGCTTTCTAAGCCTTGAAAAAAATTCTTTGTCTTCGGCAACATCTATCTCCTCATTGAACAGACCTGCTTTATTTACTGCATAGGTTCTGCAAAAATCGCAGCCATAAGCGGCTGGAACCAGGGTAAAGAAACTTACTCTTTTGTACATGTATATGAGCTCATTAAGCAGCTTGAACTTTATTATGTCCCGTCTTTTAAGGTCCTTTAGATTCAATTTCGGCCTTGGTTCTATGCATACGACCTTTTCATTTTTTGGGTCTGCAAGGCACTTTACGACGGAATTGAAAAGATTTTTCTGTAGTATGTAATCCGCGTCTATCAAGGCGAGTATGTCGCCCTTGGCCCTTTTGATTCCGGCGTTTCTTGCCGCCGAGACATTTGTCTTTGGTATTCGTATCATTGTCACGCCGAATTTTTTCAGTAATTTTGGCGTGTCGTCGGTTGAGGAATCCACTGCTATAACCTCATAATTTTTGTATGTCTGCTGTTTTATCGATTTAATAAGGTCAGACACGTAGCTTTCTTCGTTGTAAACCGGTATGATTACCGAAATCATTGGCCGTTCTTTCATATTATAAACATTTTTAATGACGCGCTTATTTAAAAACTATCCATTTGGATTAAAGAATCTCTGTTAAGTAGCAATAAACAAACTAAAATAAGCTATTTATCGACTGAAACCCAATATAAGATTGAGGTGGTATTATGGCGTATACATTCGCATGCAAGGATATAGGCATGGATTGTGGCTTTAAGACCAAGGCAAAAACCAAGGAAGAACTCATGCCGTTAATAGCAAAGCATGCTAAAGAAAAACACGGTATGGATCCTGTTCCTCCTGACGTAATGCAGAAGGTAGAAGCCGCAATAAAAGAGAAGAAAGGTCTCTTCTAAACACTTTATATTTTGTTTTATTTTTTATACAGTTTTGTCTAAAACTTCTCTGGTGAATTCTTCTCTGCTTTTAAACGGCGGGTAGGAAGCTATGTATTTCATCCAGGGGTGGTGCATTAATTTGCTGTCCTCTATTATTATATAGGTAGGCTTGGACAGGTGCACGGAATTGTAAAAAAGCTCCATCGAGGTGCCTATGCTGTTTTCTGTAAGTATGGCCAGGATACCATCGCATCTGCCTATGGCTTTTAGATCTTCTTCGACTATAAATTTATAGTCCAGATTTTGTGTGTAAATCTTGCCCTCTTTTAATTCGGTAGCATCTTTTCTGTAATTATCAAAAAAGGGATTGAGCAAAGTTATGTTGTATTTTTTCTCAACGTCAAGCTCCCATTCTCTTATTTCATTGCGTGCTACTGTTGGATGTGCTAGATAAAAGGTCTTGCCGCCCTTGAAGTCTGATACTAGTTCATCAAGACTTTTATAAACAACCATTTTACTGATAGAATAGTTATACAATAAATACTTTACATAGGAAGATTTTTTTACGAAAATTATGATTTAATCTTTTATTTAGCTGTCATACCTAAAATCTATAAACCTTGAGCGATTCTAATAGGCTATGCAATTTCATCAAAATCTAAGGGAATTAATGCATGGATTCAACGGCGCTGACAATAAAAAATCGCAGTCTGCTCTAGAGTACATGATGACCTATGGCTGGGCCATTCTAGCAATAGTCATAATAATTATAATTCTCTATTCGCTGGGAATATTCTCACCGACTAATAACCTATCATATTCAGTAACGGGATTCAGTCCATTTACTATTTTATCGCAGGAATGTGGAAACGGTGCATTGGTATTGGAAGTAGGAAATTCCGCTGGAAGCCCAGTCGAGATATTAAATGCGTCCGTGATAAGCTCAAATGGCCTTAAGATTAGCTCGCTCCCGAACATAAATTATTTTGCAGGCATAGACGATAATTTCTTTATAACTTTTTACAATAGCACCTGCAAAAGCGCTGATAACTTTTATTCCGCCAGTATAACAATCAATTATGCAATAGACACTTCGGCTGGCGAAGAGAATCTTGTAGCAAGAGGATATGTAGCGGGCAAGTCCATCACCCAAAGATTAATAACCTTTGTCGAATCTGGTTTGCCGGCCGGCTTAAACTGGACGATGGAATACGCAAATGAGATAAAGAATTCTAAACAGGGTAGTATCTCATTCTTGGATCTTGGAAACCAACGGTTCTACATAAAAAATACGTCAATAAACGGCGTAACATATTACCCGACTGCATTTTCCGGTGTTATAAGCGGAAACACTACATATTTTGACTTTATACCTTTAAGGGACATGTTTGTAGCAAATGGCGGAAGCGGAATCCTTTCGGTTGTAAACACTTCCAGCAATCTAATAATAAGGAATATAAGTGTAAGCAGCAATCCTGTCGGGGTAGCAGTTTCTCCAAGCGGAAACCCAGTTTTTATTACCAATCATGGAAACTCCTTTGTATCGGTTATAAACACCGACATAAACAAAGTTATTGAAAACATAACTGTTGGGGTAAACCCGACCGGCATTGCCATGAACATGAATGGCAGTTTTGTATATGCAACGGCACTTGGCAATGGAGGGGTTCTGTCTTTGATAAACGCAACGAGTTTTTCAATTGTAAATTCATTTAAAGTAGGAGGTACGCCAGAAAGCATAGCAGTTGCCCCGAGCTCAAAGTTCATATATGTTACACAAAGCTCATCAAATTCGGTAGCAGTCCTAAATTCCTCTTTGGATTTAGTAAAGGTTATACCTGTTGGAAACGACCCTATAGGGATTACAGTCTCGCCAGACGGCAGGTTTGCATACGTTGCCAATAACCTTTCTAACACTGTCTCCGTAATAAACCTGTCCTCTTACGCTGTTATAAAGAATATCTCGGTTGGCTCTGGACCAGAATCAATAGCAGTTTCCCCTACCGGGGAATCTGTGTATGTAGTAAATACGTATTCTAACAATGTATACAGGATAAATACGTCTAGCTACAGAGACATTGCCATCATAGACGTAGGCTCATCCCCGGTAGGCTTAACAATAAATCCAAACAACGAATTTGTGTATGTTTCAAACTTTGGTTCGAATACAGTAAGCGTGATTTCTACGTCATCTAATTCTGTTATTGATTCCATAACCGGATTTAAAAGTCCGCAGGGGATAGCAGATGCGCCTTCGGGAAGCAATTAATCAAAGATCAGGTTCAGATCCCAACAACTCTTAATATGAGCAGTATCGGACTAACTGCGAATATCACGTTAAGAATGGCTATTATAACTTGTAACCTCACCCTATAAAGCCAAAACGCCGTTACAGCGTATACAGCAGCCAATAGCGCACCGGATGCAAGAGCAAGCCCAGTGACGAGCGGATAGTTACCTACATTGAAAGCAAAGCCTATCCCCATTAGGACAAAACCTACACTTCCTACTGCCCCTATCGGCTCCTTCTTATAATGCTCTATATGCAGTAGATAAACAACTATAAGCAGTGCTACAAAAAGGACTATGGCGAGCGAGTATAGTACGTTCATTCTTAAGAAAGAAAGCACTATCCCTACTAGCACTATAATCTCAAGCGCCTGTATCACACGCTGCTTTCCCGCTGTAGCTGAAATGAAGAGTATAAAGGCACCTGCTAAGAGAAGTGAATTCTGCGGCAACGATCCGTACGATAGGAAGGATACGGAGTATATGAGCATTATCATCGCTACTACTGACAGATAAAACAGTAGACTGTCGTATTTAGAATACTTTTTCTTCATCCTGTAATCGAGTCAATAAATGCTTAAATGCTTTTTTTGTATCCGCTGTCTTTGTAATTGACAAGAAACTCTCTACTTTTGCGGACATATGCTTGTATATGCACAACGAATTTAAGCATATAACCCAGTCAGTTAAGTCTGATTAATGCATATGCATCTTTTCGTGTGCTTGCGCCGCTTTTCACTCAATGATGATCACTTCTCCGTCACTTAGAGCTTTAAACAGCAACTTATGGTCTATAAAATACTGGACAGTTTTGGTAATAAGCTTGCTTTCTGTATGTTTAGATTTATAATGGGGTAAAATCATATAATTGAGTAAACCTAATCCTTCCCAAATTATCTTATACTTCTTACCATATGGTCTTTGATTCGGGTCATCAACTATCTCCAATCCGTGCAGATCCTTTGCTAAAACACAGATTCCAGCGCTGTAACCACCATACAAAAAATCCTTTCCTTTAAGCAAATTGTTAAAGATTTTGTCGAAACCACTAAGTCTCATAGCTTGTCTTAATACAAATGTATTACCGCCGTTCACCCAAACCGCCCCTAACTCAGCTAGCTTCTTTTCTAATTCTTTTTGTTTACCAAAGTACATCTTAAGATCTAGGATTTCTGGTTCAAACCCGATATGCTCCAAAGCCTTAATTTTTCCTTTTACTTTTCTTTCATCTATACTAGCATAATCAAGAGCATTGAGTATTAAACCCACCTTTTTGTTTTTCGGCATCATCCGACGAAGTTTTGCAACAGAATTTCCCATCCTATAAGATGAAAGATAAAATTTCATAGAAGGGATGTACAACACAAATTTATAAACTTTTCAAAAGTTATCTAAAGCAGTGCCATTTCTTTGGGATATCATTATCCCGCTATCTGGTCACAGACAACCTTGAAAAGGAACCCAAATGAAAATATATATTTTTGGTGATCCAAACAAATTGTATAGGGGGTATGAATGGATATGAGTATGAAATTGATCAGGACTAACACAATAGACAATGTAGAGCTACAAGGTATGTTGGTTGAAAATGAACCAAGAGCACAAAATCTGGTGCTTCACATACATGGTACCTGGGGAAATTTTTATGGCAATCATTTTATCGATTACTTTAGCAGGGAGTACCCGTTGATAGGATATTCGTTTCTGTCAGCAAACACGAGGGGCCATGATGATGGCTCCATTTCAGAGAAATTCAGCGATTGCCTGCTTGACATCGGCCAATGGGTAACTTATGCCAGAGAAAGAAATTATAAGGGGATAATCCTTCAGGGTCACAGTTTGGGAGCATTAAAGGCAGTTTACTTCATGAACAATCAAGGAGACCCTTCAATAAATAAACTTATTCTTCTTTCTCCATTTGATTCGATTGCTTTTTATTGTAAAGGTAACTTGAAAGCGAGGGAAAAAATTTTATCAATTACAAAAAATGTGATGAAAGTGTCACCTTCTGAGATTGTTCCGAAGGAGGTTTGGAGTACATGGCTTATCTCAGCAGGTGCTCTGTATGATATATTGAAAGAAGACACAGTTTATGACGTATTCCCTTTCAGAAATGGTAATTTAACAGGGTCATTGTTATCAAGAATTGATATACCAGTGTTAGCTGCAATTGGAGGAGATGATTTTGCTGCATATCCGAATCCAAAAACAGAGTATGAAGAACTATCTATGCTTCCCTCTGTGAACTCGATCTTCATCTCCGGTGCACCTCATAATTTTGCAGGGTTTGAGGATCAACTTTTGAAATCTATACTGGAATGGCTTAGGCTATGATCAACAGAAGCCTTTGTGAGTGAATCCCTGTCCTAGGTTA
>JAKBRA010000017.1 GCA_021834945.1 Nanobdellota archaeon | reverse complement strand
AGAGCTACCGGATGAACTGCCGGAATTACCTGAAGATGATCCTGCAGAGGTATCTGAAGATGATGAATCTATGGAAGAACCAGAAGAAGAGCTGCTGCCCTGTGGACCTGAGCTGCCAGCCCCTCCTGCTCCCTGCGGAGCCGACTGCCCTGCACCCGAAGAGGAGCTGCCTGAACCCTGAGAGCTGCTTTGATTAGAAGAATCTTCTGAATCATGATAGCTTATAGTATTATCATCTGCCATTAAACCAATATACCCTAATATCTTCAATATTTATTAATATCGCTACCAAACTGCTTATTGCATAAAGCCTTGCCCCGGTAACTCAGTGGCAGAGTGCCAGTTTCGTAAACTGGAAGCCGAGGGTTCAAATCCCTCTCGGGGCTATCAGTTCAGAGGTTCGAAGCCCTTACCCACAAGGCTCATAAGGTGGGTAAGATCGATCTAAAAGGGATGGACAGGACTTACCTCAACGATGGGGCATACAAGGTTGCAGTAGAGCTGCGCTTAATAGACAGACAGCTCACAGAGCCTAATAGGAGCTATGCTATTGCCTACAAGCAGTATCTGGAGCTGAATAACCGCAAAGGCAGGACAATCGCCAAAAGGCTCTTGGAGGTGCGCCAGATACTGCTATGGCTCAAGAAGGACGCAAAGGAGGCTACAAGAAAGGATATTGAGTCCGTAGTATTGGCCATAAATAATGCTAGAAGGAGGGATTTTTACGGAAACGAGACTGGCGTTGGCATAGCTGTTATGACAAAACGCAAGCTTAAGCAGAATTTACGAGCTTTTTACAAATGGCTTTACAATTCTGATAATTATCCAGATATTGTAAAATGGGTAAAAGTAGACGCAGAAGTGCGAAACAAGCTCCCAGAAGACATGCTAAGTGAGGAAGAAGTCAAGAAATTGATTGACGCATGCAAAAACCAGCGTGATAAGACCATAATTGCGCTGCTATGGGACACAGGAATGCGTGTAGGGGAACTTCTTAATCTGAAAATCAAGGACATTATGTTGACGGAAAACGTTTCCCATGCACGTGTATTTGGCAAAACAGGTGGCAGGCAGGTGCCTTTGATGTTTTCGGTGCCATGCCTGGCGCACTACCTGAACGATTTGCGCAAGAATGCGCTTGAAAATGATGCTTTATTTACGATAATGGAGCATAACACCGTTTCTAATACGCAAATGGACTACATTCACGTAAGAAAATTGCTGCATGACCTGAAAGAACGTGCCAAATTCCAGAAAAGACTATATCCGCACCTGTTTAGGCATTCAAGAGCCACATTTTACGCAAATTCGTTGACAGAACAGCAGCTAAAAATGTTCTTTGGATGGACTGGAGGCAGCAATATGGTTGGAAGATACACGCATTTGACAGGAAGAGACATAGATAATGCAGTATTCAAGGACAATGGAATCGCTGTAAACCCGAGTGGAGACTCCTTACAACCAAAACCTTCAATAAAATCATGTATAAAGTGTCAGGAAAAGAACGAAATTACTGCAAAATACTGCACAAGATGTGGCACTCCACTAGATAAGAGTATTACGGAGCAGTTCGTAGGTCTCGACGAAAGAGAGAGGGAGACCGGAATAATAAAGGAGTCTTTGATAACGATGCTAGCTGATTTAGACCCTGAAACTAGGACTAAGCTTATGAAACTTGTAAAAAGTTAGGCATTAAAATGAGATTAGATTTTTGATCCAAAAAAGCCTTGTAAAATTTTGCAAATTCGGCTTAATTTATCTCGGAGATATTTTATAGATTTATGTAAAGTTTTTTGTAAAATGTAATCTGACTTTTCTACGACGTTATTTTACACAAATCTAATTTTACATCAGGTTATAAATATCTATTTTGTCGACGATATAAGATATGGCAGAGATTGAAGAAAACAAAATGCTGCCTAACGACGAGAAAGAAGAGGAATTTGTTGACCTTCTCGTCGCTTGGTATTTAAGGCGAAAGAAGAAGTCCAAAGACATTACCAAATGAGAGGATACCATGACAACAGATATTAGAGGTTTAAAACTGATTCATGCTCCACTTGGCGATCCTATAGTAGAGTTGGGTAGGATTACTTACAAAAGCTCTAGTGTCTCTCTTTACCTTCCTAAACGTATATGCGATGCATTACAGTTGGATAAGGATGCGAATAATTCATTGATAATTATAACTATGGATAATGATTGCATGCTTCTGGTAAAAGATACTGAACTTGCCACTGCTCTAAAGCCAAGGATACTTGAGATGCGCAAAAAGGCCTTCAAGAATAACATTGTAGGAAGTTGACATTTGAGTTCAACTGAGCCAGTTTTGTTTCATACTATTGATAATTCAGACATGTTTTCGTCACAAAGATATTTTTATAACTTCGTCATGTAACGCATGAGTATTCGCTTTATGACTATTTGTCAACTTCCTAATAACATTGACTTAGAGCAAAGTATATAAGTTTGTAGTTGTATAAAATGATTATAAAATGCGCAGGCAACGCTATACAAACAGCCTTCTGTTTCTGGGTGAGATTATAAGATTAACGGTACTATCTATTGTTAACGAAGGCTTTGCGCAGATTGGTGGTTATTTATGGATAATATTCAAACCGATATTAAAAGTCCACTGAGATATCCAGGGGGTAAGACCAGAGCTGTAAAAAGAATACTGCCATTGATACCAGAATACGATGAATTCCGCGAAGCAATGGTCGGAGGCGGTTCAGTATTTTTCGCATTAAAGAATAAGTATCCAAACAAGAAATACTGGATTAATGATAAAAACAATGAATTATACTTATTTTGGAAATATTGTAAAGAAGAGCCTGATAAACTCATTTCAGAAATACAAACCTTTCATAATATATTTGCCAAAGGTAAAAGACGCAAATACGAAGAAGGAAAGCAACTGTATTATTATCTTATGAAGCATAAGGATGATTTAACAGACATTCAAAGAGCTGCCAGATTCTTCATATTAAACAGAATAACATTCTCCGGACTTGTTGAATCTGGTGGTTATTCAAAAATAGCTTATAAGAAGAGATTTACTAAATCATCAATAGAAAGAGTGTTATTGGCTTCAAAAGTTCTTCAAGGAGTTAAAATAACCAAGATGGATTATAGCGAAGTGATCAGAAAAGAAGGGAAAAATACATTCATTTTCTTAGATCCGCCATATATGTCTAATGCTGAAGCTAAACTTTATGGTGTAAAGGGAAGGTTGCATGAAAATTTTAGACATAAACGATTTGCTAATAACATAAAAGAATGTAAGCATAAATATCTCATAACTTACGATGATTGTTCTGGTGTACAACAATTATACAATTTTGCGAATACTATGGAAATCAATGTGCAGGGTTGGAAACTTCAATATGGTACAAATAACAGCATAGATAATAAAGAAAAAAAAGAAGCGACAATAGGCAATGAATTATTCATTTTTAACTATAAGATTAAAGCCGATGAGGGCGGAAGACAAAAGAAGTTATGAGGGTTTTTAATTCTAGATTGAGAAGTAGATAATATGACATTAAATAAAAAGGTCAAACTAATAAACCCTGCAAGATTACGTGAGTCCTTTAAGAAAGCAAATATTAAGAAAACAGACCTTGAAGATTCTATTCTGGAAGACACACTTATTAGCGACTTCAATCCGAAAGGAAGTCTAACAGTATTGGAGAAGGACAATAAGATACAAAAATATAAACTGGATTTACATAAACCTAAAACCAGCAGAAGCATTCTTGCATACGATGAGAGCATACAAAAATTTAATATGCTACAAGGAAACCTTATTTTTACTAGCCATGCTTTAGTTGAAACTGAATTGGATGATTATGACTATTCTTGCCAAGTAACTGCTTATTTTGCTACACGAGCTTCGGACTATAAAGACGTAGAGATAGCAATAATCTCAGATACCCCTGAAGAGGAAGTGAAGATAAGATATCTTGAAGATAGATTTGAATTTTTGACTTCGAACACCCCTAAAAATTCTATATTGTTTGTTGATGGGCCTTTAATAGGCTCACAAAGCAGCTCTAAGAATGTAAAATTAGTAATAGAACTAATGAAGGGTGACATTATACCTATATTTTATGTTAAGAATAGTTATAGTAGTCTAGTTATAGATCATCTAGGCGGCGAAATTAAGAAGAAATACAATACAGATTTAGATTTCGCCAATAGATTTTTAAGTAATGGAGAAAGAACATCCTACTTTCTTTATCAAGACTTAGTAAATAAAGATAATAACAAAGTTTTCGCTTATATTAAGTGTTATAACAGAGTACCACAAAGATTCGAGATGTATTATGAAACTTATAAAAAATATCAAAAGGAGATGGAAGAGATAACATCTATGGTTAATTTCTATTCTATATTACAGGGAGACCTTGATAATCCGCAATTAAGGCCTGTAGCTATCGCAGAACGCTTCGCAAGGGAATCTTTAAAGTATTTCTCACCTAGTCAATTAATACTGATAACAGGCTTGGACGAAACCATGAATACTATGAGAGGATTTGGGTAAGAATATGGAGAATAAAGATGAAAAAACATGGATAGTGCATCAGACTTCTAATGAAGGATTAGTGCAACTAATATCAAAAGGGAAAGATAGTGGAATTATTCCCATTGGCACTTTTTTAACTGTAGAGGATGGAACTAACAAATTCTTTTTAAGAGTCGATAGAAGTGTACAGGACGAGATATTTAAGCCATCTATTTTATTGGTAGAAGCAGATTTGGAACTTCCAAATTATGAACAAAAAATAAAGAATATTGTTTTTGCTCAGAGGATAAATGAAACTAATATAAGTGCAGATGATTCTTCGTCTTTTATAAAGCCCGGATTGCTAGCAAGGCGATCTACACAAAAGGAAATTAACGATGCGCTAGCACTATCTAAGGATGGAGTGCCAGTATTTTTAGCGACATCGTTGTTTGGAAGAGCAAATATACTTAAGGGACTTAATGGTGCATATATAACTGCAAATTTGCCTGTCGAAGCGTTTTGGCATCAAATGATAATTGCTGGTAAGACAGGCTCTGGGAAGACGACAGCACTAAAATATTTGGCACAATACTTTGTGGAGGAGCTAGATGGCGCAGTTGTGGCTGTGAATGTGAAAGGTAAAGATTTATTGCATATGGGAGAGGCATCAGATACAAATGATACCGTAAAGAAGGAGTGGGAATACTTAGACGAGAAAGAGCATGGCATCGATAATACTACAATATACGTACCATATAGTAAGAGACATCTAGACTTAGATGATGTGCATAATGCAAGAATTAAGAAAATTAGTTTATCAGTCAACGATATTGAGCCAGAGACATTGACTGCACTTATGCGAAACCTAAGCGATATTGCAGAAAGTGAACTGCCTGATATATTTAGATGGTGGCTAGAGGAAGAAAAGGCAGAAGGAGATAAATTCAAAGATTTCGTTGAATATTTTAATAAGGAAGGAGCTGAGGAAGGGACTAAAAGATACAAAGCAAAGACAATTTCTGGCGATAATATTGAGTATCCAATGGCAACATCTACATTTAACGTTCTGCAAAGAGAGATAAATAAAATCTCACAATACTTCGATGCTCCAAGGGCTGAAGCTGAAGTAATATCAATTGAAAACTTAATCCAGAAAGGGACACTTTCTATATTACACTTAACAAACGACAAAGAGTTTGGATCAATTTTGTTAAGGCATATAATCAAAAAAGTGATAGAGTTTATGCCGAGAGATCATTCAACCCCAATATTGTTTATAATAGATGAAACTCATATATTTTATGACTCGAAATCCAGTCAAGATGCGCTTAGTGACCTATCTGTGGTTTGTAGAACTGGAAGACAATATAAAACTGCAATAATCTTTGCATCACAGAGTCCAAGAGATATACCAGAGGATTTAGAGTCTGTTGTTGCTACAAAGATATTTTTCCAGTCTGAAAGAAAAGACGCAAGTAGTTATGGACTATATGCAGAAGGAGTAGATGTAGAAACATTACCTAAAGGAGCATGTGTTGCTAAAGTATTTAATCAACCATATATGAGGTTACTTAAGTTTCCAATGGCTTTTGCTGGTGTTAAGAATGAATAAAGGTAAATTTGTCGATGTAGTCTTTAACAAGCTATTAGAGGATAAGGACAAGGAGTTGCTCGAATCTATGGTAAAAGAAAAAGAGAAAATCGAAGAAAGTGGGGAGCAAGCAACAAATGAGAAAATTCTAGAAGCAATAATGAAAAAGTTAACTAAGTGATTTTCTGCTTGACATAGAGTTTGATTATAGAAATGGGGATATATCTAGAAAGGTTAGTAAAAAGGTCAAATCTAATCTGATAAGAATAGAAGGTAAAAATGGGTCTGGAAAGACACTTTTTTTGGAAATATTAGCTGAAATGTTTTATCTTGATCCAGAAGAGATAAAAGACGAATCACTACGAGATTATTATACTGGTTTTTTTAATCAAGACCAAAAACAAAAAGTAAAGTTTTCTGCTGAGATGAAACAGGAAGGGCTGCATATAATATCCAACAAAAATATGGAAGAGATGCAACCTTCGGTAAAGATTAATGATGGACGTAAAAACGCAAATTATCTTAGAGATAAGTTCCATGTATATTTTGACTCAATAAAATCACCGAAAGATCAGGCCAAAGACTATAAAGTCGAATGTGAAAGGCAAATAGAGACCTTAGAGCAAATTGTTGACTCTTTTTACACATATATCTCGAATTTAGATAGCAAGATCGAAGACTATGGAAAAGCAGAGGAGGAGATTCAAAAGAGGAAAAAATCTTTAGAGGAAGCAAAGAAAAAGCTAGAGAAAATAAATATTGAAGCACCAAGGATCGCTAAAGAACTTGAACATCTTGAAAAGTTACAGTCGATTAAGAAAGTGCTCGCTGGCAAAGAAAAAGTTGATGCCCTAAATAAATCATTGGAAAAGTTAAAACTAAAAATGCATGAGCAAAAATCTTCGGCTAAAGAGCAAAAAGAGATTACAAAGGAGTTAACTGAGGCGTTTGGCAACTATAAGACTTTGATTAATAGACTCGATAAGGCTGACATGTCGAAAAAATTACCTGATGGATGCGAGTTCTTATTCAAATTGAAGCCAAACTCGCCACTTAAAGAACTAGATGACGCTAGAAAGAGTTTGGCAAGGATAAAAGCTAATCTTAGTGCACAGATAAATAAGATAAAGGAAGGCAAGGAATATGAAAAATTAGAGTTCATTAATGCGTTAAGGCAATTTATATTAGAAAATAGAACTAAATTTGTACAGACTTATCCGGATTTTTACAAAAAAATTGAGGAGGACTATAAAAGTTTAACAAAATTAGAGCAACAAAGCAGGAATTTAGACAAGTTTCTCGGTAATATTAGCGGAATAGACATAGTTGTGAGTACCTACGTGGAAGTACTAAATAAGAACAAATTTAACCCAATCGAAATAACATCAGGAGAAGGTGGATGGAAAGCACAGAAAGAGGAACTGGAAGGCCAGATTAAGGATTTAACTGTTTACTATAAGCAAGAGGAGGCAAAATTAGGATATGTCGAAGCAGACGAAGTTAGAGAGGCGGCAAAGTATGATGAAGATGACTTGGAAAAAGATATAAACGAAAAACAAGAAAAAAAGAAAAAGATGGAAGAAGAGAAGATTGACGCAGAAGCAGATAAAAGAACTGCACAACGTCTAATAAACGATAATGAGGAAATTATAAAAAACCCACCCAAATATTCAAAGGATATTAAAAATATACAGAAAATAAAAGAGCGAGTTGAGATTTCTATAAAGGAAATAGGCTCAGTCAAAGCAGTTATAAATAAAATTAAGGAAAATAAGACGCAGGATTTGGAAACTGATGAGAAACTTATTGCTAAAAATATTGGAAAGTTCTTTGGAGAATATCAAATTGACATAATTCACGATTATAAAATTAGGAAAGTTGAGGAAATAGATTTGATAAACGGAGAGTACATTTTAGACGATGGAACTATTGTGAACTTTAGGAGTAATTCAGGCAAAATACTTGTTAATACGCTATTGGCTAGGATTAGAAATCTACCAGCAAACAAGAAATCTATACTTTTAATTGATGAAGTATCACCTTTGGACAGCGATAACATAAATCTCATACAGAAGGAAATAGAAAAGGAGATGAGTTCAGGAAAGATATTATTTGCTGCAATTGCAATTCCAGGAGAGGACTATCCAGATAGGGAATTGCATATAGTTGAAGTGTGATTTTATGAAAGATGCTAATCTAAACGAGTATTTTATACTATTAAAATTTGCAGAAAAGTTAGATGTAACAAAGAATCAGAATTCTTCTGATTATGTAATAAAACTTTTGAAGAATAGAGATAGAGTTCAAAAACTTTTACGGGCGAGTTTGAAGAAAGACAAGCTCAACGACTTTCCTGAGGAGGATGTCGAACTGCTAATTAATAGAAACATGCTAAAAGCTGTAGGTGAAGATCAGTATATTCTGACTATTAAAGGCATATTAAAAGCAATAGCATTATTAAAAGATGATAAGCGTGTCGATAGTGAGATTTATCAAGAATTTTTAGATAAATATTTTGAATCCGAATTTCAGATAGAACCTATGGCAAGCAACTTAACGGATATTGAGAAAACATGGTTACTTTCTATGATATTTCTTAATTGCTTTGATGAAGGAAAAGCAATAGACATACTTTTTAATGAGACAAATAAAGGTTTGTATGTTGATTTGTTCAATAGAATCGGGTTAGTTTTGAAAGAGAATGGATATGCTGAAAAGTTTACACCGCTGGAAAAAGAAAAGGAGTTTTTGAGAAGAGATTTAGAAAAAATAAATAAAAAACTATACAATATTGAATTTTCAAAAACCAGAGATAAATTCTATATAAACTTGCAAAAAGAAAGGAAGACAACTTTGATATACGTTTTTCACAAGATTTTTTCTAAGGTGAATGGTAGTAAATTGAGCTTAGATGATATTCAGAAGATTAGAGATTTGGAGATTGAATGTGAACCATTATTCTTTAAAGTTAAAAGGAGAAAAGAAGAGAAAAAGTTACTACAACCTGATCCTGTAGTAGAAGAGGCCTTAAAAAGCCTTATTTAACTGAGCATAATGGCTAGGAGAGCATTAGTACCCAATTAGTAATAATTTATATGGTAATCTGAAACTTCCATGTCCATATAGGACATCGGCAAGCCCTCTTGCATGTATATAACCACCATCGACTGTCTCATGTCCAGAGCTTTTATACTTATATTTATTAGGTACGGCTAGGATAAGAACTTCTGTTTCGGCCATAACACATGCTCGTATTAAATCTCTATAAACTGCATTGCCCATCCAAGCTCTAGCTGCCTCAACTTCAAGAACCGCTTTCCATTCTGACTGGTAAGCATCAATATCATAATTAACTTCCGGCTTGCCATTTTCTCCAAATGATATGGGTCTATTTATTTTTCCACTTATATGTTTACCCTTTTCACAATTAAAACCTATAAGCTCCAGATCATCTCGAATCTGTTTTAGAACAAAATCACTAGTAAGTCCTTTTGATAACAATTCCGTAGATATGGCCTTCTCATGTTTTATGAAAACTTCTGCAACCTTTTTAGCAAAATGTGGAGGCAATTCTGTTCTAGGGAAAGTTTGATATCTAATTGTCGTCATTATCTCACATACTCTATAGCAATACAAAGCTTCCAAGTTCTGTACATATTCTTAAAGAATTTTATCCATAACTATCTTATAAATCTTGGCTCTTTTCCTTCTCGAAAAAATCCAAAAAGCAAGTATAACAAACACCTATGTAATCTACGAAAAAATATAGAGAAAAAACAAGGATTATTAAAGAAGAAAATGGTAAACAGGCTACTGAAAGCAGGATGATCTGATGGATGGTGAAGACCCAGAACATATAGACAATCAACTAATCGATGGACTGATGTCTGCCCTGGGAATTCTCGATCTGAAGGAGCAGTTTAAGGTCAGTCCTAAGAAATTTAAAACGAGATTGGATTTACAATGTTATCTCACAGCATTAAAGATCACGGCTACAGATGAAGATGCCTTTATTCCTATTAATGGGAAACCGAAGATGGGAAAATCCACGCTTGGCATATGGCATGGAATTAAGACCATTGAGGCATTAAGAAAAGAATTTAGCATAAATATAGCAGAATTTAGTGTTGAAAGGGATATACACTACCCTCCAATTTCAGAAAATGAAATGAAAGAAGTTATGGATAACGTAAAACCACCAGTGATGATGTTCGATAGGGTTATGTTTGAAGATAATACGCTTCTGTATATGGGAATAAGTTCTTCCGACTTTGAGGATTTTAGAGAAGGAACATGTATTTACTTCTCAAATATGAAAACAAGGAAGAAGAACTATAACGAATTTGAGAATAAAGTAAAAAACGCATTTCAGAGCTCTTTCATTTATGATCTAATCTTCGGCAGTCCTAAAATGCCTAATAAAAACAATGAAGAATTTTGCGATGTGATGATAGTATTCTTTGACTCTATACTAGTAGTACAATGCAAGGAATCCGCTATCGAAGGCCCTGAAAGATTAACAAAGGCAACAATAGTATATGGGCTAAATCAACTAAAAACTTCAATGAATAGAGCAAAGAATAAAAGTGTAAAACTATTCATGGTAAACTCAAATAAAGTATTCAAAGATTACCGATTTGCCGATGTGAAAGATGTTTATCCTATCCTAGTGGTCAATAGAAAATTACCTTATCTGAACTATAACAAAATAAAGGAAATTCCAGAAGTTAAAAAACTTGATTTTGTTCCAATTATACTTACTCTAGAAGATCTGAAATTCTTAGTTGAAGAATTGAATACACCTAGTGATTTATTTGCATATTTCAAGAAGAGAGAAAAATTTGTAATGGAAACGTCAATGCTGATCGAGAATGAAATTGAATTGTTATCATACTATTTGTTGAATAATAAAGACTTTGATTCAGGATATGTTAAGAGTCGGTATGGTGTACTAATCGGATTCTACGAGGAATATAAGAACGGTAAACTTTCAGAGTTATTTATTCAGAAAAAAGAGTTAGACAAGGTAAGTTATTGGGTTGATGATGTGCTGAAAGACGCTTATCGCTCTTACGAACCAAACTACCTTAAAGCTATAGAAGAATTACTAAAGCTTAACAGAGTTCAAAGGCGAAAACTAGCGCAAAGAGCAGAAGAAAAGCGTAATAAATCAATCACTTATGATAGAGATGCTTGGGGACTAACAATATACGAAGAAAAGCCAGATATAGCATTTGTTGTTTACTTTACACCAGGACGGCATGCAGAAACAAGGAATATATTGGAGAGCATGTGCATGTGTGCTCAATATAAGACAAATGTGAAAAAAGTAGTTGGATTGGGGCAGACTACAAAGAAATCTGATGCTGTACCAATATTCAATATGATTATCTATTTTGAGAAGGCTGAAGAATATACTGCTGCTGAAGAAGCGGATCTCAAAAAGTTATGTGATGGATTCTGGGGAGAAGGTGTTAACTCCAAATACGGCGAATTTAAAGATTAGTAGACGTTGACCAGTTTTTTATTTTTATTTTTACGCACACTAAAATATAAAGTACAAAACAAAACCTTTTTATTTTTTTATTAATAATATGTATTCGGTAATCATATGGTTGCAAGACGACAAAACGCAACCTCTGATACTGCTATCCTCTCGGGGCTTTAAATAAAAGGGGTTATATCCGGAAGACCCAAATGTTGCCCTATTTTGTCGTCAAAGCAAAATTGTCGTTGGTAAATTTTCCGTTTCAGAAAAGCAGGATTCTAACATAGTTTTATCATGGAAAAGGGCTGAGAAAGAGAATATTACTGATTACCTTGCTGTTGATATTTTTGATAAACTACCCAGAACTTAACTCTACCTAAAAGCAAACCTCTATTTTCCTTGATAAACTTTTCTAAGTCTGTATTGCTTATCTCTTTTATTCCGTTCTTATCTGCTCCTTCCATATCTACACCACTACTGCAAGCTAAATAAACTGTGTAAGTATTAGATAACCTTTCATAATCTTTGCCCTTCAACTTCTCTTTTTGTTGTTTAACTTGTACGGCTATTCTTTCACCACTATCTTTTTTGATAGCTACAAATTCATAACCTTCCGTACTTTGATATCTTGTTGAGGGCATTATAAAATACCCTTCTGATTGTAAATAAAATCCAACAAAATCCTCGTAATCGTATGCAGTAAGATTACTCAGTATATCTTTTCCAATGTAGTTATTGTTGTCGAATTCATTTATTGCTTTTTCAATTTCTTTTCTACCGCCTCTCTCAAAAAGATACTTTGACATGTTTAATAAACATTCATCATCTATTTTGCTAACAGTACGCCCTCTCATTATTAATTTTTTTACAACGGCTGCTGGAGTTTCAGTTACATCACCAACTTCTACCCATTTGCACTTATATCTTTGTGCTATATCCATTGCCCATGCTTTTTTGCTGCTATCGTAGTACCAATCTCCTTCTATTTTACATACATAATATTTATCGCTTGAATCCCTTACCCAACAGAAATCACCTTCCTTAAGTTCTTGAAAATTTTTGATAGAAGAATTAAGTTTCTTTTTATTCTCTGCATACCATGGTGTGTTCTCATATAATTCTTTGAATTTTTCACGATTAATAGTAATATTAGTGTGATTCAACCAAGTATCCATTGGATTTAAAAGCCAACCAATAGATATTATTCCATTTTTTTTACACAAATTTGCAACTTCTTTTTCTTTGTATTTTTGTTGATAATCTCTAATTTCTTCTTTGGTAAATTCTTTTTCAAGTTCTTGCCCAAGTCCAGGCATTTTTTTCCATTTTTCATATTCTTTTTCAGTTAACAAACCACCGCTGGGGTTTAGCTTAACAATCCAAACATTATTCTTACCATCTATTTTAACACCTATATTATATACATCATTAACTTCTTTAAAGTCGTCTTCTTTAATACTACTTGCTTTTTGGTCTTTATCTTCATTTTCAGATAACGCATATTCCTCTTAGAAATTCCTATTTCCTTTGCCTGTTTTGGTTTTAGTTTCTTGATAACATCTGCTGCTTTACCAGATATCCATTATCAGGTAATTAAATACTTTATTACTCTGCTAGGTTTTTGTATCGATAATATGTGCATGGACACAATAACCACATTGAGAAAAAGAATGTCAAGAATATAAAAGAGCTTAAGGAAGAGGCACTTAAAAGTCCAAGGTTCTGAATAAACTGAGAAAGCTTTGCTGTATGAATTTGACAAATTAATATAAAATTGAATTCAATAGTAATTATATGCGTAAGTACCCTTTGGCAATTAGCAGACTGATAGAAAATATCCAAAAGCAAGAATATCTAAGATAAATGAGACTGTAACCGATTACGAATTTGGAAAATACAAAACAAGAATAGTCTACGCATCCTTCCGAAGGAGGTGTATTTGGGCTTATAACAACTCATGATAAAAAATTAGTACTCATCAAGAGGGCTGATTCTAAAATATGGGCTCTTCCAGGTGGAACAGTAGAGTTAGAAGAAGCTTTCGATTCTGCTTTCATCAGAGAGGTCTCAGAAGAGTGCGGTATGAAGATAACTATAGATCAAGTGTGTGAGATTCAGGAAAAGACCATAATGTCACCTTCTAAAAAACACTGACATTTTGGATATGCGTTTTCTTATCACATTCAATCTCTAAACAGCTACCTCACGTAACCGACCAAGCCAAAGAGGAATGTCTTGAAATAAATACGTTCGAATATGGAGATATGCCGAGTAGAATACTCTTTAGCAATAAAAAGATTATAAAAAAGTATTTTGAACATAAATGAATGCAACGTTTTACTAAAAATGCCATTTATTATCCATAATGATACGGTTGCAAAACACGGAAGACAACCTCTGATACTACATCTCTCTTGAGACTTTATATCCTTCTTCCTTCCACTCCTTTAGCCTTACTCTTAGAATATTCTTATCTGTCCTTTCCATCCATTTTATGCTCTTACTTAGCAATCCATGCCCTATGATGTAATAGAGCTCCTGTCCTGTGGCATACAAATGCGGATTCTTTATGCTTTTCTTATATTCTGCTTCTTCTTCCACAAGTTCATGGTATACTACATTATTAAGAGCCCACTTGGGAAACCTGTCTGATACAAATAATAAGCCAAAAGGACGTATTGCCCACCTGGAGTTTACATAACTATGCGGAACAATCCATACTGGCCTGCCAAAAATACGAACAGGCTTATGCGTATCTGCCCATTTTACTATCTTAGCATGCTGTATCTCATTAGTATAACGCGTGCTCTTATGTTTGATCAGCTTCTGTTTTGCCGCTTTCATATCAAAAGGCGCTGCCCTAATCTTTGCATTATCCCTAAAGAATCTCCTAATCAATTCTATTTTCTTAAGGTCCTTTCCCCTTTTACTTATTCCATACCAATTCCCGTATGCATAAAACATCTCCAAGACAGGACAAACTGCCACAGTAATTCCATTGAACTTGACATCCTTTGCATTATCTGCCCTTGGAATGTATATATCAGTTTTCTGTGTCTTTGTAGGAGGATAACCAATCTCTACATTATAATCATTAATTCTAAAAAGGCCGAAATTAGAGTTTCCCCAACCATAATCCGTCTTACCTATCGGTATCGGCTTTATTAAGAATTCTTTAAACATTCTGTTAACTTTTCCTGCATCCTTCTCTCTAATTACTATGTCTATATCATCCGGCGATAGATCAATGCCATGCAAACGAAGTGACATACTGCCTATTACGGCGTATCTTATCCCTTCTTTCCTGAACTTTTTAGAGATGAACCTCAATGCAGGTTTAGGATCCTTTCCTGAAAGCTTACCGTTTCCCATGGATTCTCTCCTTGACCTGTACTCATCTCTCTTAAGCTTTACTGGCTTCATGATTACCTATATCAAAACTAACAATAAATAGCTTGCCTTACTCAAAGATTGTATTATGGTTGAAACTATGGGAAGCAGAACTGAATCTGGGGATAAAACACAGGAGGTCGAAAAAAGAGCGCTCCTCAAGGAATCAGAATATATTGAGATATCAAAGAAACTTGAAGGGCTAGGTGCAGAATTAACGAAAAAGGTTAACATAAAGGACATTTATTTCTGCCCTGTTAACGTTGCCTCCTTTGCAGAGATAGAGATGAATTCAGTAGGTTCTTACAGTTTAAGACTACGCGAACAGAAAAATGGCAATGATGAAGAAGTTACCTTAAATGTAAAAGTGATAACGCAGGAAGGAGATCACAATTCCTGGGCAGAGCATGAAACCATAATAGACTCGCCAGAGGCCATGACTGACATACTAAAGGCAATGGGATTCAAACCATTCTGTACTATAGATAAATCAAGACAGGTCTACCTGCTGAAAGACATGGAGATATCCCTTGAAAATATAACGGACTTCGGATTAGGCATAGAGGCGGAGATCAAAACCTCTATGGAAAAGAGCAATGACGCAAAAATCAGGATAGATGATGTATTCAAAAGACTGGGGATACCTTCAGATCAGATTGTACCGAAGAGTCTCACCAACATAATAATGAAACAAAAGTCA
>JAKBRA010000054.1 GCA_021834945.1 Nanobdellota archaeon | reverse complement strand
GTAAATCGTAATTGCGCCTGGACTGCTATTTGATAACTTTGGCACAGTGAACGAAGTCGAGGTAGAACAAAACCAGAAAGAAGTTTTTGTAGAGCTATGATTACTCCCTGCACTAGTTATCACCCAGGTATGGCCGCTTGGCAATCCGCTTTCCTTAAACGAAGAATTGTATGAACCGGTTGGACAAGTTACGCGTATTAGGGGTATTATAGTAAAACTATGAATTAAAGTAGAGCTATTTAAAGGATGTACGGAAAAAACGATAAAAAAAGACGTAAAAATGACTATAACTGATGAAATTAGCAAAAACAACACAATATATTCGGTTGTATTACTTTGCATCATATCTAATACATAAAATATAACAATAAAAAGATTAAAATGGACAATTTACTTCTTTTTGTTATCCATTAAATAAAGGAAAATGCCCAGTACTCCAGTAATTTCTACGCTTATCAAAAGAAGACTGAATGCAAATGATGTTCCGTATAAAGAACCTGTATTAGCTGCTCCAAATCCGAAAAGATAATTAAAGCTATAAGACATTGAGCCTGAGGCCTGTGTTAAAGGCAAGCCTAAGATCGCATCTAAAAACATTGCCAGTACAAACAATGCAGACAATCCGCCCAGAATAAGCAAAGCGTTTCTACGCATTTTCTTGTTGCCGTAAACTAAATATGCCAGTATTATAGTTAGAACAAAGAACACTATCAATATATCATAGTGCAGCATGCCCGAAATTCTCAGTATACTGTCATAAGCCAAAAGATAAACCGCAGCTGCCAGACTTAAAATAATTGATCCAAACATCGTATAATTTGCAGCTTTTACAAACTTTCTTTTCATTGAAAGGCCCAATCCTAAAAGAACTATTATTACAACTAAAAATATGCTGCCTATGTAATCAAAATAATTTGTGGGTTTAGAAGTGCTAACAATTGGAGGAGTTACGCTTGGAGGCGTACTTGCCGTGGAATTCAAAACATTTACCGTTAACTGCACAGGTGAAACGGAAGGGTCATCTCCAACTGCAGAAATATTGAATTTGTATGTTCCTACAGGCGTTCCCTTTGCTACGCTTATAGCAAGAGTTCCACTGTATGTTGGATCGCTGTTTGAAACGCTGGGCGTAAAAGTTATATAATTGCTGGAAGGGCTTTCTGCAAGCGATGTTCCCCAGTAGCTTCCATTGAACAGCGAAATGGTAAAGCCTACGTTTGCGGAGTTACCCTGCGAGATATTAATTGAATATTGCGTCAATGTAACCTTTGAAGTTCCATAACCTACGGCATGAACTGCGTTTGCCGCCAATACAAATAGAACAAGAAAAATGACTGAAGCTATTACGATTTGTTTAGCTCGCATACTAACCGTTAGAATACTATCTTATTTAAGCATTTCTATGGCCTTTGTTATCTTTTCTCTAAACTCCTCTTCCTCACTTTCATCCTTATACTTAGTTCTAGGCCACATGAAACCTCTTAAAGGCTTGCCTTTATCCCTGGGGATAATATGCAAGTGAAAATGCGGCACACTCTGGCTTACAACGTTGTTGTTTATCAGCAGTATACCATCACAGTTAGTCCCTTTCTTTACGCCTTCCGCTATTTTTTTAGTTTCAACGGCGAGTTCCTTCAAGTAGTTTTCAGGAAAATCAAATAATGTTTCAATGTGCATTTTGGGCATCAAAAGCGCGTGTCCTTTGAATATCGGACTTTTATCAAGGAAAGCAATGAAGCGTTCATCTTCAAAAACTATGCTTGCTTTGATTTCTTTTTTAGCTATTTTGCAGAACACGCATTCTTCCACTTATTTCTTTGGGGAACATTATTGTGACATCCCCTCACCTCTAAAGAGCGTGGGCTTCCGCAGCTATCCGCTGTTGAAATGGTTCCTGCTTCTCTGGACCGTGGCTCGTAGATCTTGCTTTGATTCTCATCTTTGCAAGTTTCGCCGTCAGAGGATTCTCCACAGGCTTAAATTCCCCTCTGTCCGAGGGTATTTGATTCAGCCCTATTTGCTTAAGACCGAAATTCCTTATGTTTATAGCTGCGTTTACGTCCCTGTCTAGCTTAGTATTACAGTCCTTGCATGTCCATTCTCTTTCTTTTAACGTCAAACCTTTATTGACATGTCCGCATACACTGCATGTCTTTGACGACTTCTCGAACATTCCTATCTCTATTACGTTCTTTCCTTGGTTCTCTGCCTTGTACTTAAGGAATCCTAAGAACCTGTCCCAGCTTGCGTTGCTTATTGATTTCGCAAGGCTGTGGTTCTTCTTCATTTCCCTGATGTTCAGGGTTTCTATCACTATAGTATCGAACCGCTTGGTTATCGCCGTTGATACCTTGTGTATGAAATCATTCCTTTTATTTGTTGTTCTTTCATGAGTTTTTGCCACCATCAACCTTGCCTTGTCTCTATTGTTTGAGCCTAATTTCTTCCTTGAAAGCATTCTCTGCCTGCTCTTTAACAGCTTCTCTGATTTCTGCAGAAACTTTGGATTACTGATCTTTATGCCGTTAGACAGGACTGCGAAGTCTTTCAATCCAACGTCTATTCCTATAGTCTTGCCTGGATTGCTTGTTATTTGCACTTTTTTAGGAGCTTCTTTTCTGTCGTCCACCGTGATGGAGACGAAATACTTGTCTGTAGGTGTCTTTGTTATGGTCAATTGCCTTACTTTATCCTTAGGAAATTCCCTGTGAACTTCCATCTTTATCCCTTTCCCCATTTTTGGGAGA
>JAKBRA010000016.1 GCA_021834945.1 Nanobdellota archaeon | reverse complement strand
GGGCCTGGCTGGGTTTTTAAACCAGAGCATCCTATAGGGCTGTAAATCTACGATAGCTTTGCTACCATGTATAGAGTCACTATCCCTCGGCCACGCTTCACTGCGCCTAAAGTCCATTTGCGCTGCAGGGAGGGACTAACTCCCCAGCTAGCCTGTCAAATATTAGCTAATCTTTATAGAATAAATAGGTATTACTGCCGATAGCTGAAAAACCCATAAAGTATTTATTGCTTATTGCATTCGCAAGCAGCGTTGTTCAGCCATTTAAAATAGAATGTAACCTTGTAGGTAGTACTTCTGTATATACTTTAAAAACATATAATTGTTGGTCACAGTGAGGTGCATGCATAAAAGTTATATGCCGCAGGCCCAATAAATCCCCCCATATAAGGTAGGGCCCAAAAAAACGGAAATAACGAATATTCATTGTGACCCTTATAATTAAAAATAAATGGCCTTATGTTAAAGAGCAGAATTAATTCAAGAGATTTCCTTGTATTGATCATAATGTCTCTCATAGGATTGGCTTCATCCATAGTAGTGATAATAGAATTGTACATAGTACACAGCCTTCCGCCTTATTGTAAGATCTCTGCTTCCGTTGGCGGAAGCGTACTTAACTGCGCAAAGGTGCTTTTAAGCCCGTATGCAAGCATAGGCCCGGTATCATTGGATTTTCTTGCTGCTCTTTGGTTCATAATAAACATAATATTCGTGGTATCTATTGCATTGTCATCGAAAAGGACTGCAAAAAAGGTGCTTGATGTCATGTTTATATGGCGTTTCTTCGGCATATTGGTGGTTGGCTATCTGCTTTTCCTTGAATTTATCGTACTGCATGCAATATGCATATACTGCACTGCAATGCACATCTGCATAATAATCGACTTTGCAATAGTAAGCTATATACTGTTTTCCAAAAATTCTAGGATAAGAAAAGATATTCTTTCAAGCTCGGCCGCTTAAAACCTTACTTATACTTTGCATATAGCTTTACGGGTATGGACTTGTCAATATACACTGTGTTGTCTTCCTCTGAAAGCAGGTTTCCTGATTTAATTTCTTTGCTTTTGAATAAACCTTTTTTATTTATGTCCTTCAATGAATAATTTGCATTTGTATCGAATTTCATTTTCAATTTATTATCATAAATAAGTGTAAGCTCCAGCAAATTTTTTGTTGGTTTGTATTTTAAGCTTATTTGGGAGGTGTGCAGGTTCATCTCGCTATCCAAGGAATAAAACTCAATTGGACCTGCATATTGAATAAATTTTATACTTTTGCCATCTTGATTTTTTAAGCTGCCCGCAAAAATCTCATCTGAATCCAAAAATTTAGATAGATCTTTTGTATTCATTAATTGATCATCTATTTTACCGTTACTTACAATGGGCTTAAAATAAGCAAAGGAACTGTTTATATTAAATAAAACATTGGTATTTGTCTTATCACCGTAAATTGTAACTCCCAACATTCTTTTGTGGCCTTTTTTTGTTACCATAATCTGTCCTTCAAAACTGCTTGCTATCTCAACAAAATCCAATTTATCTTTATCATTGACGGGAAGCTCTCCCATATCAAGTATTAACTTAGTTAAGCGAGATTCCATTTATTTTTAATGGATAATGCTACTATTAATAACTTCTCATCAAATAACGGGGAATTCCCAGTCCTTCACATGCTCATCTTTCTGCCCAAGATCTTTTTCTAATTCAACCCTCTTTTCTATCGAGGCAACTAATTCCCTTACATGCTCTACTGTGTCAGGATTTACTGATATATCATCTATGTCCGATCTTACTAAAAAGTCAACTATCTCATCATATTCAGAAGGAGCTTGTCCGCATATTGAGACCGTTTTTCCGTCCCTGTGCGCAACCTTTATCAAGTACCTTATCATCCTTAAAACCGCTAGGTTCCTTTCATCATAAATACTGCTTAATGTGTCGTTGTTCCTGTCTGCCCCTAAAACAAGCATTGTAAGGTCATTTGAACCTATTGAATAGCCGTCAATGTACTTGTTGAACTTGTCTGCCAGTATTATATTGCTCGGTATCTCCGCCATAAGGAATATCTTGAAGTCTTCATTTCTTTCCAGGCCGTTCTCCTTGAGTATCTCCAGAACTTTTTCAAGCTCTTCCACTGTTCTTGTAAAAGGAACCATTACATGCAGGTTCTTCAACCTAAACTCTTCCCTTACTTTTTTAACGGCTTTTAACTCCAACACAAATGCATCCTTGTACTTTGGATCGTAGTACCTTGAGGAGCCCCTCCACCCTAGTAAAGGACTACTTTCCTTTGGCTCAAATTCTTCACCGCCTTCCAAATGCGCATATTCATCGGTCTTGAAATCGCTGAACCTTAGGATTACTGGTCTAGGGTTAAAGGCAGCGCACACCTTTCTCATGCCGTCTGCCAATGTATCGACCAAAAGATCCGACTTGCCCTGCTTTATAAGATAAAGAGGGTGCTTCCCTATATTCGCCCAAATGAATTCCTCTCTCATCAATCCAACGCCGTCAGCATGCAATTTTGCAGTCTTTTCCGCTAAATCAGGTTCTCCAAGATTGACAAGGATCTTCGTTCCGGTTATTACCATCCCTTCATTTACAACGGTTTGGCTGCCTTTTTCTTCCTTCTCTTCCTCTACCTTTATCTCTCCGCTGTAAACCAACCCATTCTTTGAATCAACCGTTATTATGTCACCAGTCTTTATGACCTCGGTTGCTTTCTTCCCCCTTCCGCCGGTTCCCACTATGCATGGAACCCCTAGTTCCCTTGAAACTATTGCAGCATGTGATGTTATCCCTCCCTCATCTGTGACTATTGCCTTTGCTTTTTTCATTGCCGGAACCCAATCCGGGCTTGTCATTACCGTTATCAAAATCTCTCCTGACTTGAACTGGTCAATATCCTTTACATCCAGTATTACGTGCGCAGGTCCTGAGATAAATCCTGGAGAAGCTGGCAAGCCGGAAAGTATAACTCCCTGTTTGTTCTCTGCAGTCTTTATCTTGTCCTTGTTTGACCATACCGTTTCAGGTCTAGCCTGAACAATGTACAGCTTTCCATCCTCATCTCTTGCCCATTCAATGTCCATAGGCCTCTTGTAATGCTGCTCTATTTTCATACCATAACCAGCAAGCTCGATTACTTTATCATCTTCCAAGCATTGCTTCTTTGCCTCTTCATCGCTTAATTTAACGTCCTTTGTCCCGCCTTCCTTCAACCTTACAAGCTTTCTGTCCTTGTTTTCTATTACTTTTCTTTTAATCTGCATTGTCTTCTTGTCTATGTAGAAGAGATCTGGAGTAACTATTCCACCTACTATGTATTCTCCTAAGCCATAGCTTGCTTCAACTACTATTACTGACTGGTCTCCATTTGAAACGTCCAATGTGAACATAACACCTGATTCAATTGAGAAAATCTGCTTTTGTATAACTACTGCGAGCGCAACTGTCTTTGTGTCTATGTTGTTCTTTGCCCTGTAGTAGATTGCTCTTTCATTGAACAGGCTGGAATAGCATTCCTTCACCTTTTCGATTAATTCATCATCGCCATGAACGTTGAGGTATGTGTCCTGCTGACCTGCAAAACTTGCATCGGGTAGATCTTCAGCAGTTGCTGATGACCTAACTGCAACAAACTCTGCATTGCTTTCCTTGACAAGCTTGTGATAGCTGTCCAATAGCTGTGAAACCAAGTCCTTTGGCAGATCAGAGCCCATGATTGCAGACTTTATTTCCTGGCTTGCCTTCTTAAGGTCGCTTTCGCTCTCCACATTTATGTTCTTCACTGCATTTTCTATCTTTTCCCTTATCTTGTTTTCATCGAGAAATTTATTGAATGCATAAGATGTTGTTGAAAATCCAGGAGGAACGGGAACTTCAACGTAATTTGTCATTTCACCAAGGTTTGCTGACTTGCCGCCTACTTGGGGAACATCCTCTTTTTTTATGTCTTTAAACCACAGAATTAATTTTTCTTCATTTTCCATGAATTTATGAGGCATTCATAGAATTAATAAGCTTTTGTGCTTTAAGTAAAATGTAAAAATTTATCTAAAATCTTTTTAGTGAATGCATAAAATGAATCATATTTTCGGCAATGTTTCCGCTCATTTTATCGTATTCCTTTATAGCATTTCTTCCCTTTTCTGTTATCTTGTACTGCTTTCTTGCCTTTTCACCCTGGTTTTCCTTGCTTACCGCTTCTATGTAACCGGAGCGTTCTAGTTGCGCAAGAGAGGGATAAACTGCTGCGGGGCCAGGTCTCCACATGCCATCGGTCTTTTCGAATATCTGCTCCATTATCTCAAAGCCATGCATCGGCTTTTCTGTCAATAACCTAAGTATAAAGGGCTGGAGCAGGCCTTTTGGGACAACGTCAACATTAAAAGGCCCACATCGGCAACGCTTGCCGTTCATATTCAACTGCTTTCCTCGTCACTATCTTCAGAATCGTTCTTGGAAAGTTCGTCTATCCTTCTATTGATAAACTTTATTTCCTCTTCCAGCTCTTCCTTATAGTCTTCAAGGTTTTCCTTCAAGTCCTTTTTTCCGTAGGGCTCTTCGGTCTGCATTCTCATCATGCCGTGCCTGCCCATTCCGTTCATTCCTTTGTTTCCACAGCCACAACCGCAGCCGCATCCACCATTGTTCATTCTCATATTATATCACCTCTGATATAACTACTTATATCTCTACTAGTATAAATACTTTATTAAAGACATGTTAGAAGTCAAATTTATAGCAATGAAGGATTTTATAATTTTTTAGATATACTTTTTAGACTTAAAAGTGATACTACGATCGCAATAAATATTATAAGACTGCTTATTGAACTACCAAGTATATTTGAGCTACCTAATGATGATGCTGCTATTGATCCAGCAGACCCTCCTAAAGTCGCCAACTCTGGTGCAATTGCTGTGGAACATACTGCTCCGAAAGTCGGTGCTACAGCCGATGCACCAAATGACGCTCCAAAAGAGGAAGCAACCGAACCTGCGCCTGCTGCTACCATAGTTGCCTTTTCTTTGTTTGTTATAGCTTGTCTGCGTTTTATTATAAATAAATTAAAAAGCACCAGTAAAGTTATGGAAAAACTAAAAAAAGCTGCTAAAGATATATGATATATCAAGGTGACCAATCCATAATTTAAAAATGGTAATACAAGATTTGTAATAGAAAATAAATAAATATAACCAGCAAATACCCCTGTAAGCAAAGTAAAAAATAAAACAGGACTTTGTTTATATGAATGCACAATCCCTTTCTTAAGCCTATTCAAAAAACTACAGTTTTTATTTGGAAACAGAGATTTTCCTTCAGATTTATTTTCAATAATACTCTCTAATTCTTTTATCCTATTTTCCAACAAATGGATTCTCTCTATTAGAAGATCATATTTTTCATCCATTGAAATTATATAACTGAAATCATATATATAAATTTGTAATGGAAGATGATGAAATAATAAAATTAAGAGAAGAAAATGAAAAATTAAAAGCTAGCATTTCAAATCCTCCAAAAAAGAAAAGTAGTTCTAACAAAAGCTTCGTTCAAATTATTGCAGCAAGCTTAGCTGCTGTAGTAGTTATAATAATTGTTTTGATATTTGTACTTCATGTTTTCTCTATTTCGACTTCCGCTTCTTCTCTAAAACCATCTATTAATGCAAACGCTTCAGGTTCATTCTTTTTAGGCCCGGAGGGAGAATCTTTAGGTTCAACTTATATCAACGGTTTATCTGATTTAAGTAGTCAATTAGCAAGTGTTGGAGCGCAGCAGGTTGCTGGTAGCTTTATACATGAAAATGCAAGCGATGGTAGTAATGGCCCATCCCCTGGATATTATGTTCTAGTTTATGGCAATACCGGCGGTAAAAATTATGATATAATACCTATAACGGTCCCTTCAACTTTTTCTAATTATTCCATAAGTCAAAATGGAAAGCCAACGATAGTCTTTTTTGGGTCGCAAGGATGCCCTTTTTCTGGTCAAGACAGTTGGGTGCTTGCGATTGCATTGTCACGTTTTGGCAATTTTAGTAAACTCTTTTATGTAAGATCAGCCACAGACGATTGGAATTTACCTGCAATTATGTTTAATTTTTCACAAAGCGCTTTCAATAAAGCTACAAAGCTTCCACCAATCGATAATGGCCAGGCGCCATTTGGGGATGCAAATCCAGAGCCTTTAGTAAGTGGAGCTTACTATACATCAAAATACATAAATTTTGAGCCGTTATATGAATTAGGTGGATCGTTTTTAATAAACACTACAGGAGTAGGTCAAATAAACCCTATTATCTATTCCAACGTTTACGCTTTAGGGATGCGTGGATTTAATTTAAATTCAAATGGGATAATAAAAAGTTCTGATGGTTTTGGAATACAAAATTTCTTCATTGGAGGAGTAGCAGGTATTGTTGATGGCGTAGCATTTATTGATATAAACAATAAATTTGTATTTAATCAAGATATAAACAACGTTGAGAGCATATTAGATTTAAAGACGAATTCTGTATTCTCTAATTATTCTACACATCAAGATATATTAGATTCAATTGAAAATCCAACAAGCGGATCATTTGGCCAGACTGTTTTAGGAGCGGCAAACATCCTTACAGCACAGATTTGTAAGACTTTAAATAATACTGCACCAGTCTGCAGTCTTTCATATATCTCAAAATTGGAATCAAAAATAAGCAGTTTAAATTACAGTTGATGAGATAGATACTACAAAATGAATCTCTGTGCAGAATAGGCAATTTAGCTTGTATAATTATAAGTTGAGTTGGATGCTAAGACATTAAAACCGAATAAATTGGAGTAAGCCTTCAAACGTATTTCTCCGGTATGTAAACCTTTTACTGTTATAACACCAAACTTTGCCGGAGCTATCGCTGTGCCGTTATTTACTATAGTAAGGGACTGATTGTTTATAGACGCTGCAAAATTGTCTATGCTTACTAAATCTGCATTGAATATTATTATGTTGCTTGTATTGTCTATTCCCTGCGAAACTCCAACTATGTTAGGGCCAAGATTTACTGGAAGACTATACCCTGGCAAGCCTATTATTGGGGTAGAATGGAATATAAGTGCGCTGCCTGCAAATATAAGGATTATTATTATTATGCCTTCCAATGCTGGCTTAAGTATACGTATAAACGTTATTATTGCAACGGCAATTATAGCTATCCCCAGTATAAGCTCTACATCCACCATAGATTGTTATAACGCTAAAAGAATAAAAACTTTAAAAAAAATAAAAAAACAAAAAAACTACTTAGAAGTCGTGTGCCCTAAGTGTCTTTCTGCCATCAGCCTTAGCTCTTGCTACTGCTTTGGCGATTGACTCTTTGACAAACTTGTCAAGACCTTCGATTGTGTCATCAGGGCAACGCATGTCCTTACCGACTTTCTTGACTTCTTCCTTTACTGAACTTTTTCTTACGAAATCTGCCATATTACCTCCTGTTATACAGTATTTAAGCAAATATGCATTTAAAAAGCTGTTTATTGACACAAATAGCTTTATTTAAAGAAATGCAATAAAATCGTATGATATCTGAGGAAGAAATAAAAAAAGCCGCAATAAAGAACGCTGCAATGCACAATGGAGAGGCTAGGCTAAGTTCAGTCATATCCGAGATTTTAGGGAAAGACAAACAGCTTGTAAAGGAAATGAATGATTTAAGAGTATTAGCTGAAAAGGCCGTTAATGATATAAATTTGCTGCCAAAGGAAGAGATAATGAAGCTTGCTGCAGATATGAAACTTTTAAGCAGCAAGGAAAACGAAAAGGAAAAGAAAGGACTTAAACCACTTCCTGGAGCAGAGAACGGAGTAGTTCTTAGACTGCCGCCGGAACCTTCTGGATACATGCATTGGGGCCATGCCTTGTCATTTACCATAAACTATCTTTACAAGGAGATGTACAACGGCAAATTGTGGTTAAGGTTTGAAGACACAAACCCTAATTTAGTTAAAGAAGAATTCGTAAAGAACTTTGAAGAAAGCATAAAATGGCTCGGCATAAAGTACGATGAGAAGAAATTCATAAGCGATGACATGGAAAAAATCTATGGGTTTGCAGAAAAACTGATAAAGGAAGGAAAAGCGTATGGGTGCACATGCTCTTCCGATGAGATAAAGAAGAACAGAAACATTGGGAAAGAATGCCAGCATAGAAGCAATTCAATAGAAGAAAACACATTGTTATGGGAGAAGGCAAAGGAAGGGAAGTTTGGAACAGGAGAACTTACTTTTAGATTTAAAGGAAACATGAATGACAAAGACGCAGCATTGAGGGATCCAAACATAATGAGAGTTATAAAAACCGATTACAAACCATATAATTTATGGCCGCTTTATGACTTTGCTAGTGTTATAGAAGACGAGCTCTGCGGGATAACACATATATTAAGAAGCAATGAGTTCAAGACAAGCCTGCAGACAAGGCTAAGAAAAGAACTTGGCTTCCACGAGCCTTATGTTATACAGTACAGCAGGTTCAATTTTGAAGGCACGTTGACTTCAAAACGCAAGGTAAGAGAGCTAATAAAACAAGGATACATAAAGGACTGGCATGACATAAGACTTGCTACCATTTACTCAATGAAAAGAAGAGGCATACAGCCTGAAACAGTAAGGGAATTCGTAAAGGAAGTTGGCTATTCTTCTTCGGAGCATGAATACAGTCTAGAGATGCTTTTCACATTCAACAGAAGGATAATAGACGGATATGCAAAAAGGCTTTTCTTTGTTCCTAATCCCATTAAATTGTTGGTTGAAGATGCAATCGAAGAAAAGGCAAAGCTTCCGTTTCATCCATCAAATGACCTTGGCTACAGAGAGATACAGACAAATGGTAGATTCTTTATAGACCGCGGAGACGTAGTCTCCCTTGATATTGGGGACACCTTCAGGCTCAAAGAACTTTACAGCGTTGAGATAGTAGACAAGGAAAACGATCTTATAACATGCAGAATGCACAGCAGAGAACATGAGCAAGGAGAAAAGATAATACAATGGGTTTCAGAGCAGAATGTGCCTATAAAAGTCATAAAAGTTGGGGATCTGCTGAATGCTGGTGGAACCTTCAACGAGAAAAGCCTTACAGAGATAGAAGGGCTTGCAGAGAAGACTATTGATGAAATAGGAGAAGGGCAAGTAATTCAGTTTGAAAGATTTGGATTCTGCAGGCTTGATAATAAAAACAGGATGGAATTCATATTTGTAAGCAAATAAACAAAGTATTTAAAAGAGTTTTAATCATATAAAAACAATGAAAAGCGGAAATATAGTTATTTGGGACTTAGATTCCACGCTGATAGACACAAATGCAGTATTTGAAAACGCACAGAAACAAGTCATAAGCAAACTTTCTAATGAACTCAGCAAACTCTCGATAGACATAGACCCAAACTCCGAAAAGGAAATAGATGAATTGAGGACAGTGGATTATGAAGGAATAAAGCTGAGAGGACATACCGCATATGATTCCCCTCACCAACTGCCGCTCTCTCTTCTTTACATATACCTCAAGAAGGGAAATCTGAAGGAGGAGTATGCTGCTGCATGGATTGCAAATAAAGGCATGGAATTGGCAGAGGAAGTGGGAAAGGAATACTTGGAAAAATTAAATGAAACCCCGAAAAAATTCACAGGCATAGAAAAAGTCCTTGAAGAATCAGCAAAAAGAAATTACAATATACTGCTGACAGAGTACTTTGGAAACGAGGAAAAACAGTACAAGAAAATAAATGAAAACCAACTAAATATTTACTTTGATAAGATAATAGCATCGGAAAAAAAGGACAGCATTGCAATAATGTCCGCAACTGAATATGGAAAACTAGAAAATGGAATAAAGGACAAGGAATTCAAATTAGTATTCGTAGACGATAGAAGTAAATACCTGGAAATGGCAAAGGCTGCATATCCTTTCTGCATAACTGTAAATGTCCTATTTGGAAAGAAGGAGATATTCAGGGAAAGCTCAAACAATGTAGATTATACCGCAAAAAATGTTTCGGAATTAAGCGACATACTCAAAAAGATTTAATTAATAAAAATAAAAAAATCCCTGCGGCCGGATTCGAACCCGCAACCTACCGGTTACCGCAGCTGAAACTCTTCATCGCACTGAAAAACAGCACTTAGTAATTCTACAGCCGGTCGCTCTACCATTGGGCTACGCAGGGTTATTTATTCTTATGACGCAAGAAATTAATAAACCTTGCTATTCACTATTCAAGCGCCTACGCTTTCCTTTATTATGTTATCTATCTGCGATTTTATTGACTCGCTTATCTTTGCAAGCGTTCCACCAAGGTTTCCCTCAAGTTTTCTGTAGTCATCTTCGCACATGTAACCGTTGTATATCTGCATTCTCTGTCCAAAACGCAGACCAACATCAACTGCAAATGACTTTGTATCTGCTTCGCAAAGATCTTTTCCACAAACTGGACATGTTCTAGTAGCAATTTTCTGCTTGCATACATCACATATCGTAACAGTAACTTTTGCCATACTTCACCAGCGGCATTATACGTCTTTTCAGACAACGAAATGCCATCGTTATTTTAATAATTATAAGGTTTTTCCCAATTTAAATATTAGTTAAGTACTTTTAAAAGTCACACCAACGTATGAGCCTTGCTTAGCAGTACCCTGAGGATCAGTCGGTTTATATATAACCTCAACGCGGTTTTCTATTACATCCGCGTCTGAGATTTTAAAGCTATAACTTCCGGGCGGATTTGAAAAAGCAATTGTATTGCCGCTTCCGGTCAAACTTATAACTGAGCTTTTTGTTATGCCATTGTAAGTAACACTCCAGCTGGCACCGAACGGCAGCCCTCCTTCCTCAAAAACAGTATTATCCATCAACGAGCTATTTGTAAGCTGCTCCTGATATGAATTGACAAGCTGCAAATCATTGACTCCGGATTGGACGCCTAAGAAAGTAAATGATTCGCTGTATAAACCAAGGAAAGGCCTGTTGCTTTGATCAGCAAGGTAGAATGAATTTCCCCCGCACATTATGGGCTGACAGACTATGCTGCCATTATTTATGGTGCCCTCCTTCACAAGTGTAACAAGGTTCGTGCACTGCTGCGACAAGTAAGAAAAAGTAGGATTATAATTTGATTTTGCTGTTACATTTACCTGAAAGTTAGTTTCTGCGCTTGCAGCTATTCCCACAACCAAAGTTATGTTGTGCACTTGCTGTTGGCATGGAGAAACTATGGAAAGAGGATGCAGGCCAGTCAAGTCGGAGTAAGAACGGGAGCAGGTGCTCTGACCATTGAAGTAAACATCCAGATTTATGCTATTGTTTGAGTATTCCTCCACATCAAATGTATAATTCTGCGAAGAAACAACTGAAGATGAATTGAGGATAAGGGAAAAGGGTGAGGAGGAATTTACTACTATCCCCGAGGTGCTTAGCTGGTCGTAAAGTGCCAAATCACTCATGTTTGCGGAGCCTGAAATTGCGTATTCTTTTGGAAGATAAAAGTTTACCCCTCCTTTGGTAGAGCTTTCCAGAAAGTACTGGTTTCCACTCGATACCCCTAATGCCACTGTATTGCTTACATTTGCATAGCACAGGTTATAATTTCCACTTAGTGCTGAAAGAACTGCTGAATTCGGTGAGAAGATATACGTATTCGAACTTAGTATTGAATTGCATGCCGGCGTGTCGTACATCTGAAACACAAATATTGAAGGGGAGGAGAACTGAACGTTTGAAGCAGTCTGTATAGAAGTGCATGCAGAGTCTACCATGCCCACCAATGAATTATAATAACTTATTGACGATTTGGGAGCAAAGAATGCTGAATACTCGTATACAACGAAAAATAGGATTATGGCCATCATTATCGCTATCAGTATCCCTTCTAAAAGCAAGTCCATATTAATTTATGCTGAATTTGCACTGCAAATCATTACCTCCACTATAACTGCATTCCTGGAACTTTATATAACCTGGGTTACCATAAAGAAAAGCCATTGGATCATTACCGCATGAACCTGAGCATGAAGGCGGAACTACGTTTATGAACACTGATTGATTGTTGTGTGTCAATGGAGCGCATGTCATCGTAGTTATATATGCTCCTGGCTGACCATAACCATACTTTATAGTATCTGCATTGAAAAATGAAACGCAGGAATTGGAGAGAGATGTTTCAGGATTTGAGGACTGGAGGAAATAGGATAAAGTGCCTGTAGAGCCGTTTATTCCCGATGCTATTGTACTTGTGGGAGAATTGTATTCAGATAGATCTGGAAACCAGCCTGGAAAGGAGGCATTGTTTGGACCCTCATTGTTAGAAGATGATGGAAGGTAGTTCCAAAAGGCTTGATTACTGCTTATCGGCGAAAGAGAAAAAGTTCCTATGCATACAAAATAAGTATTTGAAAGAGAGGAAGGGTTTGAGGGAGATATAAGTATTGCCTCACGTGACAGTTCATTAAGGTCGTTTATACAGGAACTGCTTCCATAAAATTGGCTTAAGAAAGTGTATTTCGGCAAGTCTGGTGACACAGGAGGTAAAACCACAGAATTACCGGTTTGGAGTGCAGTAAGTGTGGATGAGACATACTGCGTAATTGATTCGGATGATGATATTACCTTGTTTGCGCCCGCGGTTATTATGAAATAGGCTATTATGGCTATCGGTATGAGGATTATTATTGAGAGTATGAACGACAGAAACTCCGAAATACCCTTATTTTTCATTCAAATAATAGCAGCTGATAAAATAAATCCTATTTGTTTGAGCTTCTCATCGCCCATTTGAACTTTCTAGGGTCTTTTTTCATCAAAGTGTATTCCCTACACCTTCTGCTGCAGAAATTGTAAACAGTTCCATCCACTTTGGCGTAAACAATTCCTGTTCCCTTTTTTATTTCCTGTCCGCAAAAACTGCATTTCATATTTATCTTATAGGCATTGCCTCCATTTCAGTTTCCTTAAGCATCAATATATCTCCTACAATTACAGGCCCACGTACATTCCTGCGGATTATCTTGTCTTTGTCCATTCCTGCTAGAACCTTACAACGTACTTGAGTAACTTCTCCTGCTACTCCGTGCCTTCCAACTATCTCTATGACTTCAGCGGGATATGCATCTAAAAAACGCTGCTCTACGTTATCTCCTTTATTTTCTGAGCTTTTGTTCTGCTGCTTTTTCATAAGTTCTTAATTTTTCCAATAAGGTCTTCCATTGCGTGCGCTTCCTCTCCGGGATTCACTATTGCAACTGCAGAAGTGCCTATTCCCATGCCACAGGCCTTTCCAAGTTCTACCTTACTGCTCACTGCAATGCATGGAACATTCTTGTCTTTTGAAAGAAGAGGAATATGCATTATTATCTCTTTGGGAGAAACATCCGAGGCATAAACTACAAGCTTTGCCTGCCCCCTCTCTAATACTTTTGTTACTTCGTTTATTCCCTTTTTAGTAACTCCGCCTTTTGCTCTTATCTTTTCCAAGACGGAAAAAACCTGACTGTCCAATCCTTTAGCTTCATCTACCATATATCAGCTTACCTCCAATTATTATAGCTTTATATGTAGGTTAGTATTTATAAAGTTAACCGTTTACATCCGCTTTAGAATCTGCAATACCAGAACTTTTTTGAAAAACTTCTATTATGTAATAAAGTTAAAAAAAGCTTAAATACTCGTGAAAGTTCTTAATAGAGATATGCAAAAGGCGAGAATAAAATTGACGTCAACGGATTCGGAAAAGCTTGAAGCAGTATGTAATGATATAATAGACATATCAAAGAAACTTGGAACTGCTATCACCGGCCCGATACCTTTCCCCACTAAAAAGCTTAAGGTCACTACTAGAAGAGCTCCGAATGGGGCAGGCAGGGAAAGCTACGAAACTTGGGAATTAAGGCTGCATAAAAGGGTTATAGACATGCAGGCTGATCCAAAAGCGCTGCATTTGATAATGAAAACAACTGTTCCAAAGGAAGTAAACATAGAGATGGAAATAAAGGAGTAATCCTAAATAAAATATTATTTGTCAATTTACATAGCAGTTAAAAGACTTCTTTAGAATGGATGTAAAAATGCATTATTATAAAATTAAACTTATAACCTACAATACTTTACTATTATAATGGATCAGACTAGGGAAAACGGGCAGAAACTGATTATAGCAGCTTTGGTTCTTGTCGTTATATTTACGATTATAACGATACTTATATCTGAAGATGAAAGAATAGGCTTTACGGCAGCGGTTTCAACGGTAGCTGTTGCCCTTGAGACTTTCCATTTCGATTCCGATTTCGGCATACTGCTGCTTTTCTTTTCGCTTTTCCTGGGTGTTTTTGCGGTTTACCTTTTGGAATTTTTGATATCGTTTATAAGAAGTGAGTTTGGAGGTGTGATTTATATGGCAAAGGGTCTTAGATTCAGAAACCACTACATAATATGCGGTGGCGGAAGGATAGGTGAAAGAGTGGGTAGCCTTTTGAGGGAAAAGGGTAAAAAGGTGCTCGTGATAGAAAATGACGACGTAAGGGCAATGGAGCTTAAAAAACTCGGGTTCAACGTCATAAAGGAAAATGCATTAGATGAAAGGGCATTCAAGATGGCAAATGCGAGCAGGGCCGTTGGAGTTTTTGCGGCTCTTGGCCAGGATGTAGACAATTTCATCGTAGTGCTGAATGCCAAGGAAGCAAACAAGAACATGAAAGTAATAACAAGGTGCAACCTTCTCAAAAACGTCAACAAATTCAAGGAATTGGGAGCAGATGAAGTGGTGCTGCCCGAGATAGTAGGTGCTGATAGGATGGTTTACCTTTCCGAGAAGCATGAAAAACAATGATTATTTTGCTAGGTTTTCAATATTCGTTGAAAGATACCCTATAGAGATATTCACGTTTGAATTGCTTATTGGTATAATACTAAACCCTTATGCAAGGGTAGCAGCCCTTCTTTTTTCCGGAGTTGCGGCAACGGCAGTTTTCTCCGAAGGATTAAAACTTTTCTTTAAGGAAAAAAGGCCTGAAGAAGCGCTTAAAAGGGACTTCTATAAGAAGACTTTTGGATTAAACAGGAGGAGCTTTCCTTCGAGCCATTCTGCCATTGCCGCTTTCTTCTTTACTGCCTTCTACAACACCATTCTTTTTTGGCCATTTCTTGTATTTGGAATTACAGTAATGTACAGCCGACTATACATAAAGTCACACTACAAAAAAGATGTAATAGCAGGTGCTTTTATAGGCATATTTATGGGAATTGCATTCCTTTGGATTACAGCGCATTTAAGAATATAAGCAGGAAAAGTTTAATAAAAGAAAAGAATATCATAGATATGCTGTGATATTGCTTTTTGTACACATTATATATATTAAAGTATAAGGGGAAGAGGAAAATGAAAAACGAGATTGATGAGGTTATCGGTTCTTTCGTAAACAAAAGGCTAAGCGACAAGATTAAAGAGATACTTACAACGAACAAAAACGCCATAATACTTGACTTTAATGACGTTGATCAGTTTTCCCCGGAATTGGGTGATTATCTACTTAAAAATCCAGAAGAGGCATTGGATACAATAAAGTACTTCATAAACGAGACTTCAATTCCCCATAAAGATCTAGACATTGAAGTAAGGATAAAAAACCTGCCTAAAAATGCACAGCTGCTTATAAGAGAAATAAGGAGCAAGCATATAGGGCTTTTCATACAGGTACAAGGATTGATAAAGACGGCGGCTAGCGTAAAGCCTGTTGCCAGTGCAATTGACTTTGAATGCCAGAGCTGCGGACACATAACAAAGGTAGAGCAGAAGGAAATGACTCAAAGAGCACCTTCGGTATGCACAAACTGCGGCAAGAAAGGGAGGTTCAAGGTAGTAAAGAAATACCTTGTTGACACGCAAAGAATAATGCTTGAAGAAGCACCCGAAGACCTAGAAGGCGGAGAGCAACCTGAGCACATAAATGTCGTATTGAAAAAGGATTTGGTTGATCCAAAGTTTGAGAGGAATATAATACCAGGAAACAAGGTCGTTGTCTCGGGAATAATAAATGAGAGCGCAATCTATTATCCCAGTGGAAAAAGATCAAACACGTCTGATACATTCATACTTGCATCATATGTTGAAGCCGTGGAACAAGGATATGAAGACATTGTAGTTACAAAAGAAGAGGAGATGGCAATCAAGGAATTGGCGAATGACAAAATGATATACACAAAATTCAAAAACTCAATAGCCCCAAACATATTCGGGCATGATGACATAAAGGAAGCGATAGTGATGCAGCTTTTTGGGGGAGTTAGAAAAGCCGCTCTTTCAGGAAACAGCGTGATAAGAGGTGACATTCATATTTTGTTAGTTGGAGATCCCGGTTGCCTCCGGGCAGACGAAAGGATTGTGCTTGGAAATGGCGCAATAATCAAAATAGGGAAC
>JAKBRA010000015.1 GCA_021834945.1 Nanobdellota archaeon | reverse complement strand
TCTGCAGGCTATTGAGCTCATTCAAAAGCTCACTTCTTCTTTTCCTAAGCATGCTTAGGTTATTCGACTTGTTTGAAAGCTCTTTTCTGGCTTTATCGTAGTTTTCCTGGGTATCTTTTATTGCATTTTCAACATCTTCTATTTCCTTTTCAAATCTTTCTCTTTCTTTGTTAAGCTGAGAAAACCTCCTTTCTAAGTTACTTATCTCAGACATTAAAACGGCTGAAAGCTTGTTTCCAGAAGTGGCTACTTTTACCTGTAAATCATTAACTTCTCTTTCAAGAGCTTCTATCTCTTTTTTATGGTCCACTATATCAGGTTTGTTCTTATCCAATTCCTCTAGCTTTGATTTCAAATTCAAATTCTCATTCTCAAGCGACTGTATACTTTCTGATATCTCCGATTCCGTACCGGTGAACTTTGATTTTTCCTGCATAATCTTAGCTATTTTGCCTTTTGTTTCATCTAAATTTTTTTGTCTTACTTTTATCTCAGTCATAATCGAATTCAAAGTTGATTCCTTTTCTATTATTTCCTCGTCATACTCCTCTTTAAGTTTTGAATGCTCGCTTATCTCTGCATTTATTTCGGCAATCTTTTTGTTAACATTAAGTATGTTAGGCATGTCAAAATGCCCTCCCGAAACTGTCCCAGTTTTTTCAAATACGGTGCCATCTTGTAAAACCATTCTGTACTGATGCATAAGCCCCTTAGCAGAATCAAAATCCTTTACCAAAACCGTATCACCAAAGACAAATTTCATTGCCGGTGCAAGTTTTTCATCGAAATTCACAAGGTTTATTATGTAGTCTATTATCCGCTGATCATTTAACTTGTCGAAGCCATAGCCACTTTTCACAGTTGTTAAAGGTATGAAAGTATAGAAGCCAAGCTTTTCATTTTTAAGCTTCTCTATGCACTGCCTTGCAGTTTCCTCATTTTCAACAATTATGAAATCCCCCCTTCTGCCTATTGATCTTAAAACCGGAGTGGAGTATTCCTCGTTTTTCAGCGAAAAAAGCTCCGATACTAAACCGTATATTCCATTTATATCCTTCTTTAGTCTGTTGACCACTTCCACTGCTCTGTTCTGAGAAGATAAAGAATTCCTTTGATTAAGCAGGTTCTCTCTCAACAAATATATTGAATCGGCTTCCCGTTTAGCCTGGATCTTCAACTTGTCAATTTCCGGTTTTAATGAAGAAAAAGACAAAGTCATCCCCTTTATCGTTTTTTCGAGGTCATTTCTGCTGGCTTCCAAGCCAGTTAGCTCCTCTTGAAGCTCTGCAATTCTGGGATAGTTTGCCAAAGCAATCTTCAACTCATATATCTTTTTGTCTATATCGTATATTCTTTTTTCAAGCGATTCCTTTGTTTTAAGGTAATTCTGCGTCTTGGATTCACTTTCTACTAGGGAAAGCTTTCTGGAATTTAAAGTAGTTATCTTCTCTTCAAGTTTCTTCTTTTCTTCCTCTTCCTCTTTTATTTGCTTTTTTAGTTCTTCCTGTGACTTTGAAAGCTCTTCTATTGACAAAATAATATTATTAAGCTGTTCATTGTCGTTTTTAAGCACGGCATTCAGTCTTGCAAGCTCTGAATCAAATTCCTTGGCTTTGTTTTCTGCTTCTAGTATCTCCTTTTCCCCTTCCGCTTCTGCCTTTGTATTTATGCTCTCAACTTCCTCGTTTATCTTTTTTACTTTTTCATTCAATTTTGATATCTCTTCTGATAGTTCCTCATTTCCCTTCTCTGCTTCCTTAAGTTTTTCAAGTATTGCCTGTAATTCAGAATCTGCAGCGTCTCTTTTAATCGTTGATTGCTTTGAAAGAAGGGAAGCGTATCTTCCTTTAAGTTCCTGGAATTCAACTGCTCTTGTCTTTTCTTTTTCCAGTTGCGCCATCAACTTCTGTTTTTCATTTAATACCGTTTGTATTTTTGATATGTTGTCTTCTACTTTCTTCATCTCGTTCATTGCCTTGCTTTTTTTGTCTTCAAATACACTTATTCCCGAGATGTCATTTATAAGACTTAACCTATCTTCATTGGAGGTGCCTACAACCTCTAGTATTCTTCCCTGAGGGATTATATTGAACCCATCCTGCCTGAATTTTACCAGCGCAAGAACATTTAGTACCTCTTCTCTTGTAGAGGCTTTTCCATTTATCCTGTAAATGCTCTTTCCGTTCTTATCGACCTTTCTGCTAATTGATACCTCGTTTTCCTCTATTCCATGAAACTCCTTCTTTGAATTATCAAGAATGACATTGACTTTTGCATGCTCTGCCTGCCTTCCGCTCTTTCCTCCATTAAATATAAGATCTGTAAGCAGATCAGAGCGCATCTCCTTCTTTGACGAACCGCCAAAAACGAAAAGAAGTGCGTCGATTATGTTGCTTTTTCCGGAACCATTAGCACCGGCAATAGCATTAAAACCATTTACAAAATCGAACTTGATGTGCCCAGCGAAGGATTTGAAATTATCAAGTTCTACTTGTTTTATATAAGTCATATTCAACTATCTAAAAAAATTTTTAATATTAAATGCTAACTATTTCTCTATGCCGGCAAAATCAGTCTACTACGTGTGAGGACACCAGTTTTTTGATCTTTTCTGGCAAGTACTTACCCTTTATGTGAAGCACTACTTCATTGCTTGGGTGAGTCTCATTTTCATTTTCTGTAAATATAAATATCTCATTTCCATCAACTATAACAAATCTGCCTATATCTAGATCTGTTTTGTTCAGCTTTCCAAACTGCTTTATCTCGTTCAACAGTGCTTCATTAACATCCTTTACGGGTGCATAAACATGAACAGTAACATTGTTTGCTTTGGCCTTTTTAAGGGCCCTCCCTAGTGCGCTTATTTTCTTTTCCAATGATTGCTCGGTTGTAATTAGTACTATCTCCCCTTTGGCCGCACCTATGCTTTTCTTTATCCTGAAATATATGTTGTCCAATCCTTGGTAAGAATTCGCAACCTTCCCTTCGTCTACATACTTTATCCCCTTATTGTAAAGGTTTTGAAGGTCGTTCAGCATTGTACTGTCCTTTAATTTGCTTAGCTTATCTAGTTTTTGATCCAGTGATTCTTTTGCTTTTTCCTCAAGCTTTTCTATCAGTTCCTGCGGAGGAATTGCCCTATAACTTATCGGCTTGCTTAAATCCCTTACTATAAAACCGCCATTTTCCAGTGAAACCAGTATATCATAAGCCCTTGATTTTGGTATGTTCGCTATCTCGCTCAGTTTACCGGATGTTGACTTACCTTGTGAAAGAAGGGCAAGCCATACCTTTGCCTCGTATAGATTTAATCCGAACATCCTCCTTATTTTAGCTATATAATCTTCACTGAAAGACAATGCCATAATCGATCACCTACACAATACTTAGCAATAAACAAGTATATAAATCTTTCTTTTTCACCAAAAATAAAAGTAAAAAATAAAAAAATTTAAAGTAATCCTTATACTTTTACCCTAAATACCCACATCGAGAAGGAGAATACAATTATTCCAAGTATCACTTCGAATAATGGGTATATATAAGCCGATGGAGCTGTTGTAACGGTCTTATAGAAATATCCGCTAAGAACCGCTGACGAAAGGATAGATGCCAAACCAAGAACTATTAGGACCAATCCAAATGCGAACAGAATCAATCCTATAGCTGCATCTACCGCTCTTTTCTCCTCGTCGACAAATTTTAAACTGTCTTTTGCTTTCATAATACGTTTAAGTTTTTGTCATTTAAAAGCTTTTTTTAATAAAAATTTAGAGAATATTACTTAACAATAAATACTTTAAAAGCGTAATAAAGATATGGAAGAGGAAAAATGCATATTCTGCATGATTGCAAGCAAAAAAGTGCCTGCCAAAGAAGTTTATGAAGACCCTATGGTGATAGGGATTTTAGACATTAATCCTGCTTCAAAAGGCCATGTAATAATGATACCAAAAAAGCACTATAACAATATATATGAGATGCCGCAAGAGGAGTTTTTACAGTACATGAGCGTCGCAAGGGCCGTTGGCTACGCGATATTACTGTCACTTGCCCCAAATAACGTTGAAATGCTTTACACAAAGGAGCTTACAAAGGGTAATGTAACCCCCCATGCTCTTATACACTTAATACCAAGATACAATGACGACACCATAAACCACGTTTGGCAGCCTCAGAAAATGGAGGAAAGCGATTTTATTGCCGTGGAAAACACCATAAAATCGGCAATAGAGAAAGTCAAGTCTGCGGAAGCCCCAAAACCTACTAAGCAGGCAGCCGAAGAGCAGAAAAAACCTGAGAATGCTGTTAAAGAGAACAAGCCACCGATAAATATCCAAAGAAAAATAGTGGTATTTTAGTTTCCTTTGTATTCTACGGTTTTATCGTCTTCCTTCTTTATTTCTTCCTGTATTGTTTCCTTTATTTCCTTGAATTCTTTTTTATCAACATCAAAATAATCATAGAATGAGGGAGTGATTTTTATCACCTTTTTGCCGTCCTCTATAGCAGTTGAAACCAATCCTCTGGACTGCAGCTCCTTGACATGCTGGTATGAGATGCTGCCTCTCCTTTTAACTAAGTCAGCCTGCTTTATTTTCCCATTTAAAACTATCAAACTTAATGTCATTAAAACCCCTCTGCTCATGTCTGTTCTTAGGTTATCCTGTACCAAATAAAGAAGGTCGCTTCTCAATCTCATTCGATATAAATTGCCTTCTGTCAATATGTAAAATGCACTTTTTCTTTCAGAGTATGCTTTGTTAAGATCATTGACTGCCTTTTTTACCATTATTGGATCGGATTTTGTCCGTTTTACTATCTCTTCTAGGCTGATGCCATCTCCGAAGGAAAAGATAAGCGCTTCAACATACTCATTTATTTTTACCATATTAAGTATATAATAGATATAATCACATTTATTGATTTTAAAAGTTCATTGCCACTTTACCCTGCTCTTTATATATATGTCTTGGAAAGGTTCATTTTGTGTGATTTCCACCTTGTTCATATTTGATATAAATAGAAGCGGCAGCAATGTGTAAATTATCTCCTTTCTGTCGTTCTTTTTCGATACCAATTCGGAGAAAAGAACTATTTCTTTGATGCCAAAGAGCTTTCCCAGCTTTTCAACAAGTAATCTTATCCTATCCTCTATTTTGACTTCCTTCAGCTTTAGCTCGAAGTTTATCTTCTGCTTTGTGCTGTACCGCATCGCTTCCCTTATTGTGTTTATAAGCTCGGTAAGCGTTATCTTTCTGCTTCTGAAAATTGGAAGTTTTGATGTGACAGCTATGTCAAAAGGCACGGCCTTTATATACCTCTGCTGGCTTTCTCTTTCCTTTTTCACGTTGAGCTCAAGCATCTCTTCTACAACGGTATCAGATTTCATTTTCAGAAGTATGGCTGCAGTGTAAACAAATTTTCCTCCAAATCTAAAGTCTATCTGATTTATTTTTGAAATCAAAGCGGCGAACCTATCTGCTATTTTAATAAGGTCTATGTCCATTGGATCCATGCCTTCGTCCCTTATTATTGTAGTTATAAGGTGTTCCCACCCGAGCTCGTCATTCAGTATAAGCTTGTATATCTCTTCGTGATCCATCTCAACCGAAGTAATTAAGCTCCTTCGCCTTTTCCTTTTTACTGTAAAGTTTCTTTGCCATCTCCTCGTACTTTTTTGCCTCTTCTGGAGTCAAGCTTGGCCTTACAAGATCAAGAGCTTTTTCAAAGTCTTCTCTAGTTACTTTACTTGCAGAAATGCTGCTTCTCAGTGCATTCATACCTGCTTCCTTTGCAAGCCTTTCTATGTCTGAGCCGACGTAGCCTTCTGTTTTTTTGACAAGGAATTCGATTAGCTCATCTTTATCGCCTTCTATCGGCATTTTATTTAAGTATACCTTAAGTATTTCTCTTCTGCCATTCTCATCAGGTGGCGGAACAAATACTATGTTGTCAAACCTTCCTGTCCTTAGTATTGCTGGATCGACTTTATCAACTCTGTTTGTAGCGCCTATAACGATTACATTCTTAAGTGGCTCTATGCCATCTAATTCCGTAAGCAATTGGTTCACAACCTGCTCGGTTGCATTGTTACCTTCGTAGTTAGACCGTGATGAAGCTATACTATCCAGCTCATCTATAAAGATTATAGAAGGCGAGACCTGCCTTGCCTTGTCGAATATCTCCCTTATCCTTTTCTCGCTTTCACCCACATATTTATTGTATATTTCCGGCCCTTTGATTGCAATGAAATTTGATTCAGTTTCATGTGCTACTGCTCTTGCAAGCAGTGTCTTTCCAGTACCAGGTGGGCCGTAAAGAAGTATTCCTTTTGGAGGAGTTATACCTATCTTCCTAAATGAATCCGGATGCTTTAATGGCCATTCTATTGCTTCTTTAAGTTGAGCTTTTACCTGGTCCAAACCACCAACATCTTCCCACCCTACACTTGGCCTTTCAACTAAAACTTCACGCATAGCACTTGGCCTTACAAATCTTAACGCTTCTCTGAAATCATCCATTGTCACTATCAGTTTTTCAAGAACGGTTTTTGGGATGTTTTCTCCCTCTTTAACGTTCAATTCATTTATGTTTCTCCTTATAACATTCATAGCGGCTTCCTTTATCAGTGATTCTATGTCTGCACCCACAAAGCCATGCGTTATCTTTGATATATAACCCAAATCAACATTTTTGTCCAAAGGCATGTTTCTGGTGTGTATATTCAAGATTTCCAGCCTTCCTTTTTCATTTGGAACGCCGAACATTATTTCCCTGTCAAACCTTCCAGGCCTACGCAATGCAGGGTCTATTGCATTTGGTCTGTTTGTAGCGGCTATTACAATTACCTTTCCTCTGCTCTTCAAACCGTCCATTAATGTAAGAAGCTGTGAAACAACCCTGTGTTCCACTTCCCCTATACTTTCTTCTCTCTTAGTGGCTATTGCATCTATTTCATCTATGAATATTATTGAAGGTGCGTTCTTTTCGGCTTCATCGAATATCTCTCTTAATTTCTTTTCAGCATCACCAACCCACTTGCTCATAACTTCTGGGCCATTTATTGTTATAAAGTGGGCATCACTTTCATCTGCCACTGCTCTTGCAAGCAGTGTCTTTCCAGTACCAGGTGGGCCGTAAAGCAAAACGCCTCTTGGAGGGGTTATCCCCAAACGCATAAATATCTCCGGGTGCTTTAATGGCATCTCAACCATTTCCCTTATCTTTGAAACTTCATCCGATAATCCGCCGACGTCTTCATAACTGACGTGTTTTACCCTAGATTCTTCAGAAAGCTTAACCGGCTCAGGAGATATGTTTATATCTGTGTTTTCTGTTATTACCACAAATCCTTTAGGTGAAGTTGAAGTGACCAGAAAACGAAGCTCCGAGAAACCGAACTGAAAAGATGGAAAAGCCGTGTTCTCAAATATGCTCATTATGTCATCACCGAAAAATGAAGCAAATGAACTCCTTCCGCCGCTGCCCAAGGTTATAATGTCTCCCTTTGATATTGCCCTGTCTAAAAGCAGCCTTCCGATTACATTTTCCGCTCCGCGTATTGCTATTGTAGAAAGTGGAGAAAGATTGACTACATCGGCTTCGTAAACCTCTGCCTTTCTAACTATTACATTTTCCCCTATTGCTGCCTTTGCATTCTTTCTTGTGGTACCGTCCATTCTTATTATATTCAAACCCAGGTCACCAGGATGTGCCCTATCGACCTTTGCAACTGTTTTTCTGTTACCTTCTATTTCAACGAAATCTCCGGGCCTTACTCCAATCTGTTTCATCCATGCAGTTCCTATCCTTACAGAATTCTGCCCTATATCATCCTGCTGTGCTTCTGCAACCTTTAGACTTATTTCTATTTTGTCATTATCTTCCATTTTATTAACCTCCTAATATGAATACCCGCTTTTTCAAGTATTCAACATTCCATTTCTTTATGAAATTCTCTGCCTCCTTCTCATGTGTAGAAGGTACGAAAATAGCGCTTTTTGTTAGTCTCCCTCCCCCTAACGTCTGCAATAAACCTTCCTTGCCTCTTCTTCCAAGCAGTGCATAGTTAAAAAGCATCTTTCTGCTCTGCTCTAATTTTGTAAGATCATAAAATATTTCAGTTATCTCGCTGAAACCAAGCTTATTAAAGAATGGCTCATTATCAAAAACGCTCACTGCATCCATAAATTGCGAAAACATCTTTTTTTGCATCATGTCCACCATGTCCAAAAATTCTACGTTCTTTCCGAAAACTTTCTCTATTTTTTCTTCATTGTCCTTGCTGTCCTCTTTTAAAATAACATAAAGTTTGTTATCCATCTTTATTGCATCGAATAGGCATTCAATTACATCATCAGGAACAGAGTCTATTTCCATATGTTTACGATAAACCATATGAATGAACTAATATAAATATCTTTCGCTTTTACCTTGCTTTAAAAAGCTTTCTTTTTTCAATAATCAAATAAAATCAAAAGCAAGTGATTCATTTTTAACTAAAAACAGTAAAGCTTAAAAATAGAAAAAAACGTAAAATGCTATGGTAGTTGCAACAGATGCAGGCGCTTTATATGCAATAGCCGCAGCAATAGCAATAGCAGGTGGTTTAATAGGTACCGGAATGGCACAGCAAGGAATAGGTGCAGCCGGTATGGGAATAATCGCTGAAAAGCCGGAGAAATTCGGACAGGTGCTTTTCTTCTTCGTAATCCCTGAAACACTGTGGATAATAGGTTTCGTGCTGGGATTAATATTGCTATTACAGATACTGTGAGGCATAGCATCATTATATGAGTCTGGAGAAAATAGCGGAACACATAGAGAAAGAGACAGATACTAAAGTCAAAAAAATGATTATAGAAGCACAGCTTAAGGCAAACCAATCGACAAATGAAACGGATAAAAAAGTCGAGGAGATTCTGAAGGAAGCAAAAGACAAAACAAAAGCCATTGTAGCCGAAAAAGAAGAGATCGAAAAAGCGAAGATAAACGTTGAAAAGACCCAGATTATAAAAAAGGCAGTAAGCAACGCTTTCAAAGAAAGCATGAACAATCTTTATTTTTCAGAGGCAAAATTCAGCAAAACTGCGGAATACGAAAAACTGATGAATATACTGATAAAAGAGGCTAAAAAAAGAATTGGAGAAGACGCAATACTTTTTATGAACAAAGAAGACCTCCAGACTTTTGGTAAAAAGGAAAAAAATGCCAAGCCAACGAAAAAAAAGATGTTTGGGGTTTATGCAGAAAGCCCTGATGGCAAGTTCTCCATTGATTTGTCTTTGGATAAAGTTATACAGTCTCTAGAAGAAAAGATTGCAAAAAGAGTAATTGAAAAGTTGGAGAAATAAAATGGATTCTACATATGCTGGTGCGTACGGACACGTTAAGGCACTTTACCTTAATCTTTTAAGAAAGGATGAAATAGATAGGATAAAGGAAACGAAGAAAGAGGAATTCATGAATGTACTTTCTTCTACCTCTTACAAAAACGAAATCGATCAGTTCTATAATCGTTTTAAGGAGCCTGATATAATAGATATTGTAGTAAACACTCACTTTTTAAATAACTGTAACTCTGCCATAGGAGTTCTTCCAAGTATTGGAAAGCCGTTGATAAGAAGCTACCTTTCAAAGATAGACATACAGAACATAAAACTTATTCTGGCCGCAAAGCTTATAGGAAAGAACGTGGAAATGACTGAAAACCTTTTAACTATAGGAAGAAGTTTTCCATTGGGGTTATCAAGTCCTTTGATAAGCAAAGAAGAATACAGAAACATAATAGAACAGAAAGACATAGTTGAGGTAATAAATTACCTCACAAGATATCCTTATGGAAGGGTATTGCTTCCTTTTTCAGTCTCAGCGGAGTTAAGCAGAGATGTCTCTGGAATGTCATTAGCATTAGACATGGAATACTACAATGACCTCCTTAGAAACTTCAAGTTCTACAATGGAAATGAGGGCCCTGTCCTTAGATTCATACAAGGATTAATAGACTTGAGGAATATAATAACCGTAATCAAAGAGATAGAACTGAAAAAACCTGCAAAAGAACTTTTGATAAAGGGGGGCTCAATAAACGTTGACAAACTGAATGATATGACAAAGATGAACATAGAAGACTTCATAAAGGACTTACCGTATGACTTAAATGATGCCCTGCAGCTTTACAAGCAGGACGGGCTTATAGCAAACTTTGAAGTAGAACTAAAGAGGATTGTGCATGACAAGTACCTGCCGATATTCAGGGCAAACTCCCTTTCTGTGGCCTCAACGCTTTCATTCATAATAAGCGCAGAGATAGAAAGAGACACAATAAGGCTCAGCTGGTTTAAAAAATATTACAACATAGAAAAGAAAATAGTTGATATAGGATATGGAATTTAAAAAAATAGTTTTCATAGGCGACAGGAGAGATGCACTGGGATTAAAGCTTGCCGGCATAGACAATTCAATGGATTTAACAGGAAAAGAAGCGCTTAATGAAGTAATTAAATTAATAAAAAGCAAAGAATATAACCTTATAATAGCCGAAGAAGGTATAAAGGAATATGCGGACCAAAATGAACTTAGCATAATAAATTTAAGTGTTGATCCGTTAGTATTGCTTATACCTTCACAGGAGGTAGAAGAAAGCAAGGAATCGCTGGAAAGCCTGGCAAAGAGAGTATTGGGGGTGGACATAACTAAATTAAAATAAAATGGAAGGAAAAGTAATAGGAATTTCTGGTTCTGTGGTAACTGTCTCTGGTCTAGAAGACCCGAAAATGAACAACATCGTATTCATAGGAGAAAATGAACTTGTTGGTGAAATCGTAAAGATAGAAGAGAAAAATGCAATAGTACAAGTTTACGAAGACACAAGCGGACTGAAAATAGGGGAAAAGGCAATTGACAGCAAAGAGCCTTTGTCAGTTGAACTTGGGCCGGGATTGATAGGATCTATATTCGATGGGATACAAAGGCCGTTGGATAAGATCCTAAATAAAGAAGGTACATTCATAAGCAGCGGAGTAAAAGTTAATTCATTGGACAGAGAAAAGAAATGGCACTTCAAGCCAAAAGTTGAAGAGGGAAAAGAGGTAGAAGCGGGAGAAGAAATTGGAGAAGTCAAGGAAACTTCGCTTATAAAACATAAGGTTCTTGTTCCAGTAAATCAAAAAGGGATAGTAAAGAAAATCGCAGAGGAAGGAGATTACACTGTAGATGAAATCATTGCAGTATTGGAAAACGACAAAAAAACTGAGGAAATAAAGCTGATGACAAAATGGCCTGTCAGAACTGCAAGACCTGTAAAGGAAAAACTTTCTCCAACAATTCCTCTTTTAACTGGACAGAGGGTAATAGACACGATGTTTCCTGTTGCGATGGGGGGAACTGCAGCAGTACCTGGGCCTTTTGGATCTGGAAAATGCGTATTAGGAGAAACTCCTGTTTTGTTAGCAAATGGCGAGATAAAAAGCATTGAAGAAATTTACAAAGAAAATGAAAACGATAGTGATATAGAGTACCAGGATGAAAATGAAACATTGTTAAGGCTTAAAAGCCCACTAAAACTATTTTCGCTGTATGATGGAAAAGTTAAAGAAAGCAAGTCAAAATTTCTTTATAAGGGCAAAAGCGATTCAGTTATAAGAATAAAGACGAGGACAGGAAAGGAAGCAAAAGTAACACCTGTACACAAGCTATTCAGATTAGATGGAATGCGCATAAAGGAAGAATCTGCAGAAAACCTTAAAAAAGGAGACTATATAATCGCTATAAGAAGATTTGATGTAAATCAAGGAATGCAGAGAATAGATCCTTACGAATATTTATTTGATGCAAGAACAATAGACAAAAATATTTTACTAAAAATGAGGGATTTACTTAAAAACGTTAAATCTACAAATAATTTTATCAAAAAAGACTTAAAATACAGCATAACGAGAAAATCGAAAAATCCTGCAATTAAATTAGAGTTAATAAACCGGGTTTACAAATCAGAAGGATTGCAATTACCGGATATAGATAAAGTTAGGGGTGACAGAGCTGGAAAACTAATGAAGATACCAAGATATGCAGATGAAAAATTTGCAGAATTTATTGGACTATTCGTAGCTGAAGGATATATAAGGGGAAGAAATACGGTAGTATTCACTAATTCTGACAACAAACTTATAAAGCGATTCAATTTCTTAGTTAAAGATCTGTTTGGATTAAATTCGACTTTAGAAATACAAAAAGATAAGACGCCCAATGTTTTAGTTAATAGCGCAATTTTGGTAAAATTTATTAGGAGATTAATAAACGCTAAAAACGCATCTGAAAAATACATACCAAATATTATAATGAAAGCTGATAATAAGGTATTGTCTGCGTTTATTAGAGGTTATTTCCTTGGAGATGGAAGTTTTTACGGTGGAAACGTAGAATTTTCAACCGCAAGCAAAAAATTGCAGATTCAACTTTCTTATACATTAACTAGATTAGGGATAATTAACTCTATGCATTCTGAAAAAGTTAAAGGTTATAACGATAAAAATAGGATTTATATAAGAAACTTGAAGGAGTTAAAAAAATTCTACCAAAACATAAATGATAGCTCTCAAAAATATGAAAAAATTAATAGAATAATAAATTACATAAAATCTAAAGATAGCTCCTACACTTCTATAGATTTAATGCCTCTAAACAGCAATTACGTAGAAAACTTATATAAAAGATATTCAAATTACTCTGAATTGAAAGAAAAAGGCATAGAAATAACAAACTACACAAGTGGAAATGAGAATTTTACTGTGGATAGCTTCAACAAATTCTTAAGTGCTATTTCAAATTCAAATAGAGAGGGTACCTTAGAGCTAAAGAATCTTGTAGAAATTCAAAAAATGTTAGACTTTGTTTACTTCGACAAGATAACAGAGATAGAAGAAATAAGAGGACCATTTGATGTATACGATGTTGTAACTCCTGAATTTGGCAGCAACTTTGTAGGAGGTAACGGTGCTATACTTCTACATAACACTGTAATTCAGCACCAGCTTGCAAAATGGTCAGATGCAGACGTTATAGTATACGTTGGCTGCGGTGAAAGGGGAAATGAGATGACGGAGATACTTACAACCTTTCCAGAATTAAAGGATCCAAAAAGCGGCAAGCCTTTGATGGACAGAACCATACTCATAGCAAATACCTCAAACATGCCTGTAGCAGCAAGAGAAGCTAGCATTTACACTGGAATAACACTTGCAGAATATTACAGGGATATGGGTTACAGCGTAGCCGTAATGGCCGACAGTACTTCAAGATGGGCCGAAGCCTTAAGGGAGCTCTCCGGAAGACTAGAAGAGATGCCTGGAGAGGAAGGTTACCCTGCTTACCTTGGAAGAAGGATAGGAGAGTTCTATGAAAGGGCTGGAAGGGCAAGAATACTAAGCGGAAAAATAGGTGCAGCAACCATAATAGGAGCAGTTTCTCCACCCGGCGGTGACATATCAGAACCGGTTTCGCAAAACACTCTTAGGGTTACAAGGGTCTTTTGGGCATTAGATGCATCGCTTGCTAACGCCAGGCATTTCCCCTCTATAAACTGGCTTAACAGCTATTCCTTGTATACAGATGAATTAGACCAATGGTACAGAAAAAACATCGCAGAGGACTGGCCTGAACTAAGAGACAAAGCAATGGCTACACTGCAAAAAGAGGCAGAAATAAATGAAATTGTACAGCTGGTTGGTTACGATGCACTTCCAGAATCAGACAAACTTATACTTGACATTGCAAGAATGCTTAGAGAGGACTACCTTCAACAGAACGCTTTTGATGAGATAGATACCTACGCATCTGTAAGCAAACAGTACAAGATGCTAAAAGTTATAAACGAAGTATTTGACGCCGAAAAAGCTGCACTTGAGAGAAATGTTCCAATTGAAAAACTGCAATCAATACAGATAAAACCAAAGATAGCAAGATTGAGATATACAAAGGAAGAAGAGATTGATGATAGATTAAAGGAAATAGAAAAGGACATAGAAACAATAAAAAAGACAAACACGGAGAAGTAACATGGAAGAAATAGAATATAAGACAATTGAAAGAGTAACAAATGTTTTGCTCTTTGTTAAGGACGTAAAGAATGCCGGTTACAATGAGCAGGTTGAAATAGAACTTGAAAATGGCAAAAAAGTAAGCGGCCAGGTTCTTGCAACTAATGAGGATGTGACTATTGTGCAGGTATTTGGTGAAACGACCGGAATGAATACTCAGACAACTAAAGTAAGGTTTAAGGGAACGACTTTCAAAATGCCAGTAAGCATGGACATGGTTGGCAGAGTATTCGATGGGTTAGGTAGGCCAAGGGATGGCGGCATACCAATCTTCAGCGATGAAAAGATGGACATAAACGGCAGCCCTATAAACCCCTACGCAAGAGAAGAACCTTCAGAGTTTGTACAAACGGGGATATCTTCAATAGACTGCATGAATACTTTAGTAAGAGGCCAGAAACTTCCAATATTTTCTGGTTCTGGTCTTTCGCATAACAAGCTTGCTGCACAGATAGTAAAGCAGGCAAAAATACTTGGGGAAAAGGAGAATTTCTTCGTTGTTTTCGGTGGGATAGGGATAAACAGCGAGGATGCAAACTTCTTTATAAATGAATTCCAGAACAGCGGTGCGCTTGAAAGATCAGTGATATTCCTAAACCTTGCTGCAGAACCTTCAATGGAGAGGGTAATTCTTCCAAGACTTGCACTTACTGCTGCAGAGTATCTAGCTTACGAAAAAAACGCACACGTAATTGTTATACTCACAGACATGACAAATTACGCAGAAGCATTGCGTGAAATATCTGCAGCTAGAGATGAAGTACCTGGAAGAAGAGGTTACCCCGGGTACATGTACACAGACCTTGCAAGCCTTTTTGAAAGGGCCGGAAAAGTAAAAGGAAAGGAAGGTTCGGTGACTCAGCTCCCAATACTTACAATGCCAAGTGATGACATAACACACCCAATACCAGATTTAACTGGTTACATTACTGAAGGGCAAATCGTTCTAAGCAGGGCATTGGACAAAAGCGGTATTTACCCAGAAGTTGACGTGCTTTTATCATTGTCAAGGCTTATGAACCAAGGCATAGGAAAGGATTCTACAAGAGAAGATCACAGGAATGTTTCTGATCAGTTATATGCTGCATATGCAAAAGGAAAGGAACTTAGAAGCTTAACTGAAATAGTAGGTGAAGATGCATTGAGCAAAATTGACAAACAATACCTGCATTTTGCAGAAGAATTTGAGAATAGATTCATAAAACAAGGATTCAATGAGGACAGAAGCATAACCGAAACCCTTGACCTTGGATGGGAGCTTTTAAGCAGCATAGACAAAAGCGAGATGAAAAGAATAAAACCAGAATTCATAGAAAAGTACGGGAAATGGAAACAATAAGAGTAACGAGAAGGGAACTGATAGAAACAAAGAGAAGGATAAAGACTGCAAACAGGGGTTTGCAGTTGCTGAAGATGAAAAGGTCCTCTCTTATATTGGAATTTTTTGAGCTGGCAAAACAGGTCCAAAGCATGAAGACTGATCTTAAAAGATTCATGGACAGAAGCCGAGAAAGCCTTGAGATAGCTGAGGCTTTGAGCGGAAGGATAACTATAGAGAGGGTTGCACAGGAACAAAGCGAAAAGCTTGCCAGTCTGAAAGCAAGAAACGTTATGGGTTTGGTTATACCAAACATAAATGTAAACGAGACCATTGATGTTCTTAGCAAAAGCGATAGCCTGACAATACCTACTCCGGTTTACGATGCAAAAAACATGTACTCTTCATTTCTTTCAATGCTTATAGAAATCGCTGAAAAGGAAACTGCAATGAGGAATCTGTTGAATGAGATATATAAGTTGAACAGAAGGACAAATTCAATAGAAAACGTGATAATACCCAGATGGGAAGCAAAGATAAAGTACATAAAACAAAGCTTAGACGATATGGAAAGAGATAGACTAGTATCAATCAAATTTATAAAGAGGCTGCATAGCTAATGGAATCGCTTGAAACTCTGCAAAGAATAAGAGAGATAGAAGACTTGTCTACAAAGAAAATTGAACAGGCACAGGAAAAGGCAAACAACTTAATAGAAGAAACGGAAAAACAAAACGAGGAAAAGATAAAAAAAGCTGAAAGAGAGGCACATGAAATAATGAACAGTGCGATAGAAAAAGTGGAGAAGGAAACTGAAAAACTCAGAGAAGAAGCACTAAAAGACGCAAGTCAAAAAGCCGCTACTATAAAACCGCTTGATGAACATGAAATGCTGGAGATATTTGAACAGGTCTTGAAGGAGGAATTTAAACTATAATGTTTCTGCCAAGTAAAATAGAAAAGATAAGGTTGATACTGCCTAAAATTTACTATGATAAGGCTATTACTTTACTCGGAGAGCTTGGATTCCTGCAGATAGAGGTCCTAGAAAGCGAAAGCAAAAAAATACTAAAAGACTTCAAAGAGATTGAATTTGACAAGATAAACAAGTATGGACAGAAAATAAGAAGTTTGGAAAGCAGCCTGATAAAACAGAAACCTGCAAATATTGAAATAAAAAACCTTCAGCAGGTTTTCCA
>JAKBRA010000053.1 GCA_021834945.1 Nanobdellota archaeon | reverse complement strand
GATGAGGGGCAATCCTTACGCAGCTAGGTCTGCCATGGGATTGACTTATTAGGAGGTGTTTTTATGAAAGTTGTAGGATTTGCAGAAGGGGGGTACAAGGTAATAGATACTAATGGCTCTAGCGCATTAGGAAAAAGCTTTAATTACACGCAATGGAATAACAATCGAAAATACAACCTGCAGAATTTCGCAGGTTCATTGCAAAGAGAAATGGGCACTGGGAACATAGCCGATTTGATGGCTTACAATGAAATAGCAAAGGTGCAGGTAGCCGCAGAAATGCCTGGTGCAAAGGTTGTAGGTTTAGAAGACAAGCTTTCAGAAATAAGAAGATTAAATCAATTGGAGCAGTCCGGACTTCAGCCACAGAAGACATTGGGCCCGTTTAACCCATTACATTTTGACATTATAGATGCGGGCGTGTTGAAAACCTATGATAGTAATAATAATGTTAAACTTCAAAAAATGTATAGACTAAAGATAGAATATGGTTACAGGATATTAGACAAAAAGAAGGCTTATCACCAGAACATGCATGATTTGGCACTGCAGTTGTTGCAAAACGCCGCTGACAAAAGAATGCATTTCGGTAATTTCGAAAGACGCTGGTTTAATGCCAGTATTTATTCGGATGACCTGCAGGTAGAATTCCTTTCTCCTTATAGGTGGGGGGGAAGCTATGATTACAGAAATATCAACTTAAGAGACAATGGCGTTTTATACAAACATGGAGTTGCCTATAAACTGGCAGATGCAGTATTCGGCGGATTAATCAAAGGATTAGTAGTTGGTCCAAGGATAAGCGTAGTTTCCACAAAACCGATGACTGAAGAAAGAGTAAAGAACCTGATGAGCATACTTGACCTTAAAGGAGCATACACTATAGAAAAAGAAGAGGAAAATAATTGAATATGATAAAAGAACATAGACTTGAAAGGTTAGTATCTGAAGGTTCAAGCGCAGTTTACTTCAGTCTTAATCCCGCTGTAACGAGCAATGAGATATGGACAAAAGAGAATGGGCTAGAAAAAAGCATAGGCGCAAAAAACCCTGGGGATGCTGTTACTTTGGTTGGCAAAATGGAAGGGGAGAAGAGCAGGGAATCTTACTTTTTCCATGGAGTTTATGAGCTTATGCCTCTTTCTTTAAAAGGCAATGATAAAGATGACTTCAAAACGGTTTACGAAAGTATGATACCGGGAGTAGCCTACATTAATCCCATATCACTAGGGATAAACAACGAAGAATTCAATAACCTGGATAAGGAAACCGGGCCTGTAAAAAGAGGCAATAAGGAATTCATAGGTGTTGTAAATTTAGATTACCTGGTTGGTTTAAAGAGGGGCAAGATAAACGATTACTTTACAAATGGTGCATACTTAATAAGAAAACCTTCAAAAGACAATAAACCATATGTTAAGCCAACTATTAATTATAAGAAAATAAATAACATAGGTCAGGGCGCCGGTCTAATATCCTCAAAAATAACCGACAAAATCGCAGACTTTTATGGTTTTCCAAGGCCTAAACCAGGAGATGTTGTAATTGGGATAGGCTACTTTGAAGATTCTGTATTGTATCACAAAACTAATCCACCATATGCATTTCCAATGGTTGTATCTGCAGTTGGAGATAGAATGCAGGTCCCTCCCGATGCGATAGACAGCATGTACATAGAGGTTATTCTTGGAGTAGACAAGAAATTAGGAAAGAAGCTTGTCTAAAAGCTTAAAATTAATTAGATACAGTAAATCTGATGAGCAAACTTATTCTCCCAGACTACAACAATAGTATATGTAATCTATTCAATGAAGAGCTTTCTGTATTTGGTATAGAGAACACCGGCAAAAAAATAGGGCTTGACTTAAAAGCCAGCAAAAAAACCAGTCTTTTATTTGTAGATGGTTTTGGGTGGAACCTTTACTCAGATACAAAATACTTTTCAAGCTTTAAAAAAGTAAAAGCAAGCAGCGTATTCCCATCAAGCACAGACACCGCTTCAGTTTCATTGGTTTCAGGATTAAATCCTGGAATGCATGGAATCATTGGGTACAAGGCCTTTTTAAAGCTGGCAGGCGCAATAGTGAAACCTTTAGAGAATACTTATGCTTCTGCCCCGCATTCAAACAATCTTTTAAGCCATATAGGAAAACTAAAGGATATGCTCCGGATAAAAACAATATTTAATGTTCTATCAAAGAAAGGAATACGCAGCCTTGTAATAACTCCTTCGTTTATAGTAAACTCTTCTTTTAGTTCTTTGATATTTTCAGGAGCAACTGAGATAAGTGGCTACGAAAATATATGGGATGCCTTTTATATCTATAGAAAAGCGCTTGAAAACGATTCTATACGATTTATACATTTTTACATCCCGTATGTAGATACGCTTGAGCACATGTACGGATATAAAAACACAGAAGTTAAAGAAGCTGCTGAATATATACTAAAAAGAACCACTGAATTAAATGCTGGAAAAAAGACAAATACAATAATAACCGCAGATCATGGGCACAAAAGAGTAAATGAAATAATAGATTTCAGCAAAGATAAAAAATTGATAAAGAAACTTGAACTCCCTCCTTACGGCGATACCCGGGCCCCATTATTTAGATCAAGATATGAAATAAAAAAGGACTTGGAGAAATACCCTTTAAAGGTATTCGATAGAAATGAAAGAGAACTGCTTCTTGGCAAAATAAACAAAGATATAGAGGACACGTTGCCGGATTACCTTGGTGCAGCTGAAGAGGATTTTGGGTTTACATTCAACTACAGACTTAACAAAAAAGAAGTAGAGTACAGAAATGAAGAGCCATTATCGAACCATGGCGGACTATCAACCGATGAGATGGAAATAC
>JAKBRA010000052.1 GCA_021834945.1 Nanobdellota archaeon | reverse complement strand
CAGAAGCAGAAGCAGAGGAAAGGAAGCTGCAGCGTTTAGCAAGATTATTTGCAGAATCTGATATTAAGAAAACAATCGAGAATACTAATAAAAAAGGATTAAAAGGTTTGGATGCGCTATTGTCTGTATTTTCCGAGCTCTCCAAAAAAAATTTTACTGTCGTGGAGGAAGGATACCTTCGCAAAGAAATGAAGAAGCTTGATTATAAAGTAAAGGACGTTCAAGATTTTGCAGGTTATAAAAGAGTCTACAATGATATAAATGAAACTGAACGAAGATTTTTCATGTACGCAGCAATAAAGAATGTTATAAAACCCGGAGAAAAGGTTTACATAAAGACGACAATAGATATAAAAGGGTGATAGTTGTTCTTGTCGGGCCAAATCAAGCGTTTTCAACAGCAATAAGCATAAATACAAGTCTATACAGAGAGAATCAACTTCTTATATTATTTATCTTATTTACAATCTACAAAATCGATTTCTTTACCGTTTTTTCCTTTATTTTAGGTAGAAGCCAAAAAGTTTAATGGATTTACAGGCCTTTCTGATTTAGAAAATCCTGCTGCTTCCTGCGTTTCTATTGTTGGTCAAAGGCCCTGTTTTTTAGCAGGTACATACCGTGGAATTTCATATGTACTGAAAAATACCGTTTTTCCGTTATCTATCGCAAATTTAAGCTCATTATCAGACCCTTTTGAATCTCCTATAATATTATGATAATAGAGGATAGCATCGCAGTCTTTTAACCATTCAATATCCGCTTTTGTGTAATATTCATATGAAAGCGTTTTTTTACCGTATATATGCACGAAGTGGGCTAAATGCGGTATGTAAGGCAGGTGACCTCTATCTATTACATCTATCCCATAGTCTATCGCATTCACTGTGTTTTCATGCGCAATTCTTGCAGAATCATGCGGGCTTGCGTTCTTCGGCGTATATGGGCCAGCAACGTATATCTTTAAAGGTTGGTCTATCTGATTTTCAAGCTTGCTTTTCTTTTGTATACCCATGTAAATGGCACGTTCAAGAGTTATTTCACCCAATGTTTTCTGTGCTTTCTCATTGTTTCCTTTTCCAATTTGTTTAGAAAGAAGTCCAAGCTTACTTTGCTTTTTTAAAAAGTCATACAGGCTTTCCATATAGCCTTATAAGATAAACATTCGTATTTAAATCTATCATTGTGTTTACTTCAAACATAAGATAGCGGGATAATGCTATCTCCGAGAAATGGGATTTTTTGTGTCTCTTAACGAAGGGCAGGGGCATTTGTTTGATTTATCGCTTATCACAGACTGCCATCAAGCGACTTATGGAACAGCCTCAGCTTTTATATACATTGCTTTTATATATTAAATTAGGGGAATATGAAGTTTTATATCTCAATCGAGTATTCTGACAATGAAAGCAAAAAGGCTCTGCCCGCTCTTTTAAAATTTCTGAAAGAAAAGAAAGCAAAGTTCTATGTTGAAAAAAAGGAAAAGGACAAACAAATTGAAGAGCTTAAAGGATTTGACATTGTTATAGCATTTGGAAGCAGCTTCAATGTACTTAGGACATTTAGAGAGATGAGGTCTGACACCCCGGTATTGGGTGTTTCAATATATGAGAATGAATTTCTTCCGGAAATAACACTGGAAGATTTCAAACGGCTTTTCAGCAGGATAAACGATGGAGAATACAGCATTGAGAGAAGAAATAGACTGGAAGCATTTGTTGATGATAAGCCGTTCCCGCCCGTATTAAATGAGTTTGTTATAAGTTCAAACCAAAGCGCATCCATGATTTCCTATTCGCTTTACGTTGACGGCAAGAAAATGTTCAACGACGAAGGAGACGGCATAATAGTGTCGACGCCTACCGGGTCTACAGGTTATTCCTCTTCTTCAGGCGGGCCGATAATACTGAATGATGCTGATGTAATAGAATTGACTCCTTTATCTTCAATGGAGCAGAATAAACCGATGATCATAAACAGCGGCTCCTTAGTGACAATAAAGAACCTGAATTCCAAGAGCGGGATAGAGATAGTATGCGACGGCAGATTCCGCTACCGTTTCAAAGGAAAGCAGATAACCATAAAAAAGTATGATAGGCCGGCAAATTTCATTACTATAAACGAGATAAAGAAAACGCCAATAGAGAAGATGAAAAGCAGAGACTCGGGCATGCCTTACATAAACGACGCGCCACCATCCGCAAAGTTCATACTGAAGCTTTTGCAGTACGAAGGCCCATTGACACAGAAGGACATAATAAGTCTGTCTTCGCTGCAGATAAGGACTGTAAGGCATGGCATATCCTATCTTAAGAAGAAAGATTTGATAGAAGAGAATAAAACACTCAGAGATGCAAGGTTCAGCATATACCGGCTCAAGAACTGACTTTTTCCTGCATTATCCTGTTCTTAGCATCCAGTATCTCCTTTCCTATTTTAACTGGGAAGGCTTGGAAATTTTCCAATCGTCTATACTTTTCCTGCAAAGATGAAAGCTGTCTTTTCGCGTATTCTTTTGTTTCCTCCAATGGCGGAAAATCATAAACCAGCTTGCCGTCTTTTATTATTGGAACAAGGATCTGCCGGTATTCTTCGTATTCATTATGAAAAGGCCGGTCTATTATGTCATCAAGCATAAAGTCATTTTTGAATCTTCGGTATATCTGCTTGTTGAAAGGCAAAGTCGTTTTATCGCTGCTGCTTATCTTTATCTTTGGGACCATCACCCCATTTTCCTCCTCCTCAACCAGCTTGTAAATTCCACCGAGGGCCGACACCCCTCCTTTCTTTGAGATTGAATTGTAGTTTGCTGCAGTGTCAAGCCTTGTCCCTACACCGTATATGTCTATCGGCGCGTTGTTTTTAACAAAGTACTCTATCTGGTATTCGTCTAAATCACTGCTGGCTATTATTTTTGTGTTTGTAAAGCCATTATCATCAAGTATACTTCTTACCTGCTTGCTAAGCTGCAAAATGTTACCACCGTCTATTCTTACACCCTTTAAATCGTAACCCTTTCTTTTAAGCTCGTTTCCTACAATGCATGCATTCCGTGCGCCCTTTAAAGTGTCAT
>JAKBRA010000014.1 GCA_021834945.1 Nanobdellota archaeon | reverse complement strand
GGCTCTCCTATCAGTTATGTACAGGATGACATAACAGATGTTTTAGCTGCTAATTCAGAAGCTTACAGCTCAAATCTTAACTGCAATTCTTATAATGCTCCATCCTTGTATGAGGGCTCTTCTTATAAATTTAGTGCATGGAACTGCACAACAACCTTTACAGAGACTGGTTTACCCTCAGGTCAAGATTGGTATACCCACTATAGCAGTAACTCACCTTCTGTATCTACTGGCTCTCCTATCAGTTATGTACAGGATGACATAACAGATGTTTTAGCTGCTAATTCAGAAGCTTACAGCTCAAATCTTAACTGCAATTCTTATAATGCTCCATCCTTGTATGAGGGCTCTTCTTATACCTTTAATTATTGGAGTTGCATAACCACTTTTACAGGGCAATTGCCGGTTGGGTATGATTGGGAAGTATCTTGGAATGGCTTAACTAGTCAAAGTACAGCAACACAAAATCAAATTAAGTTTGATCAGGATTTATATACTGTGCCAACAAGTTCTTTTTCCTTTAGTAGTTCAACATCTAGCGGGTTAAGTTGTAAATCATCTGGGAGCGAAGTCGTAGGTGAATCACAATACATAAATAGTCCGTCATGGAACTGTACCACTACATTTAATTGGGGCTTGCCCAACGGATATACAGTTGGAAATGGTTGGACCATAAACTTCAATGGGGCATCTAAATCCGGTGTTGTTACTCCTCTTTCTGTATCTGCGATGGGATCACTTACTTATACTCTTTCCGCGAAGGTAGATTCTACTTTTTATTGTAGCACAAATGGGTATAGTTTTCAGGCGGGCATAGTTAATACAATACCGAAATCTTACTGGAGTTGTATAACCAATTTTAGTGATCTTTATTGGCCTCCATCAGGTAGTTTAGATTGGAGTATAGTGGAGAACAATAGTGCTTCAAATAGCGGCAGTACCACAAAACATCTTTTAATTGCTAGTCAACCAGGATTTATTACATATGACGCAAAGATAACCTCAAGCGGTTATGACTGCTATTATGATTACACTGGAAACAATGATTTGGCAGGCACACTTATATATCCAGGCATAATATGTGTGACAACATTTACAAATGGCACCGCCGTTCCTCCTACTACTTGGAGTGTAACATTTAATTCAACTACTGAATCTACTACAGGTACGACACTAAGATTTACTTCAAGTCCTCCCGCTGGTTATAGCGCGGCAGTTTACTTTACTATACCTTCTGTTTCTACTCATTCTTCTTGTACAGGACTTGAAATAGGCCCAGGGTGGACATACACATATACTCCCACTCCTTCAAGCGGATATAAACCAACAGGGGTAACTGTTGTGGTTAATTGGTCAATGTCCCTTAGCGGGGGTTGTCACATGCCTCCTACATAATTATGGAAAAGAAAGCAAGCAAAAAATTTGGATATAAGATGTTCATTCTTATAGCCGTTTCTATAATTATACTATTTGCTGTAGGCATAACTTTTCATTATTCCTATAATCAGTATTATAGCAGCAATATCAAATTGAATGATTACCTTAATGCGTGGTCTCAAACAGTAAATTATCCAATTCCAGTATTCGCACAAATGTGTACTACGATGAATGGGTATATATACTGTGTAGGGGGGATAAATAACAGCTATGTCTCTGTAAATAACGTCTATTACTCCAAAGTTCTTGCATCTGGAAATATATCTGCTTGGAAATCTACAACAAGCTATCCTGTTTCGATTGCAGGAGAAAACTGTATTACATATAATAATTATATTTACTGTATAGGAGGTTATTCAACTCAAAACCAAAATTCAACCAATTATACTCAATCAGTTTATTATGCAACTGCTTTAGGTAATGGTAGTTTGTCGAGTTGGAAAGAAACACAACCGTTTCCATTCTCTGCAGAGGGGCAAAGCTGCGCTGTAAACGATAATTATATCTATTGTATCGGTGCTATGAATAACACTAAGTTAGTTTCCAATCAAGTTTATTATTCACGCATAAATACTAATGGTTCATTGTCAGCATGGAGAAGCACAAGCAATTACCCATTTAATGTTAGTTTGTCGATGTGTTTATTCGTTAATAGTAAGCTATATTGCATTGGCGGATATTCATTTAGTGGAATACTCAAGCCATCATATTATACTTACTATTCTGCGCAATATGAAAATGGAAGTCTTGGTAACTGGGTTCAAGCAGCAAATTATCCCTTTAGCGTTATAGGTTTAAGCTGTTTCTCTTATGGTGATGATATATACTGTTTAGGTGGATCAAATAGTACTAATAATATTACAAATACCGCTTATGTGTATAATACTGCCAAATCAAATACAAATACTTGGGTACAAACGTTTTCATACAACCCAAATATTCTTTTTCCAATGTGTTTATCTGCCAATGCCAGTTCTAATGGCTATACGTTTGCTTATTGTATAGGCGGAGGCACGGATAAAAACAATGCTTTCTTTGATAATGTTTATTATGCAAAGCTTACAGATTCCGGTTTTAATCCCAATAACATCCCGGCCTCATTACTATTTTTGAATAGTTACCTGTATTTTATACTTGCAGGATTAGCTATTATTTTAATAATGATTTATCTGCTTTATAATTTTAACAAGAAATCTTGAATATTTGGCATTTTTATTATAGTCTCTTTTTTAGCCCGTAGAGTGAGCAATTAAATTGTTTTTTCTGCTTTCACTAATATAAGCAATTGAATTATGAAGAAGTCTTTGTCTACCAAAAGATTTAAATAATAAACACTTCTTTATAGTATATCAAAATTGATAAAATGATAAAAAGGAGGATAAAAATATGGCAGAAACTAAACCACACATGAATTTGATTTTCATAGGGCACGTAGACTCAGGTAAGTCTACTACAGTAGGAAGGTTGCTTTATGAAACAGGAAGTTTCAGTGAACAGGATAAGGCAAAGATTCAGAAGGACATTGAAACTTTAGGAAAAGTAGACTTCGAGTTTGCTTATTTCTTAGATACTTCCGGTGAAGAAAGGAAGAAAGGAGTAACAATAGACCTTAGTCACGAAAAGTTCGTTACAGACAAATATGAATTTACAATAATCGATGCACCTGGACACGTTGACTTCATTAAGAACATGATTACCGGTGCTTCTGAGGCAGATGCGGCTGTTTTGGTTGTCGATGCCAAAGAAGGAGTAATGCAGCAGACTAGAGAACACGTTTACTTGGCAAGGGTATTCGGTATAAAGAATCTTATAATTGCAATGAATAAGATGGACCTCTTGAACTACGATGAGGCAAAGTACAAAGAAGTTAAGGATTCAGTAATAAAAGTGGTTAAAGCATCATATCCAAATGCAGAGAGCCTTAACTACATACCAATATCCTCTAAAAACGGAGAGAATCTTAAGGTTAAAAGTGATAAGATGCCTTGGTACACGGGCCCAACATTGTTGGAGGCTTTAAACAACCTGCCTTTACCAGAAAGACCTACACAGTTACCATTAAGAATACCTATAGAGGATGTTTACTCAATACAGGGAGTAGGAACAGTTCCAGTAGGTAAAGTTGTAAGCGGTATTATGAAGCCAGGGGACAAGATAATCTTTGAGCCTTCACATGTTACAGCAGAGGTAAAGTCGATACAAATGCACTATCAGAACCTTGATCAGGCTGCACCCGGTGACAACATAGGTTTTAATGTCAGGGGAGTTGAAAAAGAACAGGTAAAAAGAGGGGATGTTGTTGGATTAGTATCAGCTCCGCCAACAGTTGCAACTGAGTTTACCGCACAGATAATCGTTCTTAACCACCCAACAGCAATATCAGCAGGTTATAGCCCTGTACTTCATGCACACACTGCACAGGTTCCGGTAAAGTTCAAAAAGATACTTAGAAGGCTGGATCCAAAGACCGGACAGACAGCAGAGGAAAATCCCGCGACAATCAAGCAGGGTGATGCTGCAATAGTCGTATTGGAACCATTAAAGCCTCTTTCAATCGAAAAAGCTGACGTTATACCTCAACTTGCTGGCTTTGCCATCAGGGACATGGGCTTAACAATAGCAGCTGGAAGATGCATAGACCTTGTAGCTAAGACTTAAAGAAACCATTAATACTGGTAGTATTTTTACTATCAGTGTTTATTTTTTAGCTTTTTCTTTTGCGCTAGCTTTTTCCTTCTTCTCAACTTTGCATGCAGGGTTTACACAGAATATATAAGTCCTCTTGCTTTCTTTTGCATGCCACTCTATCATGTGTATTCCGCATTTTGGACAAGTCTGTGGTGAGATAAAAAAGTAACCTGACTGCGGTAAAGGCATACCAAAGTGGCATTTTGGATAGTCGCTACAGCCTACAAAACGCTTGTGACTTTTCTTTGATACTACTAGTTTTAACTTTCCACCGCTTTTAGGGCAGGTTCCAAATATGTACTGTTGAAGAAGAGCTTTGTGCATCAGCTCCTTTATCTCCTTTCTTTTGCTCTGCAGTTTTTTAAGCACTTCCTTGAGCATTTCCCTGGACTCATCTACCACTTCTTCTTTTTTCTTCTGGCCCTCCTCTATCTTTTTCATTTCCTTTTCTATGGTTGCAGTTAGCTCTGGGCCAGTTATATCATTTGATACCTTCTCTAGGTTCTCTATAACGGCAAATGCTACCTCACTGGGAATAAGAGTTCTGCTTGCCGAGATATACCTCCTTTCCATTAACTTTTTGAGTATTTCTGGCCTAGTGGCCTTCGTACCCAGGTTTAGCTCTTCCATTATCTTCAATATTGCACCCTGCGAATAATTTCCAGGTGGAGTGGTAAAGTCCTCGCTTTCGTTTATCTCCTTTATTTTTAAGCTTTCACCTTCCTTTATTTCTGGAAGTATGTTTTCCTCATATTTTGAAAATATGTAGACTGACCGCCATCCAGGTACAAGTATTCTGCTACCTCTAGCCGTAAATTCATTTCCCTTTATGTCCATCTTTACGGAAATTATCTCTTCTTCCGATTCCTCGGAAAGTGTTGCTAGAAATCTCCTGCTTATTAAATCAAAGATCCTTGCTTCCTGTGGATTTAACTTCTCAGAAGGCAGTTTTACAGGATGTATTGGGGGATGGTCCTTGGCTTCCTTTCCTTTAGATGGGTTTAATGGCTTTTTTAGTATTTCTGCAACCGTTTTTGAATATGCATTTGAATTATTCAATTCATTAAGTATCTCCTTTAAATCCAATGTTGGAGGATAAACTTCACTGTCTGTTCTTGGGTAGGAAACATAACCTTTCATGTACAAACCCTGAACTATACGCATAGCATTGGGCACCGAAAAACCTATCGCAGCGGCGCTTCTCAAAAAGGAGGTCGTATTAAAAGGCTTTGGAGGGCTTACTTTCTTCCTTTTCTTTTCAACTTTTGTTATTAAAGCTTGTTTCTCATTTTTTATTTTTCTCAGCTTTTCTGCGGTTTTTTCATCAAATATCTTTCCATCTTTGTATTCAGATACAAAAGAAAAATCCTTTCCTTGTACTGTAGCCAGAAATCTCCAGTATTTTTCAGGCTTGAATGCCCTCCTTTCTGCGTCCCTGCTTACAATTAGTGCAAGCGTTGGTGTCTGCACCCTGCCTACAGACAGAAAAGAATTTCCAAGTCTTTCGGCTGCAAGCGATATGAATCTTGTCAAAACCGCTCCAAGTATAAGGTCAATCTCTCTTCTAGCATCTGCGCTGTCTGAAAGGTCCTTATTCGGCTTTTGCAGGTTTTTGAACGCTTCTGCCAGTTCCTTGGCAGTTAATGATGAGAACACACTGCGGTATATCTTTGCTTTGTTGTTTTCTTCCCTAGCTACATCAATTGCTTCGAATCCTATTGATTCTCCTTCTGTATCGTAGTCTGTCGCTATTATTATCTTATCTGCTTTTTTGGCGAATTTTCTTATCACGGCAATGTTTTCCTCGGCAGCAGGAGTATAAACAAGCTTTGCGTCTATCATCTTCATTAAAGTCTCTTCATTCCATTTTTTGAATGTCTCTGGATATCTTACATTTTTAATATGGCCTTTAAGGGGCATTACAACAGTTTCTTCGCCGTTTATCTTTGTATACCAGACTTTTACCGGCCCGAATTCCTCAGTCTTTATCTTAGTTTCCGCAAGGTTTTTCGCAATGGTTTCTGCAGCCGTGCTTTTTTCTGCTATTATTAGTTGCATTTTAGAATAATATATATAGTAGTATAAAAGCTTATCTTATAATTGTGCCGTTTATTTCTCTGTTTTCAAGGTATCTTTTAATGTCAGCAATGTCGTTTGTAACTACGACCGCTATACCATTCCTTTTGCATATTTTTGCTGCCAACGGATCAAATATAAAGTTCATGCCAGGTACACGCTTTCCCTTTGTTAGCGTGTAAAGCCTTTCGAAATTTATCTGTTTAAGCAATTTCACATCCTTGAATTTTCTAGGGTCTTTGTCATAAACCCCTGTTTCCTTTGACATGTTAAATATGACTTTGGAATGCGTTGAAACCGCTGCATATGCTGCACAAGTATCCGTTGTCCATCCCGGAAGGTAACCCCCGGTAAGGGTTATCTTTTTGTTCACTTTTATCTTTCTAGGGTCAGTGTCAGTGTAATCTGCATTGAAAGCTTTTGACATTACCCATGCATTTATGTGCGTGCACTTTATCCCAACAGTATGTAATTCCTTTTCGCTAAGATTAAATTCTTTGGAGAAATCTATGTATTCCCTTGCTATCGGGCCGCCGCCGGTTATAACCAAAAATTTTTCATTCAATTTTTTTAATTCATTGAAAAGCAAAGAAGTATCTTTCTTCTTATCAAATAGAAATGAGCCACCGAGTGATATGACTATGGACATATTATTAGAAAGAGTACATAGTTTAAATAATTATTCTGCAGTTTAGTAAAAGTTATTAAATAAGCAGCAACTATTAAATAAATCAAAGCGGAGTAGAGCAGCCAGGAGTGCTCGCTGGGCTCATAACCCAGAGGTCGTGTGGTTCAAATCCCACCTCCGCTATAAAATAATATAGAAGTATTAAAAATATAATGGAAAAATTTTACGTAACTACGCCGATTTACTATGTCAATGACAAGCCCCACATAGGGCATGCTTATACTACTATAATCGCAGATGTACTGGCAAGATGGCACAGATTAAACAATGAAAAGGTTTTCTTTTTGACTGGCACGGATGAGCATGGCGGAAAAATAGAAAAGGCCGCAGCAGAAAAGCATAAAACACCGAAAGAGCTTGTTGATGAAAATTCACAGAGATACAAGGCTGCATGGGAAAAGCTTAACATATCTTATGACAAATTTATAAGGACAACCGATGAATATCATGAATCAGCGGTCAAGGAATTCATAAAAAAGGTATGGAATAAAGGAGATATATACAAGGGTGAGTATGAGGGATTTTACTGTCTGCCTGATGAAAGATACATAACTGAAACAGAGCTTGTAAATGGCAAGTGTCCAGATTGCGGCAGGGATGTTCAAAAAATAAAGGAGGAAGCTTACTTCTTCAGATTAAGCAAATACAAAGAGCAGATAGTGAAACTTATAAAAAACGGCTTGATAATCCCGGAAAAAAACGCAAATGAAATATTAAGCAGGCTCAATGGAGAATTAAAGGATTTAGATATAACAAGAAAGAGCGTTTCATGGGGAATAAAGTTTCCATTTGATGAAAGCCATTCGGTTTATGTTTGGTTTGATGCCTTGCTTAATTATCTGAGTGCATTGAACTGGCCAGATGGCAGTGAATTCAAGGAATTTTGGCCAGCAGATGTTCATTTAGTAGGTAAGGAAATAGTGTGGTTCCATTCAGTAATCTGGCCTGCCATGCTTCTTTCTGCTGATTTACCGGTTCCAAAAAACGTGATGGCGCATGGTTGGTGGACCGTTGAAGGCAGAAAAATGAGTAAATCCCTAGGAAATGTCGTAGATCCAATAGAAATGGTGGATAAATATTCGGCTGATGCATTCAGATACTTTTTAATAAGAGAGAAACCGACATGGGAAGATGGAGATTTCTCGGAATCAGCATTAAAGGAAAGGATAAACGGAGAGCTAATGGCCAACCTAAGCAATTTGGTTGCTAGGATTTTGACTATTGCCGAAAGATTTGAAGGCAAAATAGAAGGCAACCCAGAGATAGAAGACTTTATTAAAAAGCAGGAAATAATTGAAAAATTTGAGAAAAAGGATCTTTATTCCGCTTTAAACCTTATATTTGATAGCATAAGGAAAATAAACAAATATGTAAACGACAAGGAGCCTTGGAAATTACAGGGCAAAGAATTGGCTAACGTACTTTACAATTCATTGGAGGCAATAAGGGTTATTGCAATATTTTTGAAGCCTTTTATGCCTTCAACTGCAGAGAAGATAGAAAAGAAGCTAGGAATAAAAGAACAATTATTATCAGATGCTGTTTTCAGAGAATTTACTACAAAAGTAGAGAGAGGAGAAAACCTATTTAATAAAGTAATTTAAGAAAAGGAGGATTCCGGAAAACCCTGTTTAATAAGTATATCCTTTACTTTATCTACGTGCTCTCCTTGCAGCTCTATAACGCCGTCTTTAAATGTTCCGCCGCAGGCTATTTTTGTCTTCAATGTCTTTGTGAGATCTTTTATATTTACGGCCTTTGGATCCAAGCCGCTTATAATAGTAACCATCTTTTTGAAAGAAACCTTTTTTGTGTAAATCTTTATTTTCTGCGTTTCCTGCGAAATGGTCCCGCAGATACAAAGGTCTTTTGGAAGACCACAAACTGGACAAACTTCTGTCATTTTTATCTTTTTATTTAACCCCTTACAAAATTTATAGTCTATATATGATTAAATACCTATATAAATCTTTCTCAGTGTAAATTAACTGACATTAAAAAGGCAATTGTAAGTATATTTAATAAAGGTTTAAAGCTAATGATTTGATATAGCTTGCAAGTTTCTGCTTCAAACTTTATAAATAAAGGAAAAATCATCTATAAAGTATGAAATTTCAAGAAATAAGGGAAAAACTGAATTTACCAGACTGGGCAGATATAACCACTAGTCAGTTCTCCGACATATCATTCAGCTGCATAGGGTATGCAAAGAGCAAAGGCAAGGATCCTGTACTATTTGCCGAGGAAATTGCAAAGAAGATAGGATCAAAGTACGTAAGAAAAGCAGTTGCTTTAAATGGTTACGTAAACATCGATTTAAAGTTTGATGAACTTGAAAAGAATGAAAAAATACTGAGTAAAATAGAGATAAAAAGTGTTAAGAATTCATTTTCCGGTAAAACTGTAAGACTTGAACATACTTCTGTGAATCCCAATAAGGCTCTGCACATAGGCCACATGAGAAATTCATATATAGGGGAGTTTATGCGGAAGGCCCTGATTTACAGCTCTGCGAATGTAATAACATCTAATTTCATTGAGGATACCGGTGCGCAGGTGGCAGACATAATAGTTGGTTTCAAGTATCTTAATAAGAAAATGGAAACCACAGAAAAGTTCGATCTTTACTGTTCAAAGATATACAAAGAAGTTAATGAAGACTATGAGAAAGACAAATCTCTGCTTGAAAAAAGAAAAGAAGTGCTTTTAAAGATAGAAGCAGGGGATAAAGATACCTTGGAATTCCTTGATTCAATAGTAAACAAGGTTTTGCTTGCCCAACTTTCCACTTTGATAGGAGAAAGGATAAAGTACAATCTCTTAGACCTTGAGCGTTATATCTTGGGAGAAGGCATTGTAAAAGCGGCTTTGGATAAGCTTATGGCAGAGGGAATCGCAAAAGTTTCTGAAAGCGAAAAAAATAAAGGATGCATAGTCAGCAACGTAGACGGCAGTGAAATAACGCTTACAAGATCCGATGGAACCTCTCTGTATATAGCAAAGGATATAGCGTATGCAATGATAAAACACAGCATACTTGAAGAAAAAATAAAATACAGGAAGTTTTCTTCAAATTTTGATGGAACCGACATAATGATTTCCAGCAGAGATGGCAATGAAGCTAACCTCCAAAAAATAGACATCTCATTTACATTGACAGACTCTGCTCAAAATGCGGAGCAGAATGCCGTTAAATCCATAATAGAAAGATTTGCAGGAAAAGATTCGTATAATCATTACGGTTATGAGCCGGTTTCAATTTCAAAGGATACTGCAGCTTATCTTGGAATAGCTACCGATGAAAAATTCATGAGGATGAGTGGCAGAAAGGGCATAACAGTTGAATTTGATGATTTAGCCGTTAAGATAAAAAACAGGGTTATAGAGGAAGCAGAAAAAAGCGGCAGGAAAATGGATGAGGAATCCGCAAAAAAAATAGCTTCAAACGTAATCCGATACTATATATTGAGATTTTCTCCGTCAAAAATGGTGGTGTTTGACATAAACGATGCAATTTCTTTAAAAGGAGACAGTGCCGTTTACATAAATTACAGTTATTCCAGGGCATTGAGCATACTCAATAAGGCAAGTAAGAATGATTACAATAATATTTCATTTGACGAAAACGAAGCAAAATTTATAAGAGAGATTTTTCTTTGGGAGACAGTTCTAGACAATGCAGTCTCCAATCTTAAACCGAATTTGGTGTGCGAATACCTGCACAAGATATCTGATGTTTTCAATGCATTCTATGAAAAAAATAGAATATTAGGGGATACAAGAGAGAAGGAAAGGTTGCTTTTGGTGATAGCATTTAAAACAGTTGTAGAGAGCCTTTCCTATTTTATAGGAATTGATTTGGTTAAGAGAATTTAGTGTGCCGCAGAATATAAAAAATAAATGCAAACATATATTTATTGTCGTTGAGATAGTATTGGTTGTGATTAAATACTATGGATGAGAATCAGCTTAATACTCTGTTTTCAAATGGAATACTTGTAGACTCATCCATAAAGGACGTTAACATCTCCGATATCGAAGGCTTAATAAAGACCCTAAAAGAAAAAAATGTGAACTTTCTCGATATAAACACTTTCCATGATTTATATGATGGAGAGGCCAACACTGATTCAAGCATAGAAATAATAAAAAACTATGAAGGTGAGATATCAGAGTCAAAGCCTCCAAACTGGGTAAATTATTTTAATGACAGGTTCAATAGATTAAAGGCAATTCTTATGAGCAAGGATAGGTCTGGACTACTATCACTGTCAAACATAAAGAACATGCCACAGAGTTCCGATGTAAAATCAATAGTGATGGTTTCTTCAGTTTCTATAAGTCCTGTAAAAAAATATACTATATTGGATGTAGAGGATAACACGGGGAGCTACAAAGCGATAATAACCAATTCTAATCAGGAAATACTTGAAGACCAAGTTGTAATGATAACTGGAAGAAAATACAATGATGCCATATTTGTTAAGGACATAATATTTCCGGAAATACAGATGAGGGAAAAAGTAAAGCAAGAAATAGATGATTCATTTATTCTTTTTTTATCAGACATACATGTAGGCTCAAAGCTTTTTGTAAACGATGCCTTTGAGAGGTTCATAAAATGGATAAATGGTGAAATACCCGAGTATTCAAACATAGCCAAGTTAGTCAAATTTATTGTATTAAATGGTGATTTGATAGACGGCATAGGCGTATACCCTGATCAGGAAAAAGAGCTTGCTATAACTGATCTTAAAGGTCAATACGACAAGTTATACAGTTTTCTTGACAGGATACCGAAAAACATAAAGCTGATATTATCGCAGGGCAACCACGATGCCACACACATTGCCGAGCCCCAGCCAAAGCTTGACAAAAATTTTGCGGAAAGTTTGTATAAATTAAAGAATGCAGTTTTTCTTTCAAACCCATATCAAGTTAATCTTGTCGTTGGTAAGGCAAAGATTAACCTGCTTTCATACCATGGTTTTAGTATAACATACTATGCAAATAAGATACCAAAATACAGTAAAATGGACGCGGATGACATAGAAAACATAATGAAGATACACCTTAGATCAAGACATCTTGCACCTTCTCATGGATCAACGCAATTGATGCCTTTGCCAAGAGATTATCTTGTAATAGAGGAAACCCCTGACATATATGCCACCGGGCACATACATAAAACTTTGGCATCAATTTACAAGGGAACAGTTCTTATAAATTCATCATGTTGGCAGTACCAAACTTCTTACCAGAAAAAATACGGAATGGATCCTGATGTTGCAAAGATTCCAGTAGTAAACATGCGCGATAAAAGTTTTCAGATACTTGATTTTCTTGGAGACAAGGTCCAAGCATATAAAAAGGGTTTGAGGGAGGTATAAAATGGAAGGAAAAATAATAGTGATAGAAGGGATAGACGGCGCTGGAAAGGCTACACAGACCAAACTTTTAAAGGAAGCGCTTGAAAAAGAGGGCAAGAAGGTTTCAACGTACTCTTATCCGGATTATTCATCTGTTTACGGAGAAAGGATAAAAGCGTTTCTGTATAAAAAGATAGATCTAAAAGTAGACGAACTTTTTATGGATTATATAATCGACATGGTGAAGGACAGGGATAACATAATAGATGCTGTAAAGAGGGGAGAGTATGTTATAATAGACAGGTTCTTCTTTTCTACTGTAGCTTATCAGTCAGCTGGTGGGTTTCCGTATGAAAACGGAAAACAGATTGTAAAGCTATTGGACATGCCTTTAGTAGACAAGGTTTTTTACATAAAAGTTCCGGTTGACATTTCTATGCAGAGAAAAGAAAAACAGAAGGGAAAGATGGACGTAGACAAGTTTGAAAGCAATAAAAACTTTCTTTCGAATGTTTCAACGTTTTATGATAAATTAAAAAATGAAGGATTTCATGCCAAGTCTTGGGAAGAGATAGACGGCAGTAAAAGCATAGAAGAGATATCTTATTTAATAAAAAAAAGCTTTGATTAATTATGAAAGGAAAGTTTATAGTGATGGAGGGCATAGACAATGCAGGTAAAGGCACGCAGTCTGTTCTTCTGGTAGAACATTTAAGGTCTAATGGGTTTAAGGTTCTTTTGACGAAGGAGCCTACCAATGGAATTTTGGGAGGCATATCCAAGGCCGCATTAAACAAGGAGCTTAACCTATCAAATAAAGCGCTTCAACTGCTTTTCTGCGCTGACAGGGCACACCATCTAGACACTGAAATAGAACCCGCGATGCGGGAGGGCTTTGTTGTAGTCTGTGATAGATATTTCTTCTCAACGCTCGCATACGGTTTTGCATCTAACATAAATTACAAATGGCTTCGTTCCGTAAATATCAGTTTTAGGAAACCTGATCTTGGAATATACCTAGATCTGGACCCAAAGACTTCTTTATCCAGATCTGTAAAGCAGGTAGACGGCCTGCAACTATTCGACAACATTGAAAAGATCTCAAAAGTCAGACAAGCTTATCTATCGATAGCAAAGGAATTCCATCTAAAAAAAGTTGATGCTAAAGGAACTGTTGAAGAGGTAAGTCAAAGGATAAATAAGATTGTTGATAAGTTCTTTAATATAAAGGTATAATCAATCTTATGCAAATTGGATCAAAAAGTCAGTCTTCCCTGGAGTATCTCATAGTCATGGGGATAGCAATATTTATTTTAGCAGCAGCCATATCTTATGCTTTATATTATCAAGTTGGATATAATTCTGCCGGTACAGCACAAGATCTTCAATTAGCAGCTACAAGCATAGCAAATGCTGTAAACTCTTTGTCCGGTGAAGGAATAGGTTCATCACAGGAGTTTAGTTTTTCTTCTCCTGGTTTGAATCTTGTATCCTCAATATGTAATACTTCTATTTCTTTGTCATTTGGTGGCGAAGAGGCATCGCAATCTTTATCGCTTTATACTACTGGTGAGCTGCCAATAAGTTCTGGTACTTATGATGGTAAAGTAACCCTTGTAAAGGATAATGGCAAACCTGAGGCACAAATATCTATGAATCTGCCGATATCGTACATTTCAACTTCTTATACTTATAATCCATCAAGTGTTTTCTACAACGTTTCTTTCTTGGATACAAAGGGTAATTTAGTAGGCGATGTAAACTTTACCATCATAATCTACAATCATAACAAAATAATAGCCGAGCAGAATGAAAGCACATTATCTGGTTATTATTCCGGGAGTATAACTCCAAGCAATGGCGGTCAGTTTTCTCCAAGTTCAACCGCTGAAATATATGTTCAGGCATTAAACATAATGAGTCCATCATGTTTTCTCCCCCAGCAACTTCTTATAATTCCAAAGAACGTTTTGAATTTCATTCCATTAACTATAAAAAATAGCCAATCAACCGCAACATCATCTCCGTTTCAACAGGAAGTAGTTGTTGACTCTGCTAATTATCAGCAGTATGAGGCTTCGAACTTGCAGAACGTAGAGTTCTTCTATCCAAATGGAACAATAATAGATTCATGGCTAGAATCTGGAAATTCAAATACTGCTACAAGCAGTGTTTACTGGCTTAGGTTAAGTGGCATACCTGCAAGTTCATCAATAACCGTTTACATGGGTTTTGCTTCAAAGTCATCAAATTTGTTTAACAACACTAATGATGGTGAAGCTCCCCAGCTCTCCTCAACATATGCAGAATATGATGATGGCGCAAATGTGTTTAATTACTATGAGAATTTCGCAGGAACAAGCCTGCCAAGCGGATGGACATCCGGGGCAGTCTCCGGTTCAACAATTACTGTGGACAATGGACTTACCATAAGTGGGGACGGAAGTTCAAGTGGCTCAACATATGTCGCCACTACCTCCCAAGTATTCAATAACAATGAAATATTAGAGGGCTACATCAATCAAAATAGTGGGGCCACAATAAATGAAAGAGGCCTAATGGGAATCTCAACTGTAAACAATGGGGAACCTAATTGGGATAATGGCGGAAGTTCGGGAGATACGATAGCAGGGTGGTCTGCCGGCAAGAATGGTGTACCAGACATAATACAATCTGAAACAGTACTTAATGGTGCTTATAGCTACCTTAACTCCATACCGTCTAACTCAAATTGGAACATCTACTCAGTTTCATTATCTTCAAGCAGCGGTATAACCACCTCTGTTAATTATGGGGACGCTTCTTCAACCACTTCAGACAATCCTTCAGCTCCACTTTATATTAATTTGGGGGTTTATAACACAGGGGGTGGAAGTTCATTTGATCAGCAGTATCAATGGATACGTATACGTGCCTACCCTCCAGATGGGGTTATGCCTTCAGTTACTTTTGGCCCTGTTCAGCCTCAGATTACTGTGTTTGTAAATGGTGTGAGGGATGGAAATAATGGTATAGCTTACGGTGATGTAACAAATATAACTGCTTTCGGTATACAAGCTAGCCATATAGGTCTGATGATAAACGGTTCTGTAGTAGTTCCATTAGGATCCGCAAGTTTGTCATACCAAAAACCACTGTCGGCAGGTTTATATAACATAACAGTTTTTTCAAACCAATCCAATCTTGCCAATCAAACATACTGGGAAGCAGTAGCAAATGTGCCTAAAAATGTTAAGAATTTCGTTCCTATATCTATAACTAATCTTCAATCATCTTCAACTTCAGATGTTTTCCAGCAGAACATCTCAATAAACTCCTTCGCTTACAACAGTTTTGAGAACAAAACTCTTAGTAATATTGAGTTTTTCTCGCCAAGTGGAACTGTTATACCTTCGTGGCTAGAGTCTGGAGATTTGGGGTATTTTGATGGTGATAGCTACGCTGACCTCCCAGAGAATTACCCTTTTGGTACAGCTGGCACATTTACAATAAGCGTTTGGTTTAAAACAACCAGTGATGGGGTTGTGTTGTGGAATGGTAATTCAGAGCAATCTTCCTCTCTTAATTGTTATAGCCCCATAATATATGTAAACAAAAATGGCAATCTCGCTGGTGGTGATTGGATTAATTCTCAGCCGTTTAATACGACTTACTTTGTAGCTAACGGAAAATGGAATTCAGTCACAATAGTACAAACGCCTTCTGAGCAGATTTTATACTTAAATGGTACTGAAATTGCAACAAAAACATACTCTAGTAGCAGTCTGCAATCCTGCTCTCCGGCTTATTGGGTGATAGGGGAGGGGTATACTAAAAGTTGGGCGGATACAAACCAAGCTAATTTCAATTTCACTGGGTATATAACAAATATTCAGTTTTATAATCAGGCATTTTCACCTTCAAAAGTAGCTTTGCTTTACGATGAAGGCATCGCTGGCTTACCATTAAATAGCTCTGGATTAATTGCTTGGTATCTATTAGCGGGAAATGGAAACCAGCAAAATGGTCATAATACTTTGTCAATAAGCAATATTCAGTTTAATGGTGTTTCAGCAGCTAGTACTTCAACTGATTATTGGCTAAAATTGGGCAGCATCCAACCAAGGGAATCTTACATTGCATTCATGGGCTTTGCATTACCAAACATAACATTATTTAACAACACTAATGATGGAGAAGCATCACAACTTTCTCCAGTATATGGGCAATACAATGATGGTCCAAATGTATTTGATTTTTACGCAAACTTTGAGGGGCCTTCGATAATAGAATCATCTTCTTATTCAACTACAAATAGCACAGTAACACCTTCTTATACTGCAGGAAGTGCCTCTTCTCCGGGTTATGTAACTACTTTATCTAATCAAGGGAGTTCGTCTTCATATCTTGAATGGACCTCTGGCCCGTCATCCATTTCCAACGGATTAATAATGGAGACAAGCGCTTACTATGGGGCACCAGAAAGCTCAAAGCCAGCGGATCAACAGATATTGGGTTTATTGTCTAGTTCAGACCCACAGGAAGCCGGCCAAGGCTTTATAGGTTGCGGTGGAAGCGGCCAACCTGCTAGCACTGGGGTGGCATTCTCTTCAGACCCTTACTGCACAAGTTCATTCATAGAATACGATGATTCTGCAACGACCTCTTCTTCCAGTAGCATACCTAACGATGATTATATATTCTACAGGTTTACTGTCCTGCCAAGTTCACAGACTCTGCAAATAGCTTCATCTTCCTCATCAATATTCCAGTATCCATATACTGGTACATTATCAACTGTACTGTCAGCTAGTTATTCCGTCTCTCCTTCCGGATCCACAGTTTATGTTGGTGATACCTCTGGAGGAGCTTCGCATACTGCCAGATACTATTGGATCTTAATAAGAGCTTACCCTCCAAATGGTGTTATGCCTTTTGAAACCGTTGGGCCATTAAACGGTCAGCCAAGCTAATGTATAAATTCTTGCAGTTTTTAATATAGCTATGGCAAGCAAGATTAAAACAGTAGTTACCGTAGGACCGGCCTGCGACAGCTATGAAATGCTTAAAAAAATGATAATTAAGGGGGCGGACATATTTAGGTTTAATCTTTCTCATGGGGATAAGGAGTATTTTACAAGAGTAGTTGCAAACGTAAGGAAAGCAGAGCAAGAAACAAAAAGAAGTGTTCTCATGTTTTTCGATCTTCCTGGGCCAAAATTGAGAACTGGCAAGGTACACGGAGACAAGATAGAAATAAAAGAAGGAACGGAATACACTTTAGGCAAGAACGGACAGATACAGGTTTCAGAGGAAATAATAAAGATGATTAACCTGAAAAGCAAGCTTCTTTTGTCTGATGGCAAAATAGAGTTCAAGCCAATAAGAAAGGAGATGGGCCTTTTGGTTGCAAAGGCCTTGAATAATGGCGTTCTTCTCAATGAGCAGAGCATAAATTTCAAAGGTATTTCTTATCCTGGAAAATATCCAACAAAGAAAGACGAGGAGGGTATAAAATTCGGCTTAAGTCTTGGGATAAACACATTTGCTTTGTCTTTTATATCAAGCGCAAAGGACATAGAGAATGCTAGAAAGATAGCTGGAGAAAAAAGCGTGTTGATAGCAAAGATAGAAAGGATAGAAGCAGTGAAACACTTTAACGAGATTGTAAAGGTAGCAGATGTTATAATGGTTGCTAGGGGAGATCTCGGCCTAAACATAGATATCGC
>JAKBRA010000051.1 GCA_021834945.1 Nanobdellota archaeon | reverse complement strand
TTCCATCTTTATCCCTTTTCCCATCTTAGGAAGGTACAGTAAATTGTCAGTGAAGTTGAAGAACTGCGGAACTCTAAAGGACTGCCTGTTTGTTTTCTTCTTGTATTTTGGATATTTTGCTATGCCTTTGAAGAATGCCTTGAATGCCATTTATGTTTTCCACTTTTGAGTTCGCTTTCATCCCACGATTTAAATCGTAGGTTTTCCCGCTCACACTTTATAAAATATGCAGGACTTATCTACTCTATCTTTATTTAATTTAACTCCATCCATGATTAATTTTCTCTTTTTAACTTTTACAGTACTAGAATCATTTCTGTTTCCTATTGTATAACCTCCTAAACTGCCATCTGATCTTACTACCTTATAGCATGGAAACTTCTTTGGATGTTCATTCCTGCTTAGTATCCTTCCTATTTCTCTTGGAGATATGTTAAGTTTTTTAGCTATTTTACCGTAAGTAGTTACTTTTCCTTTTGGGATCTTTGTCAATAACAAGTATACTTTATCTTCTTTAGTTATCATCTTTCCAGCCTACTTCTTCAAGTATGTCTTTTGTTTCCTTTATGTTTTTGTACTTCAAAGACAAAAACCAGTTATTTATATTAGTTATATCTCTAACCAAAAAATTAATCGTTAAAGAAGAAAGTTTTAACGCTTGGGAGAAATCTATAATGAAAGGCTCTCCATTGTAGTTTAATATATTATATGGGCTTAAATCACCATGTATCATTCCATTTTTTGCCATGCTAACTATAAACTTAGTTAACAATGTATACCATCTTTCTACATTGAAATCGCTGTCTTTTATAGCAAGTTTAGCTGTATTGCCCTCGCTGCCTATAAACTGCATTACTATTATGTTTTCATAACAGCGAATAGGCTCTGGAGCGTTTATCCCAAGGTTATGTGCTTTTGAAAGAAAATTGTATTCGAATCTTGTCCAGTCATTTATCTGTTTTATGAAACCGCCACTTTTTCTGCCCCTTAAACGTATATAGGCAGGTATGCTCTTGAATGCGTCTATATTGTGCCGATGTATTTTAACTGCAACTATGTTATCATGAAAGTCTCTGCTATAAAAAACATAGGATTCCTTTCCCGTTCCTATCGGGCCTAAGAGATTGCTTATATAACCATCTCCTTGTAATTTATTGACGTTTCTTAGGGTTTCCTCATCAAACACGTGCGAGAATACCTTACTTTTTGTCATGCTTTATTTTCAGAGATTTCTTTATTGTATTAAGTAGTTTTGTCTTCTGAGCGTTATCAACCATTGCATGTTCTATTACATCTATTATTGAATCTGCTGGCGTTATTTTTATTGCCTTAGGATCGGATAGAACCAGATCATCTATATTAGAAGCAGGGATTATAACCTCTTTAATTCCAGCGTTTATAGCAGCTTCTACCTTTGCTGACACTCCCCCCACTGGCAGAACCTCCCCCCATATCGATAAAGAGCCCGTCATTGCTAAAGACTGCTTTATTGGTATATTAGTAAGAGCTGATAGTATGCTTATAGCAACACTTACGCTTGCACTGTCTCCTTCAACACCTGAATAGGCCTGTAAAAATTGTATGTGTATATCATAGTCAGTTAAAGGCTTATTTGCATACAGCTTAACGATTGCTGATACGTTCTTGACTGCTTCCTGTGCTATTTCTCCTAGTTTACCCGTTGCTATTATCTCTCCGGATCCTTTTCTCATGCTCTTTGTGACTATTGCTTCAATTGGCAGCATCAAACCCGAGTCGGAATTCTCTATTACAGCTAAGCCATTTACCCTACCTACCCTGGATCCATTTACCTGTATAACATCGTAATCTTTCTTTTCTTTTATGTATCTTGCGGCAATCTGCTGCTCAAATGAACCTGCATAGTTCTTTGCTTTTAATACATCGTCTCTGCTTACAATTGAATGTTTGTTTTCTACGGCAATATCTCCTGCTACCCTTATAACTCCACCTAATTCTCTTAGCTTCAAAGTCAAAGATTCTTTCCTATTAGATTTTCTTCTAGCTTCATTTAATATTTCAACAACGGCATCCCTTGAAAAAGGAGGTATTTTAGTGTCCTTGCTTATTTCTTGTGCAACAAATCTTGCTATTTTGTCCCTGTTTTCTATGGTATCCGGCATTGTTTCATTCATATAAATTTCGTAACCATAACCTCTTATTCTTGAACGCAGAGCAGGACTCATCTCACTTAAAGTATTTGGATTGCCCGCTCCGACAAGGATGAAATCGCAAGGAACTGGATTCGTTTTTACCATAGCGCCTGCGCTCCTTTCACTTCTTCCAGTAATGCTTAATTTCTTTTCCTGCATTGCAGTAAGCAGTTGAATCTGCGTTTCTGGCGAAAGATTTGCTATTTCGTCTATGAAAAGAACTCCTCCATTAGCTTTGTGTATATCTCCAAGAACCACTCTTTCATGGGCAGGTGTGCCTAATCCTCCGGATTGAAACGGGTCATGCTGAACATCTCCAAGTAATGCTCCCTCCTTTGCGCCCGTGGCATCTATAAAAGGCGCGTACTTTGCAGTTGAGTTGTCAAGCAAAAGCTTGGGAGCTGGTACATTAACCTTCAAAGAAGTTCTTCCTAACCTATACATCAAAAGAACGAATAGAAAACCTATAAGCATTGTTATTATAAATAGAGTACCTGAGATTTGATTTGCAGCTGCAAGTATTGGATTTTTTTGATCAGAAACTAGAATGCTAACTATGTATGTAGCTATAAAAAAAGCAACTATGAAACCTAGAAAGACTATCATGTTATTGCTACCACCTAATGCGGACATGTTCCTGGCTTTTGCCTGATTAACTATCCTTTTCCCCTCTCCTGCAGGAACAGTCTTTATAGTAGGTTCATTTTCATCCTTTGGATTTGGAAATGCAAGTATGTCTACAAGCTTTTCAGCAGGCAATAACTGCGACAAGGCCTGCCCTAACATGCTTTTACCAGTACCAGGCGCTCCAACTAAAAGTACATTTCTTCTCTGTATTGCTGCTTTCTTTATTATCTCTACTGCTGCTTCCTGTCCAATCACTTGGTCAACTATCTTTGGAGGTATCTTTATATCATCTGTGGTCTTAAAAGAGATACTGAAGTTATTATCCAT
>JAKBRA010000050.1 GCA_021834945.1 Nanobdellota archaeon | reverse complement strand
ATTTTCTAAACACTGCGTTTTAAAAGAATTACCATCAATGAAAAGGTGAATCAACGATGTAATTTCAGATATATAATCCCCTTTGTACCCTAAAAAATTTATTAGTATATCTTGCAGGATTGACAAGTAGCGGGTAATTTTCCCATGCTTGGGTTTCTAAATCAAATGACCATATGAATGGCTTTCCTATATGCACATAATCGCTTATTTTTGTTGGATCCATAATGGAATACGGTATGTGGTCTGGGCTTTCTACTAAAAAATGTACCCCATTGAAAGAACGTTGAGATAATGTTTTCTTAATATTTGTCCTAAAGTAATAACTCGATCCTTTATTCCAAAATTGTCAACCATTTCTTCTCTTAGATCCTTTCCTGAACCATCACCTAAAATTATTCCCACAACGTCATTATGCCACTTACGGACTAGCTCGTTTACTATAAAAGGGTCTCTCACCCTCTGTAATGTAATCCTTACCTGACCTCGTTATAACTATAATGTGTGATGATCTCTCTTACAAGTGAGGAAAGAAGAGAAGATTATGGACCAAGGTTAATTCTTCCCGTGACGTCGATAATGTAAACAGAGGGATGATTGTATTCAATTCTCTACCGGCTATCATATTTATACGGACATGGTAGATTTCTTGTCAACGTAAAAGCAGTCGCATATATGAGTATAAAAAAGTAACAATTGTATAGCTAGAAATTCCGAGAAATACGAGACCATGGTATATTTTAGTACGTGTAACGCTGTCTTTGAAAGATTCCATCACAATCTGTACCTTCACTTCAACAGAATATTTGGATTTCATATAGATTCCCCTTACCCAGAAAACCACTTTTCACATGCTGTTTACGTATCTATTCTCCTCTATAATTACATTAGAATGGCGTTCCAGTTATGTGAACGTGCACTCAAATTGAATTTACAAATTTAACTATTAGATCCCTGTTTTCATCTAATGAATAAAATTCTTTTATTCTTTTAGTTTCTTCCTCATAAATAGAATCTCTATGGCTTGCCCTTAGTTTTCTTGCTTCTGAGGCAATTATTTCGGCAAAATCTTCTAATTCTGAAATAATCAGTCTGTTAGTTTGAATAACCCCTAATGTCGACTCCCTTGTTGCAACAACAACTAATCCACTGGCCAAGTATTCAATGTTTTTTGAGCTCGTTCCACCTATAGTTTTGGAAGGGTTTATTCCAATATGGCACCTATTATAAATCGGTAGAAGACTTTCTACCTCTCCCAAAACAGTAACATTTTTTGTTACATTCCGCTGGAATACTGCTGTACCTCTCCCTGCTATTATAATTCTAACACCTTTGTCAATAAGATATAGTTTTGGGGCTATTTCTTTGATTAAGAATTCGACACTTTTCATATTAGGTGGATAAAAACAATCACCAACGAATATAGCCCGAATTTCATTATTTTCAAATAAAACATTTGCCTCTCTTGAATTCAGATCAACATGAGTATCGAGATTTGGCATTAGATATGGAATTACAAAAATAGGCTTTCCAAATGAATGTGAAATTTTGATCTTATCTGTAACCGACATAGTTATAATGGAAGTTGAAAGCTTAATTACTAATAAATGAAAGAATACACTATAGAATGAAAGTAAGTATTTAAGCAGCTTATGAACTGGCAAAGAAAAAATGTATTTTAACCCCCAGTCAGATACCAAAGTAATAAGTTTTCCTGAAGATAATAACGCAAGCATAATGCTAGGTATTAATATATAGCGGTCCTCCATAACAATTATTTTGCCAGATGATTTATCTTTTCCTAAGTTTTTTAATACCCATAAAGACAAGAATACATTAATTCCAATAACTTTTGAAATCCACTTATTAGTTTTACCTATCTTCTTCTCAAAAAATGATTCTGACGGGACTATAACGTTAAAGTCCTGCGAAAGAACTGATACCATATTTTTGAGATAAACACTAGTTCCATTTTTTTCTTGCAGTCCTTTGTGGGTCATTAGTATTATTGTCTTTTTGTTATTCATTTAGACCCTCTTATTTGAGCTTAAATATTTATCTATGATCAAATTTAAAATATTATCTCTTTCGCTAAGAAGCCATTTTTGGAATTCAACTATATTTTCGTTATATACATTTTCTCTGCATTCTTTAGCAAACGTAATAATAGACCGAGCCGCCTGCTTATGAAGGTAAGGGTTAAAAATGCGGCCTATTTTAAAATGTCTTACTAAATATGACCCACCAGCGTATTTAGATACTAATACAGGTAGTCCTTGAAGCGATGCTTCAATTATGACTTTACCAAATCCCTCACCCCTTTTCTTGGAAGGAAGAATTAGCGCGTCAGCATTATTTAACTCCTGCTTAATGGAGGGAGCAAAGCCCTTAAAGACGATGTTACTAATATTTCCTTTCTGCGCCAACGATCTAAAATATTTAATGCTATTTCCCGCGCCCACAACCGTCAAATAAATATTCTTTTCCGTCGCCATTGAATTTACATTACTAAAAGCTTTTAACAACAAATCAAGACCCTTATAAGTATGAGCTTCATCAAGGACTCCTATAAAAATATAGTTAAAAGCACCCTTTTGGCCACGTTTAGGTAGCAAGACTTTGTCATCGACATCAATTAGAAGAGGATTGCAATCTAATATTTTCGATTTTTTTACGAACCAACGAATAATTGTTTTTTTAAGTTGGGGGTTAGAAACTGAAATCCCTTCAACTAAATTATAAAACGGCATTTGTAATCTTACCATTATGTTGAAAACAGGGTTCCGGTAAAGCGCTATCGCATCAACAAATAATGGTTTTTTAAGCATTAACTTGTTCGCTATAATAAGAAACAAATCAGTTGGGGTTAAACCATCTAAGAGATGTATAACATCCGGATTAACTTCCTTAATTATTTTAATAATATTTTTAACCGAAAGAGTGTAACCGCTGATGTTCGCGCGCTCTTTGAATGTTATAAACTTGAATTTATATGACTCTTGAAATTTGAACTTTTCTCTTTCTGGGAAAAGCGCATATACATCAAAACCTTTCTCAGTCAAGGCTTCGCAGAAAACTCGAAAAGTTCGCTCAGCCCCACCTCCTTGTAATGTTGGTGGGCAGTTATTAAAAACTAAAACCCTCAATCTTTGGGTGAATTTTACAATTAAATTTAAATTTGTTTAAGAAAACTCAAGGCTAATTTTAGAGGGACTTGAATATTTTTGTTAAACAAAATTTAGGAAGTTCGGATAGATGTCATGAAAAATGTTCTTTTGCCCACGTTGTCATGACGGTGGCAGCGTGAGAGCCGCATA
>JAKBRA010000049.1 GCA_021834945.1 Nanobdellota archaeon | reverse complement strand
ACAGCTTGTCAATATCCCGCCCAATTTCTCATTTCCTGTGCTTCTAGCTATTAAAGAGCTGTTGCTGCTATTTATAGAAAGAGAGAATGAAGAAACGGTGAAAAGGCAGGGATATCCTTTGTATGTTGTATTATAAGCTTCCAGCAATGAAACTTTGTCCATCTTTAAAGCATTAAAAAGGCTATAGCTTAAAGTTTTCATGCTTTCATTTAAAGGCTCGCAGGATACTTTTCCAGATGTTGCCGATGATCCAAAACATAAGTAAGTGTTGTTTCCTATCGCAAAAACATACGAAAGAGAAGTTAAGTTGTAGCCTATACTACTATAGACTGGAACGGAAATAGTAAAGTTTGAAAACGCTTCGGAATTTCCATTCGATCCATGAAGCAGTTGTATATAGCCTTTTGAGATCTCAGTGCTGTTAGAATTGGTGCCATTTGATAATGAAGTAGAAGTTGAAAGGCTGTAATTTACGTTGTATAATGCCATTTTGCCATTGGGTATGGCGTTCTGGTATGTCTGCAATCCCAGGATATCATTGTAAATTGAACTTTCCAGCGATGAATTTGCGATGCCATAAGCCTGCTGCGGCACGCTTTCAAATAAATTGACATTCTTTCCTACGCCAAAAAACAGTAAGATAAACGCAAATACTCCAACTGCAGCGACTATACCAAAAATATAATATTTTTCCATTTATCTTTTCTATTTATTCTGTACCTTTTTACTTATTGATCTAGGGGTTTCTCCCCCATGCCAAGTCAGTCTTGGCCTTATCTGTACAGGATATATCCTTTCGGAATTGTCATCTAATATTATACATGCCCCTGGCAACCTGGGCAGATCCACTAAGTACTTTCGTATGTCAGATGCCATATAAGTTTGCATTACTGTGTTCAATGCATCTATGTCTAGCTTTGCCGTTACATGCTGCGATATTATAATGTCGGATTGTGTTATTATATCCGTATCCAATTTTCCAGGCTGCTGCGTAGCAATAACCAATCCTATGCCAGGCTGTCTTCCTTCTTTTATTACCCTGGAAAGTGAGGCAGTAGCGGCCGTTATACCGTTTGCCGGTAGGAACTCGTGAACTTCGTCTATGAACAGCCAAACTAATGGTATAGTCTTTTTCTTTTCTTCTTCGGTTATTTCCGTTGAATTGATTTCATTCAACTCTTCTATTCTTCTCTGCCTGGTCCTTATTTCAAGTATTTTCTGTGATAGCAAGCCTATGACCAGAGCTCTAAGACTAAATTCTCCCAAAGAATGAGCATAAAGGCTTATATCCAGTATATTTATGTGACCGGGAACAAGTAGATCCTCTATCTTAGTGCCTTCTTTTTCAAACAAGCCCCATCCTAAAGCGGACTCGAATCTTTCCTTTACAGCCTCTTTTACGGTATCGGAGGTTGTTACCTGTGAATTTATGTTTTGTATTATGTCCTTTAAGTCATACGGCCGTTTGTCTTCTTCCAGCGCTTCTAATACTTGATTAATCAGTATGCCATACTCTTCATTCATTGAAAAGCCAAAGATATCGCACCAATCACTTGTTGAAAGCTCATTTGCGGAGATTGAAAACGGGTAATCGGCCATTTCCACGTTTTCCTCTTTTACCTTGTCAAACGCACCTTTTGGAACGAATACGTTTATGTTTTTGAAAGCTGTCGGCTGATAGCCCCATTTTTTTAACAGATCGGCTTCCTTATAATTCGGATTCTTCATTGTCCAGTATATTCCCATTGTATCGATTATCAACGAAGTAATGCTGTTTGCCGTGTCTTCTTCTAACGAAGCCAGTCCTTCTGCTATTACCCCCATGGTATAACTTTTTCCAGAACCTCTTTTCCCGGCTATCAAAACTACATGCGGTCTTAGAGCATCAAGCATTATATTATTTCCCAGGCTTACGACATTACCCATCGTTATGTACTGCTTCCCTATAAAAGTAGTCGCTAAATCTCCGTAATCCTTGTGATCTTTCTCATTTCTTCCTATAACTACACTATATGCCATTGCATTCTACCCTTAATGGACTAATTAAAATTCTTCCACTCAAATTAGATTTTCTTATAAAGGATATTATTTGTTTCCAAGGATTACAGCTGCTAAACCATCCTTTGCTTTTCATACCAATAAGCTCTATCATCCTAGAATTATACAAGAGCCTAGATTTCCATGTTTTAAGCATATTGTTATTCTACTCCTTCTGCTATTTATGTTTTCCATTCTTTCGGTTCGCTTTATCCCTTGAATCGTAGGTTTTCCCTTATACTTGCTCATAACTATTGTCCTTGTTTTTTCTTAACCACTCCTCTTCATCAATCTTTACAGATTTTCCCCTGACTTCCTGAACGTTGTACCTCTTTTCAAGCTGCTCCATCTTTGACAGAAAAGCCTGATCTAAATCAAAATTCAAATGGTCAGAGATAGCTAAACAGCCGAAGAAAACATCCGCTGTTTCATTCTTTATTTTCTGCAGAAATTCCTTGTCTTCCCTTGCCTTCTTGTCAAGCTCTTTTCCATCCTTCCATAAGAAAAGCTCCAATAATTCATTTGCTTCTACTGATATATCTTCTGCTAGATCTTTTGAAGTCTGAAACTGCCTCCAATCCCGTTCATCTATAAAATTCTTTGCCACTCCCGCAAGCTCCTTTACGCTCTTTTCCATGTTATATGTAAAAAACGTGGGAATTAATCTTTTTAGGTCTTTTGATATAAAATTAAGCGAAAAGATCTGTGACTATATTTCTAGCCTTTGAGTAATTTATGTTTTTATTTGAAGCGGTTGCTATTACAAGTGATTTGCCTTTTAACATGTAAATCTCTGTAGCATTTTCAGTGGACGAATTAGAGGAATTTAACCTGCCGTTAACATAAAACATGCTTACATTTTCTACATTGCTTAGATTGTACTCTACTTTTGAATTATTTGTGTACTCTGAGCCTGTAATCCCGCCTATTTCATCGAAAAGAGCACTTGCACTTGATGACGAATTCATGTAATATACAGTTGATACGAAATCAGATATATTTGAAGAGTTATTTGCATGTAGCTGCGAGATCTCAGAAAAAGGAACAAACTCCTGGACTGACGCTGCCACTGTACCCGCAGGAAAATCACCAGTTCCGGCGTATCGGCTTATTACAGTTGAATTTGCCGTTTCATTCAGTACCAAAGACCAGTTTCCGCCTATCGCTGAATTCAAACCCGAATTTGAAAGATAGTTTATGGGAGTGTAAGTTACCGTGCTCAGGGTTGTCTTCCCTACCGGATGAATTATAAAAATGGCAATTGAAATTACGGCTACGATAAGTATAACTGCAGGTACGATAACTTTTACGGGTAT
>JAKBRA010000013.1 GCA_021834945.1 Nanobdellota archaeon | reverse complement strand
GCATAAATATACTGCACCAAACGTTTTGCATACGAGCTTTAAAACCTCAGAAGGAAGTGCAGACATCAATGATTTTTTAATACCGGGTAAAACAATACTTGTTAGAGACATAAATTCAGAGATAAAGTTGCAGCTTAACCTTAATCCATTATTTGGTTTTCATACAATGAATTTCAATTATTCAGAAAATGATGGAAAGATAATGTTTGACAGTAAAACCGGTAAAGGAAAGCTGGTTTTAGAGATATTAGGAGAATACAAAAAAATAGGAGATTTTACGTGGGAGATAGAAAAAGGATTAACACAGGTTATCCTTTCTTATTACCAATCTGCAGAGATATATGAATTAGAAGGGAAAAATGTTTCTTCCTCCAGTCTTTCAAAAGCGCTGGATTCAACAATAGATTACTGGGGAGCATACACAGAAAGGATAAAATTAAGTCTTTTAGGCACGGATTTAGAGGAATTCGAACAGCTTTTGAGGTCATCCGTTTTTACTATACTTGGACTTACTTACTCCCCAACAGGCAGCATAATAGCAGCACCGACTGCATCTTTGCCAGAGGATCCTGGTGGTAATAGAAACTGGGATTACAGATATGTTTGGGTAAGGGATTCGGCAATAATGGCTTCCGCTCTTTGTAGATTAGGTTTCTATATTGAAGGCAGAAGGGCACTTGAGTTTTTATTCAGCATGATAGATTATTCCGGTAAACCGCTCTATAATCTTTACAAAGTAGACGGTACAAAAATATATGGAGAAAAATATATTGATTCCTTGAATGGATTTATGAACTCAAAGCCTGTAAGAATAGGCAATCGTGCTACTAATCAGATACAATTGGATATAGAAGGAGAGTTTTTGTACGCCGTAAAGGGCTATTTCGATTCTACGCAGGACAAAGAGTTTATACAGAATCATTCAAAGGCCATAGAATACATAGCTGATTGGTTATCTGATAATTGGCAGCTTGCTGATTCTGGAATATGGGAAAAGCCAGAGGACCATGAATATACTCATTCAAAAGTCATGATCTGGGTCGCATTGGAAAGCGCAGGAACGCTTATTTCTGAGATAGGTGGGATAGACCGTTGGAAAGAAACAAGGAGCGAAATAAAGAGCTGGGTTATGTCAAATTGCGTAAAAGACGGCTATTTTGTTACCTTTCCGAAGAGCAATGAAGTGGATTCTACAGTATTGTCATTTCCAATCTACGGTTTTATCGATGTTAACGATCCAATCTTTATCAAGACACTTAAGATTGTTGAAAAGACACTTTTTGTGAAGGGCTTTGTTTACAGATATAACTTTGATTCGATTGGAAAGGCAAATCATGCATTTGTTCTTTGCTCCATGTGGCTTTCTTCAGTTTACTCTCAGCTGAAAAGGAAAAATGATGCCGTACAGCTGCTTAAGAACGTAAAAAGCATAGTGGGCCCTAACAATCTAATTGGCGAAGACATAGATGTGCATAATAAAGTGTTCACAGGCAATTTTCCCCAAGGGTTTGTACATGCCACATTTATAAGTGCGCTTTTAGACCTTTATAAAATTCAGTAAACAATTTTTTTGCCGTTTGTCAATTCTATATTCGTGCCTTTTCTTATGAATATTGGGAATTCATCATTTGATTTTATGTAACACGGTCCAAGAAACTCTTTTTTATTGTTTAAATCTAACCACTTACCTCCTGGAAGGTAAACCTCTCTCTCTTCTATTTTATTTTCTAGTTGTGGAGCATATAATAAATGACTGCCAAGCATATATTCATCGTTTATTTGATAGGTGTTCTCATCATCCTCAAATTCATAAAATAGAGGTCGTATAATTGGGCTTCCTTTCTTATGTGATAATAAGGCTAAATCCTTTATATAACTCATAAATAGATACCTTAATTCTATTGCTTTTTTTATGCTTTCTCTGTCTTTGTCCTTTAAAATGTAAATTTCTTGGTCATTTTCTAGTTTGTTTTTATGGTTTCTAAATATCGGGAAGAAAACTGCCATACGGTAGTATGCTACAAGGAGATCAGGCTCGTTTCTTCCGTTAAATCCCCCCAAATCACAGCCTACATATGGCACACCCGATAAGCTTAAATTCAGCATTATTGGGATTTGTAACCGCATGTCTTCCCAAGAAGAAACGGAGTCACCACTCCATATCGCTGCATATTTTTGTATCCCTGCGTATCCTGACCTAGACAATATAAATCCATTCTTTATGCCCTTATAAGTTGCCATGGCTTCAAAATAGGCATATGCATTGTGTACTTTTTCATGTTTCAAATAATAGTTATTATTTATTTTGTGAATGACATCTGAATCAAATGTTTTACTTAAGTTAAACACAGTTGGTTCATTCATGTCCAACCAAATTCCATCAATTGAATAATCGCTTACCCATTTTTTTATTTTAGAGGACCACCAGTTTCTAGTTTTTTCATTAAAGAAGTCAGGAAAAACACAATTCCCTGCCCACATTTTCGAAGTGTAAATCTCCCCAGACTCTCTTTCACAGTAATGCCCAATACCATTTATAAACGTTTCGTATTCTTGTTCTATTCTTATTGCAGGATCCACTATTGTCACAATCTTTGTTTTCATTTTATGTATTTCTTTTATCATCTTTTTTGGATTTTGAAAATAAGATCTGTTCCATTGAAATATCTTATATTTATCCATATAATCTATGTCCAGGTAGATAGTATCAACTCTAGAATACTTCTTGTATTCTTTCAATACATTTATAACAGTTTTTTGTGGAAAATAACTATATCTTGATATTGAATGACCAAGCGCCCATTCAGGTATTTTAAAGGGTTTTCCCGTTACTGAGAGGAATTTGTTTAATATCTCTTTTAAGCTTTGTCCTTCAATAATAAAAATCTCCGCACTTTTGTTAAATATCTCTATAATTGTTTTGTCGTATTCTTTTATACCAAAATCAAAATCTATTTTTCCAGGGTAATTGATGAATACTCCAAGTTTATTCTTTTCTTTAACCGATATAAAGAAAGGGATTGAAATATACATTTTATCCGTATTTGGAGTATAGTCGTGCGCATCAGTATTCCACATTGTTAATCTTGACCTTCTTTTGTCTAACTTGAAAGCGTTTTCTCCAAGCCCCAAAATGTGTTCTTTTATGTCTAAATCCTTTGACAGAATTATTTTGTCCTCACTTTCATAAAAAGAGAATTTTTCCCCAGTTATATCGATAGTATTTGAATGAATATCTTCAGTATAATCTTTAGGCAAATTAAATTTAACAACAGGATTGTAATAATTTATGTTTATGTAATGTATGCCATTCGATTGTTTACACTTTATTTGCATTCAATTTAAATCTATTTTATAAATAAATTAATATTCTTTTAGTTTTGAAGGGTAGAAAGCTTTAAATATAATTAAATTATCTTAAGATTATGGAAAACTCCACGAAAAGTAGTTTCAGTGGATCCGTAATTGCTTTAATTGTGGTTGTGGCTATAATATTCTTTTTCATAGGTTACTTTTCACACGTTTCAAAAACAACTGTTAGTGTACCTACTACTAATGTAAGCACAGCAGTTGCATTCTCTTCTTCTCCCACTATCGGAGTTTACGCAGGCCCTGCAGGTTTAAATAATACTGAGCATCTTATTGGTGGAGATGTTTTTGCTATTCCAAAAGGCGCTACTAATTTGAATGCGATAGATACAGTGATTACTTTCTTTTTGTCGACACAGGCTCAAGAAGAATTGTATAAATTGGGTTGGCCTCCAATAGATACCGAAGCATACGCGGCTCACCCAGTAAATACGACCTTGCCGGCTTATAATGGGCCAGCAGTTACTGTTACAATGTATGATGACTTAGGCGTTAGTGCTTCTGCTACACAAATTATGGAAAATGTATTGATACCGGAATTTGAGTCAATATATCCTAATATAAAAATAAATTGGGTACAACTTAGACCTGATCAAATAACTAGCGATGTTGAAGCTTTAGTTGAAAGTGGTAAGGTTGGAGCTACAGTAATAGCACAAGACAATCTTGCAATAGGGGAGCTGTTTTACGCAGGGGATTTGGATAACATTACCAATGCTAGCTTATTATTACCCAATGATTTGATTCCATCAATGGCAGGTTTAGTCACTTATGAAAAACAAACTTATAAAGGAGTTTACTTCTTACCTTACAGAGCAAATCTAGCATTAGTTTGGTATAATCCTTCATCATTAGCAAAAGTAGGCTTTACTACTCCACCTTCTAATTGGACACAATTACTTAATTTGGGTGAAGCTCTTACCTCAAAGGGTTTTGGTGGTATAAGTATGCAAGGACATGGTGGAGCTAGTACCTCTACAGAGATGTTCCAATGGATGGTTCAGGCAGGCGGTAATCCAATGGTTTTAAATGATAGCGGAGATGTTGCTGCTTATTACTATATCTATAATCTAAGCAAGTATTTCTCTCCTGCTTATACGCACGATTATTGGGCTTCTTATAAAGGATTAAACAATAATGAATACAACTTTTTTGATTATCAGTGGCCCGGTAGTTTGGATAATTACGAATCAATAGCCACTTCAGGAACGGTTGTTTATAATACTACCAACGCAACTTACACAAATGCATCCGCGGCTTCGCAGGCCATACTAGCTGCTTTTAATCAGGGGGCTTTCTTTAGACCACCCGTAGCGTGGATAACAGAGTGGGATGCCTTGGCAGATAATGCATTCACAGAGATAGTTACTAATGATTGTGGTAGAACTGCATGTACTGAAAGTAGCATACAAACAATACTAAATAGCGAGAATTTGGCAATGTACAATTACTTAGTAAGTAATTACAATACCACATACGCAAATCAGTACGAAGAAGGATACTTTGCGCCATTAAAGGCTGCTTAATCAGTTCATACTAACCATTAAAATTTTAAATATTTTAAGAATCATATGGTATTATGAAATTTAGGATAAAACGTAAATATATTCCTGTTCTTTTGATTCTTCCTTTAGTGGCTTACCTAGTCGGTATATCTTTTTATCCGGCTTTATCTGCAGTCTTTCAAAGTTTTCATTCTCCATCTACAGGACAATTAACTTTAAGCAACTTTACAGACCTTAGTCATTACGGAATAGTCTCAGCGATATTGAATACATTCATATTAACTGCAGGAGCTTTAACAATAGAGTTTACCTTTGGATTTATAATTGCTACTTTACTTACAAAGGCTTTAAAGGGAAAGGCAGTATTTTCTACAATATACATACTTCCTTTTGGTATAGCTACAGTTGTCTCTGCTTATACTTTTTCATTAATATTCCCTTCTGTCGGAGGTTATGCTAATTCTTTCTTAGCTTTATTTGGAATACACGCAATAAATTGGTATGCAAATACCTATATGACCTTATTTACAACAATGCTTGCAGACTCCTGGAAAACAACGCCAATAGTCGCATTAATTCTTTTCGCAGGTATGAGCCAGATCCCTCCAGAATTATATAATGCAGCTGCAGTTGATGGTGCCGGCCCAATAAGAAGATTTTTTAGCATAACTCTGCCTAATATAGCTGATTTCGTTACAATAGCTTTAATAGTTAGAGGGATCGCAGAATTTAATATTTTTGCGTTGCCTTTGATACTATTTGGATATAATCCACCGCTTCTTACTACAATAACTTATGAATTTTATTCAACGACTTCTACTTTATATTATTCTCTTTCATCAGCAACTATCCTCTTCGCTTTTGTTTTAGGCTTTGCATTAATAGTTGTATTCAGAAAGAAGCTAATGGGAGTTTATGAGGTAGCTGATTGATATGAAAATCAAACAAATTAAGAAATATCTGTTGTATGCAGTAGCCATAATTGTTGCAATAATATTTATATACCCACTTTACATACTTTTTTTGGTTTCTTTTTCTCCGACTACGACAACTCTTGACAAGTTGTTTCCATCACAATTGCCTGTTAAATTGACATTAGCTAACTTCATAAGCGCATTAACACAATATCATTTCGTTGCGCCTTTGTTTAAAAGCTTGGAAGTGGCATTTATGGTCGGAGCCATAACTTTAGCAATAGCAATACCTGCTGCTTATGGTCTAAGTAAACTTAACAAAAGACTGGGAAATTTAATAATGGTGTTTCTTTTTATAGCAAATTTAGTACCCGCACTTATAATTGCAATACCTATTTCGGTTGAATTTATAAAGGCAGGGCTATTTGACAGCCCTGTTGCATTGGCACTTGCTCAATCGTTGTTTACTTTGCCATTAGCAACATTTATATTATTGGGTTCATTTAGGGCTATACCCAAAGATTTAGAGAGCCAAGCAAGAGTCGATGGTATGGGTCTTTTTAGAACGATTTATACCATGTTAGTACCTCTTGCAAAGGCAGGCGTAGCAGCGGCTTTTTTACTTTCTTGGCTTACTTCCTGGGACGAATTTACATTTGCAGTTATACTTTCACCTTTAAAGCCAACTTTACCGGTAATAGTATACATAAACATAACTGAAGGTAGTTTGATACAAGCCGCAGCTTTTGCTGCGGTTGTTTCAATACCCGTAATTATTTTAACTGTAGTACTACAAAAGTATATAAGAGGGATATATTTAACTGGAGGTATAACAGGATGAAAAACAATAAAGTAAAACTGGAATTGAAAGGCATAACAAAGAAATTTGGTAAAAAAGCAGTAATAGACAATCTCGATCTTAAAATTTATGAAGGAGAACTTTTTGCAATTTTAGGGCCTTCCGGAACAGGAAAAAGCACCTTGCTTAAAATTATAGTTGGAATAGAAGAACCTGATTCAGGAAAGATATTTTTAGATGGAAAAGACATTACAGAACTGCCCCCGAATAAACGTAATATTGCAATGGTGTTTCAAAGTTTTGCTTTGTACCCAAATATGGATGTTTATAGAAATATTGCATTTCCACTTAAGATTGCAGGACTAAAAAAGGAAGAAATTGAAAAGAAAGTGAATTCAGCGGCAAAGCTACTAGGTATCTCAGAAATTCTGCCATCTGCAGTTTCAAAAATAAGCGGTGGCCAAAAGCAAAGGGTTGCATTAGCAAGGGCATTGGTACGTGAACCTTCCATGTTTCTTTTAGATGAACCATTCTCAAATCTAGATGCAAGGGTAAGATTTACTGCCAGAGAGGAACTCAAAAGGTTACGTGAACAGCTTCACAGCACCTTTGTTTATGTTACCCACGATCAGAGAGAAACCTCAAATATAACTTCAAGAGTAGGAGTTTTAAACAATGGGAAATTCCAACAAATAGACTCGTTTGAAAATTTGTACAATTTCCCTAAAAATAGGTGGGTCGGTGATTTTATAGGAAATTTCCCTATGAGTTTCATAAAGAAGAGTGATTCAATAAGTTGGGGCTTCAGACCAGAATGGGCTCTTGCTGGAAGGGGTACTTTGACAGCAAAATTAGTAACTAATGAACTTGTTGGGGATATAAATTACTGGATGTGTGAAATAAAAGATGGATCTATGGTGGTACTAAGAGGAGATAAACCAAAAGAAGTAGGCTCAACCATAAATTTCAAGCTTAATAAATACAATATTTATAAAGATAACAATTTTGTAAAACAAGTGGCTTAATTAAAATTTTGTTTTATCCATTTAGTAACTTCTTTTGCTACTGTTTTTTCTTTTTTATAATATATATGATTGGCCCCGTTTATAATTTTGAAATTGAAATTCGTTTTTTGTGATTTTTTGTATAATATTTCTAGTGCTTTAATTGGTTTCATTATTGTGGCCTCATTCATACTTCCAAAGAAAGCGAATATTGGTATGTTTATCTTCTCAATTGCAGATTTCTTTTTTGGGTCATAAGTGTTAAATATATCTGCAGGCCCATCTATTTTTTTAAGTTCCTCAAAAGTTCTTTTTGATATCAGCTGGAAACTATTATTATTTTTCGTAAATAACAAGTCATTAATCATACTAACCGGCTTCTCTCTTTTAGAAAATAACCCTACAATGTCAGGAGGAGATGCAAGGATCAAGCCATTTACTCTTTTATCGTTTGTTTTGTAAACATAGTATGTAGCTTTTATTGCGCCAAGGCTGTGTCCTTGCAGTATTATATTTTTGTATTTTAATCTAGATGCAAAATCCAACCATGCCTTTATGTCATATATGCAGTCCTCAAATCTTTCGTAAGCATATCCGATTATTTTTGTATTTTTTCCTCTTGCTTGTTGGAATTCTGAAACAAAGTCATGTCCTCTGTTATTGACAGCCATGAAATCAATATTATTCTTTGTATACTCAACAGACATTTTATCTATGAAGTTATGTATGTAAAAATTACCTGCAGTACCGTGGATATTTATAATAATAGTTTTTGCATTGTTTTCAGATTTGTAAAGAAGTCCGTCCAAAAACAAATTATCACTTGTTTTTGCTCTTATTTTTTCAAGATCCATATTATTTTTAATATGCTTTTGAGGTATACATTATAACGTTGTCTATTACATCAAATACACCCAATCTTTTTGTATATCTTGGGTCTATTGCTTCTATTATTATTTTCCATTCCTTCTTTTTGTAATCTAATACTGGAGTACAATAGGTATGAAGAGGGTATTCTCTATTTTCATATTTCGATTTTATCTCCCACTTGTCTACAAAAATTTCTTTTAGTCTCTTCTCTTTTAAGTCCAGTTCAAATCCACATACTCTGTCAGAAGCCGTCAATCCATTTTTGAAGAAATTACCTAAAGAACCTAAGAATATAATTTTACTGCCAAGTTTATAGAGTTTTCCGTCAATTGCGAATACTTTGGGTTGTTTTTTATTGCCCAGCAATGGAACACCTTCATATTTCCAACTTAATCCATCTTTGCTTGTAAATAAAGCTGCTTTAAGCTGGTTTTTTGTGTCAATGTATGCCTTGCATAAACCTACATATTGGCCATTTATATAGCTTATGTTAAAATCTTTTGCAGTATTGAATGGCTTTACAGGTTTTATTACAACTCCTTTGTTTTCCCAGGTTTTTGAAGGGTTGGTTGAACTCATAAGTATAGTTTCCCATAAATGGGCATTTTTATCGCCAAAATCTACTGAAATGTACAAGTAATAAAGTTTCTTTTTTTCATTATAAAGAATCTGCTGGCCTTCAATACTCGATAATTTAGTATTTAAGCTTTTTTCTAATTCTTTTATATTTATTTTTTTAATTAACTTGTAGTTATACCCCTCTTTCGAATGGAATATTTCGACCTCATACCCTCTTTTTTTCTTGGTTCTGGTTCTAGAGGTTAACCAGTATCCAGAATTATTTATTAATAAGTCCCCAGCTCCTCTAAATGAACCGGGTTTATGGTTTGGGGGGCGCAGTATAATTTTTTTAAATTGCTTATTTTTGAATATACTCTTTAATTCTTGCATTATTACTATACATTTTAATATTATTTAAGGTTTAATCGGATTACTAGCTATATAATCCGCTGGTTTTCTGCTTTTCTTGCTCATGGCTTTGTTTGAATAAACTTATTGCATGCAGGTAATCCTCTATTTTTGGCGTTCTGTAATCCCTTTTTTTGTTTGCTATGTCATATGCAAGGTTTTCTTCTGCTATTGAAACAATTGATTCAATGTCTCTGCCAGTCAGTCCTTCAGTGTTCTTGGCAAATGTCTTTATATCATTTTCAGATAGTTTCTGTGAATATGTTGCTATTATTCCCATTCTATCATTTTCATCAGGCTTTCTAAAGTAAATTTTGCTTTTGAATCTAGAGACCAAAGCAGGGTCTAAATTTTCAATCAAGTTTGTGCAGCCTATTAAAAGCAGGTTTTCATTCTCTCCAGACTTAATTCCGCTCAATTTTGTAAGTAGTACATTTAATACCTTATTACTTTCATTTCCATTGTACTGTCTGCTACCCAAAGAGTCTATCTCATCTATGAATAATACTGTTTTACCATTCTGTTTGGAATATTTGTTTACAATGTCAAATGCAGATTCCATTCTCCTTGGAGAATCGCCATACCAATGTGAGTATATCTGTGATATATTCATATATATAAAATTAAGATTATTTTCATTTGATATGACCCTTGCCATTAAAGTTTTACCAGTACCCGGTTCTCCATAGAATAAAGCACTGTTTGTTTCGTTCTTCTTGGTTATTCTTGTAAGCTTTCTTATCTCTTCTAGTATGTCTTTATGTGCAAAAGGAGTGAATACCTCCCTTTCTATTCTATCCTTTATATCGTTGTATCCTCCCACCGCTTTCATGTTTACATCGCTGTTGTAAACTTCTAGCCCCAAACCTTTGAGTACATCGGTTAAGCTGCTTGCGTTCTCAGGATCGGTTCCTTCAATCAATAGGTCCTTGTACGTTTTTTCTATGTCTTTTATTATTACTTTTTCATTTAATATCGAAAATAATTCCCTTGCAAACGAGGGTTTTTCAGCGAAATTCTTGTATATACCTGTAGACAAAAAGACATGCTTTGAGCCGTCACTCATATCAAATGAACCTTTTGCTAATCTTAAATAGAATAAATTTTCATCTTTTTCATCAAATGCTTTTACGTAATAGCTTCCATCATTTTCATTGTGGTCAATGTCAAACCGTATCTTTTTGTAAGCGCTTTTTGAAAATTCTTTTACGTCTTCAAGTATGCCTATTAGGTTGACAACATTGCTTTCGTAATCTCTTGTTAAGTAAGAGGTACTTATGCCAAGATTATCATACTCTAACTTTACCTCTGTGCTAAGTAACTCCTCAAGTTTTACTCCCTTGCTTTTTATTATCTCATTCAATTTTTTGTTGTCTTTATTGCCCTTCACTAATTCTTCTATTTCTTTTTTAGACGTATACAAAGAGTCTATTGCATTATTGCTGAAAACCATATCTAATCCTTTGGAAACTTTCAATATTTAAGCTTTTAATTATTTTTGAATCGTTAATTTTAACTTTGAATAAAAGTGAAAACCAGTTTTTGATTATTAGTATTGGATAAAAAACTATAAATCAATTGAATGAATATTAATAATGTGTTTTGGCTTTTGATTTAGTTTTATTTAACATTAAATCTTTGGGATTGTAGGTGAAATTAGCGATGCTTGACAACAAACAGGTAGAGTCCTTACCGAGTTCTTTGATTTCATGGGTCGAGGAAGTAAGAAAAAGGACAAAACCGGATAAAGTATACTGGTGCGATGGCTCTGATGAAGAAAATAAAGAGTTAACAAATCTGCTTACAAGTGAAGGAAAATGGATAAAGCTTAATGAAAGGAAGTACAAGAACAGCTATCTTTATCGTACGCAGAAAAATGATGTTGCGCGGGTAGAAGACCGGACTTTAATATGCACTGACAGTGAAGAGGAAGCAGGCCCGACAAATAGATGGATGAAAAAGGAAAAAGCGTTTAAAATGATGTGGGATCTTTTCAACGGAGCGATGAAAGGAAGAACAATGTACGTTGTTCCTTACCTCATGGGCCCGGAAAACTCTGATTTTTCTCAGGTTGGTGTTGAAATAACAGACAGTGCATATGTCGTTGTAAATATGCGCATACTTACAAGAATGGGAAATGTTGCAGTAAATGAACTAAAAAGAAAGAAAAAATATGTAAGAGCGCTGCATTCCACTGGCGATTTAAGCCTAGAAAATAGGTACATATGTCATTTTCCTGATGAATGGTTATTGATGAGCATAAACACAGAATATGGGGGAAATGCAGTATTAAGCAAAAAACCACATGCCTTAAGAATAGCAAGCGTAGCCGCGAGGGAAGAAGGTTGGTTAGCAGAGCATATGTTTTTACTTGAAGTAGAAAATAAAAAAAGAAATAAAAAATATTACATAAGCGGTGCACTGCCAAGCGCAAGCGGCAAAACAAACTTGGCAATGATAAATCCTCCAAGTGATTTCAAAGACTTCTATGCAAGAACTGTCGGAGATGACATAAGCTGGCTTTTTGTAGGTAAAGAAGGAGAACTGCGTGGTATCAATCCTGAAAATGGTTTCTTTGGGGTTGCGTATGGCACAGGCCCTAGTAGCAATCCAAATATCCTGGATTCTTTAAAGAAAAACACTATTTTTACAAATGTCGCTTTAAATCCAAAGACAAATGAACCTTGGTGGGAAGGTTTAAGTGAGCCTCCCGAAACTTTATATGACTGGACTGGTGCAGAGTGGCATCCTGGGAGTGAAAGGAGTGCAGCTCATAAAAATTCAAGGTTTACTACGCCGTTAAAACAGTATCCTTTTAAATCTCAAGCATACAAGGATCCAAAAGGCGTTAATCTGTCATTAATTCTGTTCGGCGGCAGACGTTCTTCGCTTATTCCTTTAGTATATGAAGCCAAGAGCTTTGAGCAGGGTATTCTATTGGGAGCTATGACTAGGGCGGAGACAACTGCAGCTCAGTCAGGCTCTACTGGCGTAGTAAGGTCAGATCCGATGTCTATGCTTGCCTTTTGCGGTTATAATATGGGTGATTATTTTAAGCATTGGTTCGATGTAGCTAAAAGAATAAAAACACCGCCGAAGGTTTTTAACGTAAATTGGTTTAGAAAAGATGAAAAAGGAAATTATACCTGGCCGGGTTTCAGTGAAAACTTCAGAGTGCTAAAATGGATGATTGACAGGGTTGATGGAAAAGTAAATGCGCTTGAACTCCCGATTGGATTTATACCAGACATAAAAGATTTGGATTTAAAAGGATTAAACATCGGAAAAGATAAACTCAAAGAATTATTCTACTTTGATAAAAAGGGATGGCTAAAGGAATTAGATGAAGTAAAGGTTTTCTTCAAAAAATTTGAAAAGCACATGCCTGACGAGCTTTGGAACGAATTCAATAAAATGTACAAAAATGTTCAGGAATATTAACCAATAATTAAGCTTTGGTTTTAATTATAAATATTGTAAAATTTACAAATAATAAGATTTATATATTAGAATTTTTCTATAAAAAATATGAAAAAAGACGCAATTTTAGAGTCTTTATTAAATAACGCCGAAAAAATAGATTCTTATGATGGTTACACAAACGACATGAATTTTGCGTTTTCTTTCGCTGTTTTAAAGGTAAATGCACCAACCAGTAAGGTTAAACCAGAATACAAGCTTTATAAAAATTCGGATCTTTTGACCTATAAAAGAGTGCATGCTTATGTTGTGAATGAAAATGGAGAGGATATACTCTATCTTTTCAAAAACAGCACTCCAGGAAGGTTAAAGTACACATCAAATGGAAATGACAGTGAACTGTTAAGCCAGCGCTTAAAAACAAATTTGATATACACTATTGATTTGCTGGACAAGAAAAGGCTTAATCCGGATCAGATTTTTTTTAGGTATTACAAAATAGCTTTGCTGAATAACCAGAAAGTTACTGACCTAGATGAGAAAAGAGAGTATATCCTAGAAAACGTAAGAAAGAACAGAGACGGGCAGACTGTTTGCTGGCACGTTTATCCATCATTTGAAAAAGGTAGAACAGTTCTTAATATATTAGAGCACAACAATCCAAATGATTTAAGGATTGTGGATATAGCAGAGAATGAGGCTTATGAAGACGTGCATTACATCCCAGTAGAAAAAGATATTAAAAACTGGAAAAAATACATAGAACGTTAATAAAAAAGCTTATTTACTAGTTGTATTCATTCAAAGAAGTGGAGTCAAGCAATTTAGAGGAGCTTTTATCCGATAATAAAAGTCAGCTTAAACAGAAGGCATTTAACTACCTGAAGAAACATCCTAAGACCTACAAGCTATTACTCTCAGGTATAATGGCATTTCCAGAGATGTATTCGGGGCTATTGACTGAAAAAGAACTTAACATAATACCTAGCTACGAATATCATTTTGCTTATGTACAGCATGCCGCTGCTACCCTTCCGGTAATCTATGCAGTTGCAGTAATCGGTACATATCTAGATATAGAATTAGCTAGAGTTGTCTATTCCAAATTTGGCAAAAAGATCAAAGAATACTTTAAAAAGATTTAAATAAGTCAAATTTCTATAACTAAAATGCAGGAAAAGCCAAAGAAGAACAATTTCCTTGTTTATGAAATAGTTGCAGTGGCTGTTATTGTTGTAATTGCTGTTGTTATAATATACACTTTGGTTCCTTCATCACCTTCGGCAGCACTTCTTAAATTCATACACACTGTTCCTAGCGGTGCAGCTGTATACTCTGCAAACAATTCTATAGTTATAACAGGTTCAAATGTTACCATACCAATAGTAGCATATGAGAATATATCCTATAATCCAGTTTACAACATAACATATCCTGTTAACATAACTGCTGCTGATTCATTTCTTGAGACTCCAAATCATGAACTTCCATACTTTGGAGACTATGGTTTAATAGATCCAACATTCGTTATAAATAAAGGCTCTACTGTGAACTTTGTTTTCATAAACCTCGGAGCAGAAATACACATATTTGCTATAACACCACAAGCTCCACCTTTTAATCCATTTACTACTCTTTCTCCTACTTCATTGAAAGCAGATCTTTTGTACTTACCAGCACTGCCGCCACCCGCCAATTTCAATAATCCTTTCAGTGGAAGTATCTATTCAACAAGTGGGTCTTACACATTCAATGTAACAGGCACTTACTATTACATTTGCCCCATACCAGGACACGCAGAATTGGGCATGTACGGCAAAATTGAGGTAGTCTGATGGAAAACACTAAAAACAGCAATGCAATTATTTTAGCGATAATATTTGTGATAGCTGTTATAGTTATAATAGTGGCATTTCTAGCTATTAATCATACAATAAGCTTTGCAGGCCCAGTTTCTGTTTCCGTTTCTACTGCCTTAAGTACTATACCAGCAGGCGTTACAGTAAATCCAGCCACAAACACTATATATGTTAATAAATCAACAACAATATCTATGGGAATGATAGACAACTTGTCTTCAGATCCTGCAAATAACATAACGCTTAATTCTACAGTTCCGGGAACGCATACTCCTTACAAGGCATTACTTGGTGAATTGGATCTTCAGGCGCTTCCTGCCTTTACTGTATATGGACTTGTTAATCCGACTATAATAATAAAGCAGGGTTCTACAGTAACTTTCGATGCATTTGATTTATCGGATTATGCTTATCATGGGTATATGATTGTAAATAACAGCTACTCGCCACCATATTCTACAGCTGGGCCAGAAAGCGCGTTTGACGGTTATACCGGTGCAAATGACATCGTTGTGAAAGGCATACTTATACCTCCACCCAAAAATGGAAGAATATATGAAGAGAGTGAAACATTCACTGCCAATACTAATGGAGTATATTGGTACCTTTGTCCAGTATTCGGGCATGCAGAACTGGGCATGTATGGTAAAATAATAGTAAGTAGTTCTCCTTCTTCCGTTGCAAGTACCAGTAGCAATGGCTATTCTTAATTAGTTTTATTTAATGGAAAAAGTTAACCTCAGGTTTGGTAAAATTCCATTTATAACCCGCGTTCTTTTAGGTGTAATATTCATAGCAGATTCAATGCTCAAGCTGATACCGGATTCCGCTTATTTGATCAAGGAAAATGTTCTTTCGGGGGCATATGGTGCATGGTCTTTTGTCTATCCTTGGGTTTCATTTTGGGCAAATGTTACTGCAAATAACATAAATTTTTTTGTGTATTTTGCAATAATTGTTGAGTTTTTAATAGGCTTGTTTCTTATACTTGGTTTTTTCAAAAAGTTTTTGTATGTTGCAGGAGCAGTATATTCAATAGCAATATGGCTTACTATAAGTCAGTTTGGTGGGCCTTACATAGCAGGAACGCTTGATATAGGTGCAACCCCTTTCTATTTTCTTTTGTTTTTATTATTAATCTTCTCTGAAAGAAATTTTAATGCATATGATATTTCAATTGATAAGTCAATAAAAAAGAAATTTAATTTATGGGGGAGGCTTGCGTTCTTTAAGAAAGCAAAATCCAAAAATGAAAAAACAAATGTTTTTGCCATTTCTTCAATAGCTTTTGGAGCAATATTTGCAATAAATGCATCTTTAAAACTAGTGAGCGGCACGGCTTCAAATATAGCCGGCAACCAACTAATGCAAATTCTCGGAGAGCCGAAATTCTTGATTCCATTCTTTCTATTCTGGGATAAGCTGATACTGCCAAACATACATTTATTCCTCTATATGTATGCATTTTCCGAGTTAGCAATTGCTTTACTGCTCATTTTTGGTTTATTTAGGAAAGGAGTTTACATTGCGGGCATAGCCTATAGCCTGTTTTCATGGTCCGTTATACAGGGTTTTGGCGGGCCATTCTTTGCCGGCGTAACTGATTTGGCTGCAGGTCCTTTATATGTGCTTATTTTTATAATGTTTATGTTCTACAATTCAAATTCCAATTTATCTGCGTTTTATAGTAAAAAATAGCTATTTATATTTTGAGGCACTGGATTTAATATGAGTAATACAAAAAGTGAAGCATTAGTTTACAATGCCTCTAATAAACTAAGATACTTAAAATTTGGATTTGTAGCATTGATAATTGTAACTGCTATTCTTGTCTTTTTCGCTGTCTTTCCGAAAATTTCATCAATATCTTACGTGCCGGCGGTTTCCAGTTCGGTTACTGTAACGGGAACCGCAAATTACAATTACTTGTTTGCAGTAAACTATGCTTTTGTAGGGTTAGATATAGTGATAGGCGTTTCTCTATTTTTCTTCGGGATAGTATCTTTCATAGCCTTGTTTAAGCATAGAACGGACAATGCCCCAATAGCTACTATGATATTGAACCTGAACAGAAGCAACAATCCTTTTTCCATGCTTTTGCTGGCATCGGTAATGGTTCTCCTTGCAATAGCAGCATTTTTTGTAAGCATATTGACAAGCTATGCAACTTTATCATTTCTGCTCGGAGTAATACTTGGCACAGTAGCTTTTTTGCTTGTGGCTTTGTCTCTGATAAGCATTTCATTAAAATACATAGCGAGGTTTGCCTTTAGCTATGACTAGTGCAATCTTAATAAGCACTTCTGCAGTGAATCCCTTAGCTGGCTTTATTTTGCCTATAATATTAGTTTCAATAGGGGCTTTGCTTTTGGTTGTTTCTTTAGTTCTTTTCTTCAGAAGATTCAGCAAAATGAGGGTCGCAAGCACTCAGAGAATAGTATTGTTCAAGAGCAATTGGTGGAAGATTTCTATACTTTTCTTGTCACCAGGCATAGTTACTTTCTTTCTCATTGCTGGATTGTTTACTACCCCTTCATTTGAAATATACTTTTATCTTTACGGGTTGCTGATAAGTATAATAATCGCTGAATCGGTTGTAATATCAATAATAAGGGTACTTGGAAAGAACCAGCAGCTCGCTTAAAAGAATTAAAGCAATAACGATTTTATATAATGAGCTTCTTTTAAGATAATGGATCCAAAAGTCAAGAATAAAATTTATTTTATAATCTCAATTTTAGTCCTTTTCTCAGTAATAGCCTATATTATAACGTTAATTCCAGGCATCCCATCAAATATCAATAGCATAATATATGTTGTTCTTATATTGATTGCAGGCGTTTTGATAGTAAATCTTGTAAGTGATATAGTAGAAACAAAAGCAAACAATAAGAACAAGCAGGTTACCAATACAATAGTTTTTGTTACTAGACTAGTAGGATACATCATAGTTATAGCGATTGCGCTTTCGTCTTTTAAGATAGGCTTAACTTCCATTTTATTGGGAGGAGGGTTTGTAGGTGTTGTAGTAGGCTTGGCTGCACAGGCATCCCTTTCAAACTTTTTTAGCGGTATTGTCCTTCTTTTTTCCAGGCCATTCAATATAGGGGATAGGATAACTTTAAGTACATGGCAGTATGGTTTAATTGCACCAAGCTATCCTCCTAAATTCTTTTCTGACGATTTTCTTGTTCCTGGATATACAGGCACAGTAGAAAAGATGACATTGACATTTACCACAATACGCTTAGACAATAACATACCAATAAAGATACCCAACAGCATAGTATTGCAGGCTTCCATATTTCTGAATAATGAGGAATACAGGAATGTAAAAGTTAGATATGAGGTTCCTTCAATTATAGATCCGGATAAATTTATGGAAATGGCAAAATCAGAATTGAAGAAGCTTTCATTTGTAAAAGGTTTGCCATTAGTTTTTATATCTGAAACAAGCTTTGCAAATAAAAGCAACGTATTCTCAGTCAATGCTATGTGCAAATCGCAGTCAGAGGATATGCCAAGAAGCGAGATAATAAAGCGCTTGATAAAGATAAGAAATTCTTTGGAAAAGAAGAAAAGACATTAGATGGTAACTTTCTAATTTAGTTTTTTTGATGATACAATTATATTTAATTGTTAAGATGTATTTACCTTCGTATGGAAAAGGATATCCCTCCTGCAAAGGGCCAGTTTTACATAAAAAACTTCATTCTTTATGATGCATTAAACGGCAATTCCTTGGATGTTGACCTAGAAAATTGGAGATTAGAAATCGACGGTCTTGTAAACAAAAAGTTATCTTTTTCCTATGATGAACTAAATAAAATGGAACATTTAAAATACAATCTAGATTTTAATTGCGTTACAAAATGGTCTATTAAGAACGTTTTATGGGAAGGGCCTTCATTAAAAAAGATTCTTGAGATGGCTGAGGTTCAGAAAGAGGCAAAATTTGCCATTTTTTATTGTTTGGATGGGTATACTGTACCAGTTAACTTAGAGGATATAACAGACGATTCAATTATCGCTTTGAAGTTAAACGGCGAAGCACTTAAAAAAGAGCAGGGTTTTCCAGCAAGGCCTTTCATGCCCTCATTGTATGGCTGGAAAAGCGCAAAATGGCTTAAACTAATCTTTTTGGTAAAGGATTATAGGGATGGATATTGGGAGAGGTATGGTTATCATCCAAGGGGCAGATGGGCAAGCCAAGAAAGATTTGAAAACGACATTTGGAAAAGAATAAAGAAGACTGTAGTAGGTTAATTTCCACTGAGTTTTACGCTTTTCATTTGTAGAATATTGAACTAAAATTACAATTTTCGCCCTTTTTATATATAGTATATTTTTTCAATTTACTAATTCTAAAATATTAATAGGCTTACGGTATTTAATCTGTATGCCGCATAACAAAAAAATAGCTAATGTAAGAAAGAAAGATGAAAGAAGGGAAGCCCAAGCTGCATTGGATTACCTAATGAGCTGGGGATGGGTTCTTATAATAATAG
>JAKBRA010000048.1 GCA_021834945.1 Nanobdellota archaeon | reverse complement strand
AAAGCCGTTAAGAAATCTTCCGGCTTCTTCTCCGGCTCCAATGACTGCTATCTCTTCTCCATTGTAATTTTTATTCATATAATCTATTGCAAGCGAGTAAATTCCCGTTTTACCTTCATTTATTTTAGTATCAGTCCTTATCTTCTTCCCGGTTTTTACCACATTCCTGAAAAGCTTTTCCAGTCTTGTACCTGCTTTTCCTCCGTTTATGTAATCAGTATAAGCAGATTTAACCTGTCCCAATATCTCATTTTCTCCAAGTACAATAGAATCCAGTCCGGCGGCAACATAAAACGCATGTTTTATGGCTTCTTTTCCTGTGTAAGTTATTCCCTTTTCATATCTTATGTTGCTATCTATTAGTTCTTTAAGCAGTGATTTGGCATCTTCTTCAGCGTTTTCAGAGCCTATGTAAAGCTCTATCCTGTTGCAGGTTTTAAGCAGTACATACTCAAGGTTCTTTTTATTTTCAAGAAGGGAATCAGGTATATCATAATTGTAAAGCTCTTTGCTGTCAATGTTCTTATGCGAATACACAATAGCTGCATATTTCATTGTTATTATTTAGCGTATATACTATAAGTTTTTATCTATAACATTTACTATGACATCGGAAATAGCGGATATAAGCAAAGTGGAATAATCAAGGCATTTTACCCTTTTTAGGTTTATACCCAGCGCAGATGCCTTTTTACAGTATTCAACATCTATATCATACAGAGTTTCAAGGCTTTCTGAAACATAGCCTATAGGTGCAAGTAATACGTTTTTAATGCCATTTTGTTTAAGTTCTTCCATCTTTTCCTTTACCTCAGGTTTGTACCAGTCTTTATGCTCTCCGTTCTGGTATGAAAGACAAAAGTTCTTTATGCCTGATTCATAAGCAAGTTTTGCCGAGAACTCTTCAAGCTCTTTTCTGTATTCTTTATCATCTACATTTGATGGCAAACCGTGGGAAGTGAATATGGTATAGAATTCACTGCCATTAAAAGAAGCGATTGCTTCCTTCATGTTTTGATTCCATGCTTTGTAAAGTTTTTCATAGGAATACCACTTGTCTACAAAGACGCTTTTCATTCCTTTTGAACTTTCATTAAATATTTCTTCATATTCTCTGCTTCCCATAATGGAAGAAAAAGGATGCATTAAAATGCCTATCAAAATCTCTAAGTCTTCCTTTTTCAGCGTTTCGATGGCTGTTTTTATACTAGGTTTCCAGTGTTTCATTCCTGCAGTAACCACGGCATTGAAACCTCTTCTAGAAAGCTCTTCCTGTACAAGCATGCACTGCTTTAAAGTAATCTTGTTAAGAGGAGAAAACCCTATTTTTCTGTATTTTTCCAGTGTTTTCTGCAGCACAGGCTTAGGCACTTCCCTTCCTTTGAATATGTCTTTCAGGTACGGCTCAACATCCTCTTCTTTTTCTGGTGTACCGTAAGCCATTAGAACCACTCCTATCTTTCCAGGCATTAAAAATTGAGGTTTCAGAAGCTTATAAAAATCATTTTCAACGAATTTTCATCTTATAGTCGTATTAACTTCTATATTGATAATACTTTTGTAATATCTGCATATAGCTTTAATATTTACTTTTTGTAAAATTGATATGAAGGGGGGAGAAAATGAGGAAATCAGAGCTGGAGAGGATATTAGGTAAGGAAGGCAAAAACAATGGCTACGGAAAATACTATGCTACGATAGCCGGTGCATTCTCTGCAGGAAACGCGATGGCTTACCTGGCTTACGGCGTTCATGGCTTATTTGATGCCATAGGAATAGATTTTATAACGCTTGGCTTTACCTTATACGAGCAGTTGAAATTAAAGCAGGAAAACGAGAAGATAGACAAATATATAGAGGAGCTGCAGGATCTAAATGATGAGGAAAAAGTCGGGTTGCTTTCCTTCGGAGGAAGCAGCACAAGCGAATCGAAGGCAAAGAAGGTAGGGTACATAACATACCAGCTTTTGAGGGACGAAATAGGGAAAAGCGAAGAAATAGAAAAAGAAAAGGGGATAAGCTCAAAAATAATAAGTAGCTTAGAAGGCAAAGGATACATCAAAAAAGGGATAACAGGAACTGGATTGACAAAGAAGGGAAAGCTTGCCTATTATTCAGTATTCAACAACATAAAGGAGGAAAGCAGAGGAGTATTCTACGTCCTCAGAAAGCTTTACAGAGTGTCAGAAAAGGAACTTGAGCCCATATACCAGCTTTACATGCAAACAACTGCAGAGGAGGCTAAAAATTAGCTTTTTATATGACAAAAGACTATAATAAATTAACTGGTAATATGTCTTTCCTAGATAAAATCCTTAAGATAGATGAAAAGAGCAGTTCTATCGACTCAAGTAGTTCAATGTATGAAGTACTTTTCAAAAAGATAGAATACTCGATAAAAAGCAGTAATCCTTCGATGGATCAGAAAAACCTGTTTGCAAAGACTAGGGAAATCTACCTTGCAATGTGCAAATGCCTGGACTGCAAGTGTGCAGATGACATTTACAAACCAATAAACAAGGCTATCTCAAAGGCGTTAAGCAGCAAAAACGAGTATTAACAGGCGTATTATAGGAGATGCTTTACAAGAGAAATAAGAAAGAATTTTCACATCCTTCTCAGTGTTCTTTAGGAATTAAAATTATGAAACAAGCAAGTAACCGGTAAAAATGCTAGGAAAGATAATATAAAAGTTCCGTTTGGTACCTATTTGATGTATGGTAAAAGCTGTTTGTATACAAGATCGAGATAAAAGCCACTTATCCTGCCGGACAACGCGTCTTCAACAAATTTGTCTATCCCACTGAGGTCATCGTATCTTTCGTGTATGATGCTGTTTATGTCGGATATCATATTGTCAATGCCTTTCGCTTTTCTGTCCATATCGCTGTCATCCCTCTTTCGGATATAACTCATTATGCGCTCTTTTTTGTTTCTTATCAATGTGTCAAATTTTTTCTCCCATTCTCCGGGTTTGTAGGACAGCACTTTCCCATCGAAGTACGGGCGGTCTCCAGACACGAGACCGTAGGAACAAAAGTCCTGGTAAAACAGTGAAAGCACCCTTTCTCCCTTGTAGCTTATCACTAAGTCCTTGCCACCATACATAGTCTCTCCTTCCTCAAGTTCAAAATCGAATCCGTAAAAGTTTCTGGCAACTCTCTTGATGTTAGTGTTCCAGGAATGCTCTTCGAACTTGACGGTAGTACCTGCGCTGCGTACAACGTTCTCCGACAGGCTTATTATAGAGTCAAGTTTCTTTGCGGCTTTGACGATTCTTTTTGTATCATATTCATCTATCATATATGCCATCACCCCTATAACCTATTTTGCGTTCGTTATACACAGGCTCTGCGCTGTGCACCGTTCATAAGGATTACGTGAAGACAAGTGCTATAAATACTTTGCCAGATTATCCTAGTGCAGAGGCATAAACACCTGTCACAAGCCTCTTCCT
>JAKBRA010000047.1 GCA_021834945.1 Nanobdellota archaeon | reverse complement strand
CAGTGAAGGTAATTCCGTTGTACAAGCAGGAGATAAAAGACGACGTAAAACTAAACCTCATATCCAACTGGCAGAATGTCGTTGTAACGCTGAAAAACGTCAAAAGGGATGGAAATACGGTTACGGCCAACTTCGTTGCCGACAAGAATTTTTGCTTCGATGAAAACGACAGGATACTTTTGATAAACAAAGATTTGCCAATAAGATTCTTAAGGGTTGTAGGCAGCGTTTCTTTAAAGTGAGTCTGTAATATTTTTATACTTTTACTGGTCTATAGATTCTATGTCCGATGATAAGATTGGCAGGATAAGACTAGATTACAGGACTGGCAGTGAAATCATCTTTTCTCCTGTCAGGGATAACAAGCCCATGGATTTTCATTCAAAAGAGACGTATTGGTCTACGGACATATCGAAATGTCCCTTTGAATATGAAAAAGCTGAACTGAATAAAACACTGATGTTAATTGGAGGGGATGAATATTCTTGGAAGTTACGCGTCATAGAAAACAAATTCCCGTTTATTTCGCCTTCTTTTAATCACGATGGTCAGACCGGGTTCTTTAACGAAAAATCCGCGTTTGGCTATGCAGAAATAATCTTAGACACTCCAAAACACAATTTCCCGTTTGCTGAGTTAGGTGAGGAGGAATTGAAAATGTGGATAGATGTAGTTGTCTTAAGGGAAGAAAACCTTTACGCAAACGCAGACGTAAAACACGTTTATGTGTTCAAGAATGAAGGGCCAAAAAGCGGTGCAAGTCTATCGCATACCCACACGCAGATAATGGCTTTCCCAGAGCCGCCGGAAACGATTCTAAAAGAGAGTGCTAGAATAAATGCAAATCTGTCCGATGACGGAAAATGTCTTTATGAAGAGGCGATGGAGCGCGAAAAAGACAGGATAATGGCAGAAAACAGTACTTTTATGGCCTTTGCTCCGTTTGGTTCAAGGTTTATGGGTGAGTCTTTAATCCTGCCTAAACGGCATATAAACTATGTCGGTAAGATGTCCGATGAAGAGAAACAGGATCTAGCAAATCTGCTCGGCAAGATACTTAAAATGAACGTAAAGCTTTTCGGAAGGACTTCATACAACATAGTATTCCATGAGATAAAATCGGACGAGAAATTTCATTTTCACATAGAGATTTATCCCAGAGTCATTACTTTTGCGGGCATAGAATTTGCAGGTTTCTTCACAAATCAGCTTTATCCAGAAAAATATGCGGATATGTTCAAGGCTGCACTTTGAAGACAGACTGATGTCTACAGCAAGCTTATACCGTATTTATTCCGTACATATTCGTGCACCATTCTAGCGAACTCCTCTGGGTACAATTTTATGCTATTAATAAACTTTTCAAAGTTTTCCTTTTCAAGGTTATTCTCTAACCAATGATCTATAGTTCCAAAGTCCTTACATATGTACTTGTCTTTGTTTATCAGCAAACCGTACGCCCTTGAGTTTTCTATTTTGCATTGTAATGATATGGCGTCCGTTATATTGAGTTCACCATCCTTTCCCGGTTTTACGTTTTTTAGGTATGGCATGCTGTTTTTGTTCAGTATGTATACTCCTCCCCACATCACGTTGTATCTTTCATCAGCGCTATTCATTGCGTCTAAAATGTAATCATCAGGTTTTTCTATGGCTTCTTCCATCTCCAAAATATCCTCCAGTGTTTTGCCTTTTACGAGCCCACCCCTCTTTGCGTCATCCCTTGCAACAGAATCCATGGAAAACAAAGGGGTTCCCTTAAAATGACCTATTAATTCTTTGATATAACTGGCTTCGTTCCTGCCTTCTATGATTAAATCTCCAAGTAGAACGATGTAATTATGACCTTTTAATTGCTCTTCTGCAGCAACTATTGCATCGGCGGTGCCTCTTGGTTTTTTTGTAATGGAATCTACTTCCTGATATGCTATGTCTATTTTTATCTCTTTTAGTTCAGGATCCTTGCTTAAATTCTTCAGATATTCGTTCTGAAGCTTGAAAGCACCGTCGTTGTTCTCGTCTTTTCTGGTTATTACCACGATGTCTTTTATACCACATTCAGACAGGGCTTTTATATGATGGTATATTATGGGCTTATCCCCATATGGAAGGAAAGGCTTAGGAACGTAGTTGCTGAATGGACGAAGATGACTGCCGTTTCCAGCAGCTAGAATTACGGCTTTGCTGACTTTTTCATCCGCCATAATATAATAGCTAGATGAAATAAACTCATATTAATACTTTCTTTTTTCTAGTTTGTAATTCATTAACCGCGAAGTATATTTTCGGTTATCAAAGCAGGCAATTTGTTTACAATTTCCTCTTCAAAATCGGTTTCTTTGGTGAGAAGTTCGTTTATTGTCTTTTCAGCTTCTTCCCTTGAAATTTTTCCTTCGCTTAAATCTCTGCTAATCTCTCTATATCTTACAGAGTCTATCATAGGAAAGTTTTCATAGGTTTTTATATAAGCAGTCATTTCTTTTTTGTAATCTTTCTCTTTTTCAATGTTTATAATCTCCTCCCATAGCTTGACTTCTTTTTCAGCAGTTTCATTGCTGTCCGAAGCATGCACCAAATTGATTCCTTTTGTAGTACCATACCTGCCTCTTAAAGACAAAGGATCGGCTTTTTCGCACATTGTCTTTCCAAGCAGTGTCCTTACCTTTTCAACCACATTATCGCCGCTTGCGATTACCACTGCAAGTTCGGTTGCAGACATGAAATTTACTAAATTATCATAAAAGAACTTCCCTTTGTGTTCTGCGTAATGCCTATCTGCAAGAAATTCCTTTTTTGGTTTTAGCACTTCAAAAAAGTTTATATTTACTCCAAGATCCAGTATGCTTTTCAATGCTCTTGCACCTGAATATCTTCTTATCATTCCATCAGGTTTAAGCAATATTAACATTTCTTCCATTTTTTTATTAAATGATTATAATATAAATATCTTATACGGCTCCGTTTTCGGAATATAATAACAGCGTAATCTAAAAAATCAGATAACTTTATTAGTGATAACAACATATTTAATACAATTATCCAGAGGTTTGAAATATGAGATCACCAATATGCGCTTTTTTAGGACATGTAGATGCGGGTAAAACCAGTATAATGGATGCTGTAAGAGACACAATGAATGCATACAAAGAAACTGGCGGCCTTACTCAAAACATCGGTTCAACAGAAGTTCCGACTGATAGAATAAAAGAGATAGCCAGCGACCTGCTTTCCAAGTTCAACATAAATATAAAGGTCCCCAGCATAATCTTTATCGATTCTCCTGGTCACGAGGCATTCGTTACCTTGAGAAAAAGGGGAGCGTCGATTGCAGATATAGCAATATTAACAGTGGACATAACGGAAGGCATACAAAATCAAACAATAGAGTCTATTGAGATCCTAAAATCCTATAAAACGCCTTTTTTAATAGCTCTTACCAAGATAGATACGGTAAGGGGATTTTATAAATTAAAAAATAGTTCCTTTCTGGATTTTATAGTAAAGCAGAATCAGGATTATGCGCAGAAACTGGATGAAAAGATATACAATCT
>JAKBRA010000046.1 GCA_021834945.1 Nanobdellota archaeon | reverse complement strand
TCTTTTCAGCGTCCGCGCTTACAACGAAAAAGAACATCTTTGCCATTCTTTTTTAGTACCTGCCATAACTTAAATATCTTTTTGTTTTTCTCTTAGTTAATTCATCTTGCTTTTTATTATCCTTGACAGCTTCTCAGAGAACTCTTCATAGTTGTTTTTCAGCTTCAAAACCTTCACTTTTTTGTTTGAAAGTTTGATGTCGAAGGATTTGCCAGGATTAAGGTCACTTATAACTATGCCGTCATAGCTGAGCACTCCCCTTCCTTTCTCTATTTCAACGTGCAGCTTTTCGTCCTTTCTCAGTATAACAGAATTGGTAAGAGGGTTCTCTATTGACAGGAAAGTAAGGCACAGCACGCTTTTATCCAGTATTATAGGGCCACCCGCTGTTCTGTTGTATGCTGTAGAACCTATCGCGCTGGTTACCAAAAAACCGTCCCCGCTCAAAGTGTATTCATAAAGCCGGTTTCTTTTTCCCTTCTCATCATAATAAAGTTTAAAGTAAACCTCTTCTTGTATGTCTTTTAGTAGAATTTCATTTACTCCATAATACTTGCTTTTCTCATAGTCAACTTCTATTTTTCTGCCAAGTTCTTCCACTTTATAATTTTTTGAAAGCAGGCTTTTGATTATAAAATCAACGTCCTTAAGGCCAACATCTGCATAGTATCCCGTACTGTTCTTTTCATCGCTTCTTACCGGCAGGATGGGCCCGTCAAACTCATTTGCTGCCTTTATGAAAGTACCGTCGCCGCCGACGGCAAGGCACACTTCTGCATCCTCTGAAATGTCAAATTTGCTGTACAGTTTTTTTAGTTCAGGGTAATTCTTCTTTGAAATTATCTTTATTTTCATTTCTATTAATGCCTCCTATAATTAAAATATCTTTACAGGTGGAGCGGGCGGCAGCATGTTCTTGTGCGCATTCCTTTGCATCATTTTCATGACTTTTATTACCTTTTCCCTTTTCAATCCGGTTTCCTTTGCTATTCTTTCAGCTTTATTTATCCCCTTTTCATTCATTGAATAAAGTATCCTATCTATCTCTTCGTAATGCATGTCAAGCTCATTTTCTGCAGTCTGTCCCTTCCATAGCCTAGGAGATGGTATCTTCTCTGCTATCCTTGCAAATACCTCCATATTCTCATTTTTTGCTACCCAGAGAAGTATCTGCCTAAGCTGCATCTTATACAGGTGCTCTGGCACGTTTATGTCAACGCCGCCATCACCATATTTTGTGTAATAGCCCAAAGCATGTTCGCTTCTGTCATCAGTTCCTGCAACCAAAGCATTTGATTCATTTGCTTCCTTGTATAAAAGCAGCATTCTCAGCCTTGCCTTTATGTTTGCCCTTGCAATCCTGTTTTTTTCTTCCTTTAATTCAGGATTTTCCCTTTCTATGGCTTTCATTATTGATGAGATATTTATTGTTTTTGCCTTTATCCCAAGCGCATTTGCAACTGCGTAAGCGTCATTTTCATCCTCCTTTGGGTTTGAATCAGAAGGCATTACTACTCCAAAAACGTTTTCTTTCCCAAGTGCTAGCCTGCAGATGTATGCCGTAAACGTAGAATCGCTTCCGCCTGATAATCCAATTACAGCTTTTTTGGTTTTTAGTGGTTTAAAGTAATCCTTTACCCATTTAACTGTGTATTCAACAGCTTTCTTTTCGTTTATCTTCAACTCATTTGGCATTTCCATATTTATGAGAACGGTCACTGCAGCCCGTTTTTGTCCATCTCCATTATCTTCGCAGAGTAGTTGTTTTTCATGTACTCTATTGCATTCTCATGCTTTTCCTTGCTTATGTCAGCACAGCCGTTTTCAACAATGTTTATCTTGTAGCCCCTGAAGAACGCATCGGCAGTTGTATGCTGCACGCATATGCTTGTTACCAATCCCGCAATGTAAACCTCCGTTATGTTATTATGTTTTAATAGCTCATCAAGGATTGTATTGTAGAACCCGCTGTAAGTTCTCTTGTCAATTCTAAAGGCATTGTTGTGTCCTTTATTATTAATTATATCCCTGTTTGCATCCGTATCAGTTAATTTCAATAAATCTTTATGGGGCAGCCAATCTACAATTTCACTGCTTTCGGTGCCTTTCATGCAGTGCTCTTCCCAAGGCCCACCGTTTCTTTTCAGTTCTGGATCATAGATTTCATGCGCGTCGCAACAGTATATTATGGGTATATTGTTTTTATTCGCATACTCAACAAGCTGCTGAAGGTTTTTCTTTAAGCCCTCCACATTTTTGCAGTACATGTTCTTGTCATATCCTTCTTGGCCGAAGCCCTTTATCAAATCAACTAGCAATAAAGCTTTTTCCATGTTACCTCCTTTTCAACTCTTTATCAGTGATTCTTTAAATCTGGTTTAGTACAGGAAAAAATGGTATGGGCATTTTATAGGCTGCAAAAATTTCCCATTTAGATTACTTAATAAGAAATGCTCTTTCTTTTATAGTTATGGAAAAACTGAATTCGTTGTTAATGAATGACTCTGAAATGCCGCTGTTCCTTGACTATTACGAGCTTACAAGCGGCCAGGCAAACTTTGATCATGGGAGAAACAATAAGATAACAGAGGTGTACTACTTTAGGAAGATACCTGAAAATCTTGGTGGCTATATGGTTGCCGCAGGCCTTGAACAGGTAATTAGTTTCATAAAAAACTTCAAGTTAAGCAGAGAAGAGGCAGAGTGGCTGAAGGAAAGCTCAAACGGTTCATTAACAGATGATTTTCTAGATTACCTGCAGAACTTTAAGTTTAACGGAACGGTAAATGCAGTGCCGGAAGGAACAGTTGTGTTTCCAAATGAGCCCATCCTTACTGTAACCGGCAATTCGATAGACGTGCAATTATTTGAAACCTACATTCTTTCAGTTATGAACTTTCAGACCATGGTTGCCACCAAGGCAGCCAGGATAGCTTATGCGGCAAACGGCAAACCTTTCCTTGATTTTGGCGCAAGAAGGGCACATGGCAGGGACGCGGCAATTCTAAGTTCAAGGGCATCTTATATTGGGGGAGCTGCAGGGACAGCATTGGTATCAGCTGCAATGAAATTAGGCATACCGTATTCAGGGACAATGCCCCATAAGTTTGTGCAGGAGAGGGAAAGCGAGCTTGAAGCCTTTAGGGAGTACAGTGAATCGTTTCCAAATGACGCAGTTTTTCTTATAGATACCTATGACACTTTGAAAGGAGCGCAGAATGCCTGCATTGTTGGAAATGAGCTAAGAAGAAGAGGATACGACTTAAAAGGAGTTAGGATAGACGGCGGGGATATTCTGCAGCTAAGCAGGCAAGTTAGAAGGATACTCGATGACAATGGCTTTACAAATACAAAGATAATAGCGAGCAGTGATTTGGATGAATACCAGATAGACTACTTCGTAAAGAACAATGCGCCGATAGACCTTTATGGGGTTGGAACAAGGTTGGATACTGCGGCAAACTACAATTCAATATCAAAGAAAGGAGGAGTGTCTGCTTTGGGGGGAGTTTACAAGCTGGTAGAGGCAGAGGAAAACGGATCTTTTGTTCCAAAG
>JAKBRA010000012.1 GCA_021834945.1 Nanobdellota archaeon | reverse complement strand
CGGGCATATAAACAAGGTTGAGATGCAAACTGCAATATCTTTATTTAAATCCGTATACAACACAACAAACTGCACAGTCCAATCTAACCAATGGGTGGAGCTAAACTACTACGGCTTAAGCGCCACCTATCCGCTTTACAATGCATCTGCAAGCACACAGTACCCAATACTGAATTTCGGACCTGTTAACACAACCTATCCGTTGATAAAAGAAGAGGATAACTTCTACCTTTATGGGTACAGCACATGCAAGTACACTCCCCCTATTAAACTGCCTGGCTACTTCTATTACAGAATAAACCAGTCTAGGTCTGATCCAAGCCTTGCCTGCAGTTACCTATCCGAAAGGACTTTCAATTTTGTAGGACAGGCATGCAATGATGTGAACAATCTTTTCTTAAAATTGATTAATTGACTTACATTCTTTTGATGCCGTTAGGAATTACATATCGACATGTTGTCTAAATATTTGCACGCGTCCTTTATTATCTGGCTTGTAGTCAAGTAGCCTTTTATAATGTACTTGCCGTCTATTACCAATGTGGGATAAGTTGTTATGTTGTAAACCTTCTGCAAAGCATAAACCTCATTTATGTTAAGCCCCGTTTCTATTACGGTTGGCAGAAAAGTGTAATTTGATTCTTGCGAGACTACGGCAAGCTCCTGCCCTTCTTCTCCGCAGTCAATACACACCGAATTTGGATAGAACATCAATGCAGTCTCTATGCTATGACCGCAGTCTGCGTATATCTTGTTTGAAAGTATCCAGTAGTTAAGCCTCAAGTAAGCTAGCTGTATGCCTATGTTTGCGTACTGCGGTGGCAATGGATAACCGCTCTTTGCCCCGGAGAGCTCGGAATATATATTAGAAAGTTCCTGACTTACAGTTCCTAAGCCTGCCTGAATCAAAGGACAGGAGAAAGAGCTGTTTGAACTTATTGAAGCCGTAAGTATAAGTGACTCAAGATTTGCCTGATCCTGGTTTATGCTGTTTATTATTGGAGAGACTTTAAGCTCCGCAGCAATGTATCCAAATATGAAGGATAAACCTATTATTATTGCCACTATGAGAATGCTTACAAGCAATTTTGTCTTCCTGCTTACAAGCACATGATTCACTGCTTTCCGTTTAGCTCTTCGTTCCATTCGATTTATTTATTAATCTCAATGAATTTAAAAAGCCTGCAGTCCATGCGATTGCGAGCAAGTAGCCGTAAAGGAGTATGAAAATCATCGACCAGAAGCCGTCCTTTACCACTGACACCTTCTTGTTTATGTTCTTTAGTATGTAAAACATGGAATAGATCGCTATTATTACTGTTATTATGCCTATGAAGGAGAGCTCGTTGAAGCTAAAAAGAAAATTCACGAAAGACTGGTAACTCAGGGTAAACTTCAACCCCACCTGTGACAGCTGGAAAATGAATTTGGACAGATATAAATATATATAGTAGCCTAAAAGGGGAAGCGCCAAGAGAGACAAGCCTGAGGAGATAAGTATCAATGAGATGGTTCCTCTGTCTATGTTCTCATCGTCCCTTTTTACAACCAGCTGCTTCCTGTATTTTATCATGTTGAAAAAAGAACCAGAGTACCATCTAAACCTTTGCTTCATTAATGTCGGTATGGTTCTTGGTGGCAAAGTATAAGAGATTGCATCTAGCCTGTTCTCTATTCTGTAGCCGTTTATTAGCATCCTCATCGTAAGTTCCATGTCCTCTGTTATGTTGTTTTCATCGTAGTAGCCGGCCTTCTCAAGAGCGCTCCTGCTTATCAATGATCCAGGACCCGGTGCCACAAGAAGCGTGCTAAGCATGCTGAGCCCTTTCCTCAAGGCTATGTTGAACAGGTATTCATACTTTTGTATCATCTCCAACGGTTTCTTTGGCTTGTAAATCAACATTGAAGGCGCAACTATGCCAACATCCTTTTTCTCAAAGAAGGGAATGACGAGCTTGTTTATCAGATTTTTGTCTATTACGGAGTCTGCATCTAGGCTAAGTATCAACTTCTCGTCTTTCAACTTGTTTTTTATCACGTAGTTCATCACTCTGCTCTTTCCGTTCAAATGCGTGTCTACAACAGTTATGTTTCTGTTCTTGAAGGAGTATGCGGTCTTTCTTGTTATCTTGTCTGTCCTTTCATTCAACCCTATGTATATGTTGTACTTGTCCTTCGGGTAATTTGAGTTCAGTACACTGTCAACTGAATTTCTAAGGAACTTGCCTTCAAAAAGAGTTGGTATTACCACTGCAACCTTCGGATAGTTCTTTATCTTCGTCTTATTGTTTTCGCTTTCAAAAGTATCGAAGTAAACGATGAGCCAGAATATGACTGTAAGAAGTAGCATCGACATCAGTACATATGAAAGCACGCTATCAAAAACATCCATAGGATATAATAAAGATGGTACCTTTATATAAATTTGAATATCTTGTAATACAGCAAAATTATTGAATATTGTAGCTCAAATTTCCGAAAAGCTTAAGCAAAACAACTGTTGCATATGAACCCTTTTTAAGGTTGAATTTTATTATTGCGTTTTCGTCCTTTCTTTCGATAGAGAAGTTCTCTACATCAAGAATCGATTGGCGCGGAAAAACCTTCAAGCTTGCCTCTGGCATGCTTTCTATTTTCAGCATTTTTAAGTCATTTATTCCTTCCTCTTCCATTACCTCTTTTACTATTTGGCTTATATTGTCACTTCCAAGCTCCATTGAAAAGCCTACAACAGGTATTTCTTTCGGCAGGCTTTCGATGCCATACCTTTCTATTGCCCTGCTGAGGGTTTTATTGAATATGAGATATTGCATCGATTGCAGGATAAGTAGCCTTGCATATTTTGGCATGGTTCTTATTGCACTTATGTAGTCATTCTTGTGCTGCAGCAAATATTTTAGCGATTCGCTTTCAAAATAGAGCGAATGCGGAAGCCTTGAAAGTACTTCTTCTGTAGTACTCTTGTCTATCTCTTTTCCCTCCAGATAAGGTAAGAAAGTCTCTCTTAATAGAATTCTGGCTTCTGCTGCGGCTTTTGATTCAGATCTTTCATTGAAAACCATTGTCATGAATGCTTCCCTGAATTCCCTCTTTATTATGTGCCTGGATATTTCTATGTTTAGCGATGAAGCCCCAAACCTTTGAGGTCCGTAGAAGTTTGGCAGCTTGCTTATTTCCTTAGGCATACTTTCTATATCAACAGTTGAATCAAAATTCCTTACAAAAACGGTAAAACTATTTCCGTATAGTTTTCCGATCTTGCAGGGTTCTTCACTGTATACTATATCTCTTACGAACATTCTCTCAGAGTTTATTTTAAGTTTTTCTGCGTCTAACTTGAATATGGTTATCCTTTGAGAAGTCAATGCTCTTTTGTCCTTGTTCCCGTTGTAAGCTATCCTTTTGAAGCTGATGTGCAGATTTCTTGAAAGAATTTTTACAGCTTCTGGCGTTGAAATTCCCCTTTTTACCAGCGTAAATGACAAGTAATCTTTTTTTTCATTCAATATTTGCTTTTCTTCTTCTCTCTCTAACTTTAGAACTGCCCCATCTTCCTCTATCTCCTGGACTTTGAAATCTTCCTCTCTTTCAAATAAGCTTCCTTTTATGTTGTACGAATGAAAATTTTCTATGCCTATCTGTTCAAGCGTTAGCATTCTGATCAACCTAAATCAACCTTAAAGCACATTCCCGTAGCTAGAACCTGTTCTGGCTTGAAAGCATCGCACATGAAACTTACGGTATTTGCGGATTGAGGACCGCTGTACTGACATGCTGTTGAATAATAGCAGTAGAGAACTGCTCCACAGCCAAATTTAATCTTACTTGAGTTTACAGACGTGTAATTTTGCATGCATGTAGAAGAGTTTGCTGCTATTTCCCTAGTCAGTTCTTGACCGTATGCCGCTGCCTCCGCATCTAATTTTGCTAGGTTTTTTTGCTGCGATACATGATTCAGTGAAACTGCTATGAAGTAAACAAGGACTGCTATTACTATGAAAAATATTGCCGCTGCTATCAACTGCTTGTTTACTCTTTTCTTTTCTTTTTCCTCTTTTTTTATTATCAACTTCATAGATATCACTAGACTAATAAAGAAAACAAGAATTTATAAAACTATAAAAAATAAAAGACAAAAAGAGGGAGGAAAACCCTCCCAACTTATTTCTTAATGTAAGGTTTCTTAGCTGCTGCTGTTCACTATCTTAACACCAGTATAGCTTGCGGTTGCGGTACTAAGTACTACCTTATTACCTGTCAATGGAACAACTGGCTGACCTATCAGTGACTCTGAAAGCACTTGTGCTGCTTCAAGAGTGTTGTTTCCATAGTAACCTGCTATTAACAATGCTGGCTGGTTACCAAACTCTGAAACATTGTTGAATAATTCAATCATTGCTTCATTTGGACCAACTCCGGTCTCGTTAATGAACTGTGAAAGCGGTGTGCTTGCAGTCATGTTAAGCAGGTCTCCTGCTAAAGTGTTTACTGCTGGACCTCCCATGACTATTACTGGAACATCATTTGTACTTCCAACAAATTCGGTGTCAAGTATTGCCATGTTAGGGTTACTGTCAACTCCAGAGGCGCTTATGGTTGAAACGCCGCTTATTCCCAACAGTTTACCTGCTGAAACCGTCTGTCCGATAGTGTAGTTCTGCTGACCTATTATTGTCTGAGCTCCTGCTAATGATACTGTGTAGTTCTCCACAGGTATTGCGATAGTTGCAGAAGACGCTGTCTTCCCAAATTTCACGCCTGTTACGTAATCTCCCCAAGTATCTGCAGTTGTGTTCTTAGTTGAAGTACTAATATTCGTATTGAAGCTGCTCTTGTTTTCAGTTATACCGACCATTTGTGTATCACCCAATGGGTCAGTGTAAACCAATTCTGTTCCATTGAACTTTAAGTTGCCTAAGTAACCGTTGTCTACTCCTGCAGTTGTAAGTAATGTTCCATTTGTTGCGTACAATCCAGCTGAGCCGGGTACTATTGCATATTGGTTTATTGAAGCGATCGGTCCCGTTATTTTAGCGTCAAATGCATGTACTGGTGCTGTGACACTGTTTGCAGTATAATTGGTAAAGTTGGCTTCACCGATTGTTAGATTATACCCATCAAATGAATATGACATTCCTGCGGTGGGCGTAATGACAATTGGGTTTGAAGTTGTAGCTGCAGTATAATTGTATATTTTTGCAATGCTAGCTACTGTTGCATTTTGTGTTGGTGTTGTACCATTTTCGAATATGCCTAAATCTGTGTACTGCAATGCTATGTCCCTTCCATTTGGAAGCTCATAAACAACGCGCACTGCTGCACCCTTACTTGTCATGCGGCTAAACAATATGTCTCCGCTCTGGTTTGAATAATAGGTATCATTTGTGTAGTAGTGTATTCTTGGGAATACGTACTCAGATGCCGCACTTATTTCGTTACCGCTAGACAGATTTAATATCTGCTGGTAGTGTTCAAGTAATAAGTCTGGCCCTCCGTAACCATTTTCTGTAAGATTTCCTCTGAAATCTGTACCGTATGCTACGCTTGGTAATCCATGTGTAAAGGCAAGTTCAACTGCCGTAGTATTCGTTCCCGTTGTGGCTACTTCCAATGGAGTAACTGTATCTGTTTTTGCAGAGCCGGTAGAAACACTTACATTAAAACTGTCTTTGAAAGAAGGTACCAATGGTTCCAGTGAAACTGTCGAAAGGTTAGCCATTATTGGAAAACTCGTTGCTTTTGAAAATGAGTAATCCAATGTCTGTTTACCTGTGTAAGTGAATATAAAACCAGTAGCTGCAGTAGCAGGTTTGGTCCATGAAACGTTGTATGGTCCCAAGCCAAACTGATTGGCTGCGCTATTGTTCTGTATAACGCTTACGCTTGATACAGACAACGAAGAAAGATAATCTCCAGTTGAATTTTCCAATATTGTTTTACCGAAAGTCAATGTTACCTTTTTGCCAATTGTGACGGTAGTAGATAAGTTAGCGGTCTGTGTTGAACCACCATTTATATTAAACTCTATTTCGTTTGTAGAGCCTGTCGCTGTTAAAACCTTGGCGATGCCCAACATGTTTATTGTTGTATTTGTACCAACCTTCAATGAAGAAGGTATCTGCACATTTGAATAAGATTTAAGCGCACCAAACGTTGCGTTATCAGCAGTAATTGTTATTAAATCCATAGGAGTTGATCCTATAAGATATTCAGTGTCGTTCATCAATGGCATTGCGTTATCACTGTCATTTCTGTTTTTCAACGTAGATGTTATTGAAAATGACTGTGATGGAAATTCTACATTAAGACCGTTTACAAAAGGCGCTTGTCCTGTAGTGGTAGAAAATGAGAAAGTTTCCTGCCATGAAGCATTTACCTTTGTTCCGTTGGCTAATGTATAAGTTGCATTGCTGATGTCGACTGCTGAAGATAATGGAGTGAAACTATTGAATAGTGTATCATTGCTAGTAACTAACTGGTACTCAGATAGCTTTGATTTTAATGCAAGTGTACCAACAGTTATCTGGCCGCTGACTGTTGAAGAGTGAGTTGCTGCTGCAGCTGCTGCCAATGCTGATGAGATGTCAATTGCACCCAATACGTCGGTTGGCTTTGCAGTTGCTCCGACTACGAAGACTGCGTTAACGTGTCCATTGCTAAGAAATGGATTTGCGTTTGTTGGACCCAAATTTGATAGACCGCTTGCAAATACGCTTGCCATCCCTAATGTCGCTCCTAAGAAAAGAGCTCCTGTTGCTACTGCTGCTATTTTCTTTACATTCCTTACTAATTTCGCTTTCATGTTTACCTCACATTTTACTCGGACTTAACTTATTTTAAGTGTCTAAGGCTTTGATGCCTTAACGATTTAATAAATTAGGTATTTAAAAAGGTTTCTATTTTTATTCTTTACCAATTTTGAGTGAAAAATACTTTTATTTTCAACTGCGTTGATATCGAATAAGATCAAAAAGCCATTTACTTTTTCTGAATTTGCTTTTTTAATTCCTCTAGTTGCTGTGAAAGCAAAATCGTTTGGCCGGAAAAGATCTTTATCCTCTGGTCCATTTCATTCATCCTTCCTGAAAGGTCGTTCAATAATGCCTGCAAATCAGTTATAGAAAGCTTTGTGTCCTTTGTAGTTAAAACTTCTATTGAAGATGGAGCGTAGTCCATTACAAACCCAAACAAATCTACAACATTGCCTTTGATCTTAAAGTCGGCAAACGATGAAAAGAAGCCGTCCTTTACTTCCTGCGGCTCGGCGTATTTTTCCTCCTTTACTTCAAGTTTCTTTCCGTTCTCCTCAACGTTTGAAAGTATTTTTTTCAATGAATCGACAACTACTTCTTTCGGCTTTCCAAGCAGTTCTATCGTGCACTTCAATTCTATCTCTTCTTCTGCCATGTTTATTTTAAATTAGCAAGGTATTTAACGTTTTTATTTTCTTTCCATAAAAACAAAAATCATACTAAAAATTGAGTGTAAGGCTTTATTTCATTTAAAATGATTTCAGAATCTAGTAGTTCCTTCAAAGCGCAATAAATTATCTTGTAGCTTATTTTATTTTTTGACTTTATTGAGCTCACATTGAATATTTCTGGCAGATTTTTCTTTGTTGATTAATTTTTGCATAAATTACCTTTTTTGTCATTATAAAAAGTGATAATCAATGCATACTTATTTTCGTGCACAAAACATATTTACTAAACAAATAAAGCAAATTTTTATACACGGATTTCCAAATTATAGTATGGACGAGGATAAAATAGAGGCTCTTTTTAGGGAAGTTCTAAAGGAGATAGGCATTGAGGAAAACACTGAAGTATTAAAGAATACTCCAAAAAGGATTGCTAAATCATACAAGGAAATATTCGCAGGGATGGATGATGGCAATGAGCCGAAGATAACGCTGTTCAAAAACCCAGGTTACAACGACATACTTGCAGTGAAAGACATTCCATTCTATTCAATGTGCGAGCACCACCTCCTGCCTTTCTTTGGAAAGGTTTCAATAGCATACATACCTGGAGATGAAATCCTAGGTCTGTCAAAGTTCCCTAGAATAACTAAATTCTTTGCAGCTAAACCGCAGGTACAGGAAAGACTGACAAAGGAGATAGCCGATTTCATCAGCGAAAAAGTCAAAGCAAAGGGCGTTTTGGTCATAATAAAAGCAAGGCATATGTGCATGGAAATGCGCGGGATAAAGTCAATAAATGCCGAAACAAGGAGCTCTGCTATCCGTGGAGTTTTCAAGGAAAGCAAGGAAACAAGAGAAGAGGCTTTAAAGCTTTTATTGGAGGATTAGATGTCATTTAACTTAGCTGTTTACATGCATGTCTCTATTAATGGAATGATCGCTAGATCAGATAACAGCGACTTTTCCTCGGAGCTTGCCAGATTTGATTTCCTAAAAACCATGAAGAAATACAAGGTTAATGTAATAGGGAGAAACACCTTTAAAATAGCTTCAAAGAGCAATGGTTTTCCTCTGGATGGGCTAAATATAGTTGTTACAAAACATAAGATAAAGCTGAAAAGGGAATGGAAAAATGTCATAGTAACTGACAAAAAGCCAAAGGACATAATAAAAATCATAGAAAGCAAAGGATACAAAAGTGCCATGGTGGCCGGAGGAAAGCTGGCTACAAGTTTTTTGAAGGAAGGCCTGGTAAATGAGATTTACCTAAATGTTGAACCAATTGCTTTCGGCAAAGGGATACCGATATTTACAAATGAAAACTTTGAAACGAAGCTTGAACTGTTGCAAGTGAAAAGGTTCTCAAAGAATGAGGTTAGGCTGCGTTATAGGGTTTTAAATTAACATTAAAAAATTGACACTGGAATTGTAATTGTCTTATCCGGCAAAAATTAATTTTTCCTTATTAACTATTTCAATCCTTTTGATTTATAGAGCTAATGCATGTTAGTTTTAAACGTATCACAATACACTTATTTAGAGAAAATTAATGTACCATGGTACATTAAGCTTGGAAGGCCTTTTTTATCATATATGCTAGGACTTTGCTCCTTTTCGGTACTTTAAACAGCTACGGTATATGTATTTAATGAAGAAAAAGGGCTAAAAAATGCGCCAACCGGGATTCGCACCCGGGTCGCTGGCTTGGGAAGCCAGAGTTATGCTGCTAGACTATTGGCGCTTTGTGGTATATAAGTTATCTATAACAAAGGATTAAAATATTATACTTTCTCTGCCTTCAACGAGATTATCCTTTTAAAAAGCCAGGTAAAGCTTCTTCTTACCTGTATGCTTGATACAAAAAGGCTTGTCTCCATTGCCATCAAAAAAACAGCAAAAGTTATTGCAAGCACATTTGCAAATCCGCTGATTTTTTCCTTCAAATGCATATTAATCTAAGATATACGCAATTAAAAAGCTTAAAATCCTTAAACTTTTATATACATGTATAATAATTAATTAATATGGCACTTTTCAAGAAGAAAAAGGAAGAACCTGTGAACCCTTATTACCAGGAAAGTAACCTTAGGCCTGTTGCGCCTGAGAATCCTCCTCAAAATGCTAGCCAGCAGAATGCGGTACCGCAGCCTGCTCAAAACACCGCAGAACAGCAGGTGCAAGCGAATACGCAGCAGCAAAAGCAGAATTATTCAATTCCTCTCATACCTGTTCCAAGCGTAAAGATTCCTGACATTAACCTACAGCCAGTGAGATCCGCAGGGATAAGTGTATTAGATGCATTAAGGCTTGAATCAAACAGCAAATCCATAGCATTCATAAAGATGAGCGATTTCAAAAAGGTGCTTGATGACATAAAAGAATTGGAAAAGAGGATAACGCAGTCACAGGTAGACTTGGAGAATTACTCAAAGGCATTGGACACGCAAAGAGAATACGTAAAGAATTACAACCTTCTTATACAGGACATGAGAAAAATGATGGAAAGGATGTCAACCTATCTTTCAAATGTAGAGGAGTAAATTGAAAAAGGAAGAAATAGACATTGACCTTTTCAGGAAGCTTGACCTGAAAGTCGGAAAGATAATTGAAGCGGAAGACGTGGAAAAAAGCAGCAAGCTCATAAAACTAAAGGTTTCTCTGGGAGACAGGGAAAAAACAATCCTTAGCGGCATACGTAAAGAATACAAAAGCAGCGATTTAATCGGAAAGAAGATAATAATAATTGATAACCTAAAACCAGCAATGATTATGGGGCTGCAATCCCAAGGCATGCTTTTAGCTGCTTCTGATGAAGAAGGAAATCTTTCTCTTTTAACGGTTGACAAGGATATAAAAGAAGGCAGCTCAATTTCCTAGGCAAAACCCTTTTCTCTTAGAACAGATATAGGATCGCTGTCCACAGCAATTATGTCGTTCGGCAGGTATTTCTTGAATATTGGCGTGTCATACCTAGAATCCATCAATACTATTGCGCACTTGTCATTCTTTGACCTTATACCTCTGCCAGCTGCCTGCATTACCTTTATCATTGTTGGAAGGACCTGCGCATACTCAAACCCGCTGCCCATTTTTTTGTCGTAGTAGATCTGCATTGCCCTTAGCTTTATGGAGGGAGGCTCGAATGGAACTCCCACTATTCCTATTAACTTTACCATGTTGTTCTTTATCCCTATGCTTTCCGAGAAATTTCCGTTCATCACTGCAAAAAGAACTGAGCTTGAAAGGGAAAGCTTTTCCATTATCTCGTTTTTCCTTTCTCTTTCCATCTTCTGCTCTTCTTTTATTACCCTGCCCTTTTCATTGATCAATGGATATATCCTTTCCATAAAAGAATAAGACGGAAAGAAGAATATCATGTTGTACTTTGCCTTCTCCATTATGTCGTTTATTGAATCCGCTATCCTGGAGTATTGCTCCTCTCTTGCCGAAAATCTAGAGGTTACCTCCTTGTCTATTAACATTAGCCTATTATCGCTTACGGCATCGCCCTTTACCTCCAAGCTTTCATGCCCTTCCAAACCGAGAAGGTTTGCAAACATCTCTATCGGTCTGAAAGTACCGCTCATTAATATCGTAGAATAAAACGAGTCTATAACACCTTGGGAATAAATGGCAGGGTCCAATGAATTTACGTTTATCCTTCTGCCCTTTTCATCTATTGAAACGTATATTATGTCTTCTTCCTTGGCAGAAAGAAGCTTTTCCGTAAAGTTCTTCAGTATAAACGCCGCGGGTATGTTATATCCTTTTTCATGGAATTTCACTATGTCTTCCATCTTGTCTAAATCAGCTTCACTGAATATCCCCCGTATGTCTACTGCACTTTCATTTGTTGCTTTTCTTATCTCTGCTATCACCTTGTCTATCTTTACGGCAACGTCATTGTAGCCTGCCAAGTTAGCTTCAGAATACGCTTTTTCCAGGTTTCTTTGGGATATCGAAAAAGAGTTCATATCTAGGATTTTAGCAGGCAGGTTGTGGGCTTCATCCACTACAAGCACTGTGCTTCCCGGATCTATACCGGTTCTTATGGTAAAACCGAGCGCTATGCTTGGATCAAAGGCATGCGAATAGTTTGCAACGACAACTGTTGATTGCTTTGCATTGAGAAGGGAAAGCTCGTATGGGCAAAGTTCAAATTCCCTTGCAGTCTCCATCACGCTTTTAGGGTCTGAAATGTTTGCAGACAAAGCCTCTATAACAGCAGGTTTTACATCCTTGCTTTTTGTAAACGTGTTGCTGTAAAAATCGCACATGTTCTGCTCCCTTACGGCCCTGCAGAACTCTATGAACAAAGAAGGCTCAACACTGTTTTCAAAAAGGCACATTGATCTTTTTCCGTTTATGCCTGCAAAGCTTATCTTTTCAGATGAAGAATCATTTATCCTTTTCATTGTGTCATACACAATATTTTGGTGTGTGTGCTTTGCTGTCAAGAATAAAACCTTTAGATTGTTTTCTTTTGCCGCCTTTACTGCTCCGTATAGAACGGCTGCCGTCTTCCCCATGCCTGTTGAAGCCTGTATTATGAGCTTTCCCCTCTGCTTTACTGTCCTTTCTACTGCATCCGCTATGTCTCTCTGCCCGCTTCTCATTGACTTGAAAGGAAATGAAATCATATTCTTTACTCTAATTCACTACTAAAATACATTAACATTTCATAAAACATTCTTTTCAGACTGTCTTATTTGGAAGGCCGTTTTCTGTTATGCCAGAATTGAAGCTACTGATCTTAGACAGTGACTCATTGTAGCTTATAAAAGACGTTGAGTTTAAGCTTGTACCGTTGAGCTTCATTGAAATTGAAATGCCGGCGGCCAAGCTGGTTAAAACAGTTATGTTGTATTTTTTGTAAACGCAGCTTGTCAGCAAGCCGCTCAATTCTTCCTTACCGACCTTGCCTGCTATTAAAGGGCTGTTGCTGCTGTTTATGCCTACTGAGAAAGAAGAAAGTGTGAAAAGGCAGGGATAACCCTTGTAGGTTGTGTTGTATGCCTCCAAAAGGGAAACGCTGCTCATGTTTAGTGAATTTAAGAGGGCACTGCTTATGTTTTCCATGCTTTCATTTAATGAAATGCAGGAAACCTTTCCGGCAGTTGCGGATGAACCTGAACACAAGTAGGTATCGTTAGCAATGGAGAAAACGTAGGAAAGCGAGGTAACATTGTAGTTTATACCTGCTGAAACTGGAATTGATGCAGTGAAGTTTGAAAATGCCTCTGAATTTCCGTTAATGCCGTGTATCAATTGTATGTAACCCCTTGCATTTTCAGTGCTGTTTGATCCGCTGCCGTTTGACAGCGAAGTAGAGGTTGAGAGGCTGTAATTTACATTGTAAAGCAATTCCTTGCCGTTTGGTATTGCATTTTGATAAGTCTGCAATCCAAGTATGTCATTGTAAACTGCGCTTTTCAATGACGAGTTTGCAATGCTGTACGCCTGCAAAGGTGTTTTTGTATTTATAGTACTGCTTTTTCCAATTCCAAAAAGAAGAAGAATTACTGCAAAAACAATAAAAGCTGCTGCTATTCCAAAAAGGTAATACTTTTCCATTTCTATTCGTTCCCAGCCTTTTTGCTTATTGATTTAGGAGTTTCTCCCCCATGCCATGTAAGCCTTGGCCTTATCTGCACGGGGTATATCCTCTCAGAATTGTCATCAAGTATTATGCATGCCCCCGGTAATCTTGGCAGGTCCATAAGGTACTTACGTATGTCAGAACCCATATAAGTTTGCATTACAGTGTTCAAAGCATCTATATCCAATTTTGCCGTCACGTGCTGCGATATTATTATATCAGACTGTGTTATTATGTCGGTGTCCAATTTCCCGGGCTGCTGAGTTGCTATTACTAGTCCTATTCCCGGCTGCCTTCCCTCTTTTATTACCCTAGACAACGAAGCGGTTGCCGCTGTTTTGCTGTTTGCTGGCAAAAACTCATGAACCTCATCTATGAACATCCAAACTATCGGTATAGTCCTTTTTTTCTCCTCTTCAGTTATTTCCGTGGAATTGATTTCACCCAATTCTTCTACCCTTCTCTGATTAGTTCTTATCTCAAGAATCTTCTGCGACAGCAAACCTATCACTAACGCTCTCAAGCTAAACTCGCCCAACGAATGCGCATAAAGGCTTATGTCCAGTATGTTTATGTGCCCTGGAACAAGCAGGTCCTCTATCTTAGTCCCTTCCTTTTCAAACAAGCCCCATCTCAAAGCTGATTCAAACCTCTCCTTCACTGCTTCTTTTACTGTATCAGAGGTTGTCAACTGCGAGTTTATGTTCTCTATAATGTCCTTCAAGTCATAAGCTTTATTGTCTTCTTGCAAAGCTTCCAATGCCTGGTTTATGAGTATGCCATACTCATCGTTTATTGAAAAGCCGAAGATATCGCACCAGTCGCTTGTTGAAAGCTCGTTTGCGGAGATTGAAAACGGATAATCTGCCATCTCCACGTTTTCCTCCTTTACCCTGTCGAACGCGCCTTTTGGAACGAACACATTTATGTTTTTGAAAGCTGTTGGCTGGTAGCCCCATTGTTTTAATAGATCCGCTTCCTTGTAATTTGGATTCTTCATTGTCCAGTATATGCCCATTGTATCTATTATCAAAGAAGTAATGCTGTTTGCCGTTTCTTCCTCCAGTGAAGCAAGCCCCTCTGCTATGACTCCCATGGTATAACTTTTTCCCGAGCCCCTTTTTCCGGCTATAAGAACTACGTGTGGTCTTAATGCATCCAGCATTATATTATTTCCCAAGCTAACTACATTGCCCATCGTTATGTACTGCTTTCCTATCAAAGTAGTTGCTAAATCACCATAATCCTTGTGATCTTTTTCATTTCTCCCTATAACTACACTATACACCATAACAGATACAAAAATTACAGCAATATAAATTTAAAATGGCATTTTATCCCAAGCTGCTTTAGCATTTATTTTTGTTTTGTAAAATTAACTTACCTAAATCATTAGGCTATAAGCTTATTATACAATCAATAATTCTTAACATCGAAAACAGTTTTATTAACATTTTACTCTACATTAGAAATTTTTCCATAAAAACATAATGCACAAAAAACGTAAAAATTGTGCACTGTACTGCACAAAATTTAAATATACGTAATTCTATTTAAGTATATGGAATTGAGGGAGGTAATCATCCGGCAAAAACATGACCTTGAAGTGCAGAGATCGTCTTTGTTTATTGAACGCGATGCAAAAATAGATAAAAACGCATTAAAAAGCGACATAATAAAGATAATAATCGGACCAAGAAGAGCAGGCAAATCTGCGTTTATAATAAGAGCTACTGACAACGAAAATTTCGGATATATTAACTTTGACGACGAATCGCTTGTAAAAATAGATGATTACAATGACATTTTAAAGTATGAAAAAGAGATATTCGGAGATTTCAAATTCCTTATACTAGATGAGATACAAAACCTACCAAGATGGGAATTGTTTGTTAACAGGTTACAGAGAAGCGGGTATAACCTGCTAATAACCGGTTCAAATTCAATGTTATTAAGCAGGGAATTGTCAACCCACCTAACCGGCAGATACCTAAGCACACTTATTTTGCCGTTCTCATTTAAAGAATTTATTCGGTCCAAAAAAATAGAACACAAAAACAATGAAATCGCAGAAGAAGTGGGTAACACAATGAGAGTTTTAAGGGAATATCTTGAGAAGGGGGGCTTCCCAGAAGTAGCAATAAAGGGGTTGGATTACAAAGACTACCTTAAAACCCTCGTTAGCAGCGTAGTTTTAAAAGATATATTGAATAGGTACAAGATAAGATTTTCCTCCAAGGTATATGAGCTTGTCATATACTTGATAGAAAGTTTTACCCATGAAATTTCATTTAATTCTATTAAAAAAACACTAAAAATGAGCAGCGTTCACACCGTTGAAAAGTACATGGAATACATAAATGAGGCTTTTTTAACGTTTAGAATCTACAGATTTTCATTTAAGTCTAAAGAAAGAATTGTGCCAAAATCCAAAATATATGCTATTGATAACGGAATTATAAACGCTTATTCTTTTAGATTAACAGAAAACATAGGAAAACTTATGGAAAACGCGGTAGCAGTAGAGTTAATGCGAAGATCCAACTCATTTACCGAGTTTAATGTAAATTACTGGAAAGACGAGCAGCAAAGAGAGGTGGATTTCGTAATTAAAAATGGTCTTAAAATAACGCAGCTGATACAGGTTACATATGCATCTTCAAAAGATGCTATAAAAGATAGAGAAATTAAAAATCTTCTAGATGCGTCAACTAAACTAAAATGCAATAACCTTTTAGTCATAACTTGGGATTACCAAAAACAGGAAGTAATAGAAGGCAAAAAAATAGACTTTATGCCGTTATGGAAATGGCTTCTTATTTAGGATAGAAAGCCATTTTATTAGCTGCTTAATTATTATCCTTGTTTTTCTTTAACCACTCTTCTTCATCAATCTTTATTGCTTTCCCTTTAACTTCTTGAACATTGTACCTCTTTTCCAACTGCTTCATCTTTGAAAGAAACGCTTCTTCTAAGTCAAAATTCAAGTGATCAGAGATTGCTAAGCAGCCGAAGAAAACGTCAGCTGTTTCGTTCTTTATCTTCTGCAGGAACTCCTTATCTTCCTTTGCCTTCTTATCAAGCTCTTTTCCGTCCTTCCATAGGAAAAGCTCCAGCAGTTCATTTGCTTCTACGGAAATGTCTTCCGCCAAGTCTTTTGAGGTCTGGAACTGCCTCCAGTCCCTTTCGTCTATGAAATTCTTTGCGACTTCGGTAAGCTCCTTTACGCTTTTTTCCATAGTATAAGTAAAAAACGCAGCAATTAATCTTTTTGTCCGTTTCTTTCAATTAAGAAAACATGTATGAGACTATGCTTTTTGCCTGTTTGTAACCTATTTCTTTGTTTAATGATGAAACTACAACTAAAGATTTGCCATTCAATAGGTAAAGCTCAGTAACGTTTTCCAATGATGAATTCGTTGAGTTCAGCTGTCCGTTTATGTAAATCATGCTTGAACTGCCTATAGTAGATGTGTTAAACTTCAGCCTTGAATCGTTTGCGTACTCTGAAGCTATGCCTGTCTCTGCTGAAGTGAAAATCGTGCTCGCTTCGGAAGACGAATTAATGTAATACGCTGTGGATATAAGCGTTGTTATGTTATTTTTGGATTTGTTCGTTGAGATCTGTGCGATTTCAGAAGAAGGTATGAATTCCTGCACTGCCGCCGCTACAGTTCCCGCAGGAAACTGCCCTGTTCCTGCATAAGCTTTTACCACGGTTGAATTTGCCGTTTGATTGTATACCAAAGACCAATTACCACCGATTATCGAATTTAGAGACGGGCTTGAAAGGTAAGTTATTGGGGTATAACCCACAGAACTTACACTTGTTTTTCCTAAAGGATGAATAAGGAAAATTGCAATTGCAATTACAGCTACTATTATTATAACTGCAGGTACAATGATTTTTATAGGAATTTTAACTGGGTTTTTGCCTTTTGATTTATTTTCTACTGAATCGCTGTCGCTTGCATTTGAATCTGCAGTGCTTCTTGATTCCCTTTCTTCAGCTTTTTTAGCTCCTTCTGGATCTTGATTTGCTTTTTTGTCTTTTTTTAAATCAAGATTCTGCTTGTTTCCATCAGAATCCATGCAATACCTAAATTATTGTGGTATTTAAAAGTTTCCCTGCTGTCTATTCCAGCAGTTCTTCCATCCTGCTTTCTAGTTTTCCAGAAATCCTCTTTACCTTCTTCAAAGAAGCCAAAGGCTCGTCTCTAACAACTAAAGAATTGTAATTCTCATTCTTGTTTAAGGTAATAGAGAACTGTGCTACATAGAGATGGAGCAACTTTGAAAGCTGGCTGAAGAATGAAATGTTAACGCACTCTCCGCTTCTTATACAAGGGTTGCCGCACATCCTACCAGAAGGATAAGATTTCTCAGTGTATAGATTGAGGTCTGCCGCCGCTTTTTCCAGGTAATCTATCAAATTTGATCCGCTTTCTTCCCTTTTCAGGTTTATCTTTACTTGATAGGCGTTTTTATCTTCGTATGCCATTTGAGTACAATGAAGAGATTCATTATTTAAATCTTTCCATTAATTCAAAAATAGATTATTCGCTTTGTTTGAATTTACGCACACTGCTCAAGGATCTGCCATTTCTAAACAGGCAGTGAAAAACGCTGGGTGCAGGATTCGAACCTACGCATCCTTTCGGAAACCGGTTCTCGAGACCGGCGCTTTAACCGCTCAGCCAACCCAGCTTTTCATTTTTTATATGAATTTTGTATGTATTATTACTTTAAATTTTACTTTTGCTATTAAAATAGCATGGAAGTAACGCTTATAGCTGAAAGTTTGGACCCCAGCAAAGGTAGCGCTTCTAGGTATGGTTACGAGCTAAGCAAGGTAAAGGAGATAAAAAATGTCGTAGACTTTTCAAGATCCTTAAAAACCAGCGGGTTTTTAGATGACTGGCTAAACAAAGGCTACAGGAGGAAAAAAATTATTGAAAGAAACTCTGCTAACCTAGGAAAGTTGCTTCATTTTACACAGCCGGAATCTTTTATTGAAACAAGAGAGCTGGATAAAAAGAAAATTATGCTTACAGTGCATGACCTTGCCCCTTTCAAAACAAAAGACTTTTTAAATCAGAATTCTGCTAAAGAACGTGTTTCAGACAAAAAAAGGTTTATAGCTGCGATAAAGATGGCGGATAGGATAATAACTGACAGCACACAAACAAGGGATGAAATAGTCGATTTGATAGGGATAACTCCTGAAAAAATAGTTATAAACCCTCTTGGAATATCGGATAAGTTTAAGAAGATTGACGCTAAGAAAGCCGGAATTATAGGCTATTTTGGAAGCATGAGCAACAGGAAGAGAGTGGACAAATTAATTGAGGATTTCATTGCCTCCGGTATAAGCGCAAAGTTTAAACTTGTAGTGTACGGGGATGGATCAAAAAACAACTTATCGCTTAAAAACAAATACGAAAAATTCGGGAGTGTTATATTCAAAGAAAGCATTAAAGAGGAAGAACTGGTAAAGATCATAAATTCCTTTGATTATTTCTTTTACCCCACGCTTTATGAGGGGTTTGGTCTGTCTTTAGCAGAATGCGTAGCATGCGGCGTACCTTCCTTCATATACAAAGATGCAATAATACCACAGGAGGTTAGAAAATACGCATTGGAAGTTGAAAAGATAGATGACATAGAAAAATACGACAAAGTAGAGATTGAAAAGGACTTTGCAGATAAATCAAATAAAATAAAGAAAGAGTTTACCTGGGAAAACAACATAGACAACCTCCTCAAAGAATATAAAAACTTGCTTGGTTGATATGCAAAAAACGATATGCATAACCGATACACAGATGTATTCAATCAATGGAGGCGGTCAAGTCTTTGTAAGATCGATAATAAACGGATTGCAGAAAAACTACAACATAATATACATTGGCGACAGCGACGAATTTCTGGGTTATGGCAAGATAAAAACCATAAAACCCTTTAAAAGCTTTGTCTATAAGCTTGGAATAAACAAAATGCACATTCTTGATAGAGGAATCGAAAGATTGTGCTTTAGACTGCCGGCTTTAAGTAAATTAATAATAAAGAAGATAGAACTTAATTCAGACGTAATAATAAGCAATAGCACTGTAGATTACCTGACACTAAAAAGAAACAATGGCATCCACTACAAATCTGCAATCATAGTAAAACACCACCCTTACTATAAATTCAACCAAAAGTACCCTGGCTTCATAATCAATGGGCATAAATTTTTCATATTTGTAGAAAACAATGAAGAACAGAAAAGCCTAAGCAAAGACTACGGAGAAGGAGTTGTCGTTGTTTACCCTCCTGTGAATATCAAGGAAAAATACGACAAAGAAAACGTGGCTAAAGGCTTAATAGAAAAAGTAGCAGGTAAAAAAGTTATATTGAGTATAGGGAGATTAAGCGAAAACCAGAAAAGATTCTCTGTAGCGATATCCGCGATGAAGGAATTAACAAAATCTGGGGAGAACTTTCTTTATTTGATAGCTGGAGACGGTCCTGACAAGGAAAGATACCAAAAGATGATAAACAGCTTACAGTTGCAAGACAAGGTGTTACTTTTGGGGTTTATAAATGAGGATGAGAAATCTTTTCTTTTGAGTGTCTCTAAAGCTGTATTAATTGTTTCTGACAGGGAAACATTTGGATTAAGCATGGCTGAGGCACTTAGATTTGGAGTGCCGGTCGTTTCTACTAAAACTAGCGGATCTCTTGATTTTATAGAGAATGGAAAGAACGGATTTTTAGTAGATAGTGATGCAAAGGAGATATCTGAAAAGATATCATATATTCTAAAATTAAAAAATAAGGAGTATAATAAGATGAAAATAAACTCTGAAAAATCATGCAGCAAATTAAAACCAGAAATTGCAACAAAAAACATAAAGAAGAGGATTGAAGAGCTGTTAAAGTAAGAATCTAATCATTTATTTTTATTTAGCCGTGGAGATTCTGGTAAAAAGCTGCAAAGTAATCTAGGTTTTCCTTAGAGGTAGAGTCTGAATAAAAAAGAACGACATTTTTCGTCAGAAACTTGATCCTTTTAATGTTTAATCCATAAAGTTTATCTATTACTGAGTTTAAGATTTTTGTAGGCACCCTGCTAAAATAAAGATCAAATCCATAGTCTAATGGATTTATGCCTATTTTACTGGGATCTACAAAATTTACGTTATCTAGCATAAAATGTGAATTTAAAAGATAACTTGAATAATTATAGACTTTTTTATTTGT
>JAKBRA010000011.1 GCA_021834945.1 Nanobdellota archaeon | reverse complement strand
ATCGTCTTTTATCTCCTGCTTGTACAGTGGAATTACCTTCACTGTAAACTCTCCTTCATTTATGTCCCTAAAACTGTCTTTCTTTCTTATTTCGACCCCTCTCGGCAGATCCCAAGGCCATACACCTTTTATTGCAACTCCTACTCTATCCCCGGCCTCTGCGGACTGCATGTCTTCCTGATTGATTTGAATTGAATTTATCGAAATATCCTTTGTAAAAGGTGTAGGTGCAATTACTCCATCAGAGTGTATTCCTATCTTTCCAGTCGGCATTGTTCCCACCGCAATTGACATGCCTTTTGATTCGAAAGCATGGTCTATTAGTATTTTGAACGGCTTTTTTATATTTTCTGATTCGTAAGAGAAACTTGAAACCTTTGCCCTTATATCTGCCATACTTTGGTCATTATTTATATCAACAGTAATTATCTCAAAGTTTTCGATTGAGGTTCCTTTTATTATCGCAGACAACTGATTTTCTAGCTTTTCTATGTCAGCGGCCGTTGATATATCTGCCTTTGTTATGCATATCAATCCCTGCTTTATGCCGATTGAACTGGCCATTATAATCTGCTCGCCAACTTGCAGATTCACGCCGTTTTCAGGAGAAACGCAGAATATTATCGCATCTGAAAGAGTAAGAACTGAAGCCAAAGTTGTTGGGTTGTCCATATCTCCAGGTGTATCTATTAGAGTAACATTTTTCCCGCCATACTTAAAGAAAAAGAAAGAAACGTCTTCTTCTGCCCCTTTTCTTTGCTGCAATTTGTTTACAAGAGTTGACTTTCCAGATCTATATGGGCCTATAACGCTTACTGTTAACGAATTCATATCCTTTTTATAAAGAAGGATAAATTTAAATAAGTTTCTATTATGTTTATACAAAACAGAACTTACAGCGAAAATCTGTCAAAGTCGTCTGGAAAAGAGTATCTGAAGCCGCATTTCATTTTTGAGTAGATAGCCGCAGCGCTTTTAACGAGAGAATCATCATTTTCATACCTTTGACTTGTGTGTACAAAGAACACTTCCTTGGCGTTAGACCTCTTCGCAAGCAGCATTGCCTCTTTTATATTTAGGTGAAAAAATTCATAGGATTTCTGGAATTCTTCCCCAAATGTGCTTTCTATTATCAGCGTGTCTACACCCTTTATAAAAGGGATTACTTTGGGGTTATATCTTAGATCAGTAACGTATGCTACTGATTTTCCCTTCTTTAAGTACGTTAGCTCTTTGTATTTTAGTTTTATACCATTATAAATGACGTCCTTCCCCTCCTTAAGTCTGCTTAAAAATTTACCGGATTTTATTCCCTTTTCAGCGAGTTTTTCAACTGAAATATTGCGTACATCTTTCTCCTTTACTTTATAAGCAAGACATTTAACTGAATGTTCTACGTTTATAGACGAAACACTATAGTTGTCCATTTCAAGTATTTTCCTTTCTTTCGGTGCATTTATTGACTTTGGTTTTATATCCAACTGATTATAGAACTTGTATGTCAGCAATATGTCTTTTACGCTCTGTTCCGTGCCGCCTGGCCCGAATATCTGCAGTCTTTTGCTGCTTTTCATCATGTTAAGGCTTTGGATTATACCACCTAATCCAAGAGAATGATCCCCATGCCAATGTGTTATAAAAATATAATCTACAGATGGGCTTAATCCTGCTTTCCGTATCTGTCTCTGAATGCCTTCCCCGCAGTCAAATAATATTCTTTCTCCATTTATCATTAGATAAACGGCAGGATGATTCCTCTTTACTGTAGGAAATGCTGAACTTGTGCCAAGAAATGCGCCTTCAATCATAAAACAACCCGCAAAAGTTTTTGTAAACTATGGATTTTATTTGATCTGCTTCCATCTTTTTTATACTAGATATGTAATTTAATAGTTTAGGTATATTCAATGGAGTGTTTATGTCGTTATCCGGACTCAATGCCGGTGAATCCGTTTCCGTAAATAGTTTATCGATGCTGACGTTCTTTATTATATTTTCCTTCCTGAATCTCATAAACCCTGTTGAGATACTTATGTTTATCCCCAGCTCCTGCGCCCTGTCAAGGTTTCTAAGATTGCCCTCAAAATTATGAATTATTGCCTTTACATTAAAGCTTGAAATGGCGTCAAAAACATCATCTATTGCTTTCCTACTATGAATTATGCAAACCTTTTTGTTTTTCTCTGCTTGCTCTAATATTTTATAAAAGAATTCCTTCTCCTGCTCCATCTGGTATATATCCTTGCTTTTGTAGTCTAAGCCTATTTCTGAGACAGCAAAAAATTTGCCTATGTTACTTGAAAAGAAATCAAACTCCTCTTGTATAACTTTATAGAGTTTATAGGCTATTTCATTGGGGTGCAGACCTATACAGGGAAGCAAAAACGGGTATCTTTCACTGTCTTTAAGGATCCTTTCGCTATCCTCTTTATTTTCCCCTGCATTCAATATTAAATAAGAATTAGAAATTCCGTCTAGAAAATTATTCCTTATTTTTTCCAATGACCTGTCGCTTATGTGTGCATGTACATCTATGAATTTCTCTTCCATATAAAAATTATGAAGCTGCAGGATTAATTCTTTAGCTTCCTGAAATAAATGCAACAATTACTGTTTAGTTTCCCGTATTTCCTTTAACGCCTTTTCGTCCTTTGAATAGAAATAAGGTGCAAGATCTAAATCCGAGGGAGTTTTTTCTGCTTTAGACATGTAAACATCATGCAGGTTTTTATTGACCTCTTTGCAGTAATCGTCCCAATTTACGCCAAAAGATTCTACATACTCTCTTTCAATTTTGGTGGCAATCTCATGCGCATACGCATATTCATATGCATCGTCTATAAGCCATTTCTCCGTAACTTCATGGTGCCTGTCAATACTTTCTACGGTATCAATTGTCTTTCCATCTACAGTTATGTTCTTTGGAAAATGCTCATCAAGATATACTTTTTTGCCGTCTACCGAATATCCCCCGGTATACTTTATATCGTATCTTGTATCTATTTTTATGTCACTCGCTTTTTTTATTTCCTTTATCTGACCTATCTTCTTCTGATTCAAAAACACCTCATTGTTTTCTACATTAATTTTATCTCCTACTTTAAAGTCAACCTCACTTTCAAACTTTATATATATCGGTTCTTTGTAATTTATTGCAACAATTAAAAAATTGTTTTCTGCAATCTTTGAACCTGATTTAAGGTGCTCTATAACTTCATATTCTTCCATGATTAACATAGATTAAACGTTAAACATAAAATATATAAGTTTACTTTAATGTAATAGACTATCAATACTTGTATTGAGCCTCCGTAGCTCAGCGGTAGAGCGTCTGCCTTGTAAGCAGAAGGTCGCGGGGCCAGCACCCGTCGGAGGCTTATTTAATAACATGAAAATAAAAGGGATAATATTCGATTTTGACAACACATTAATTAACTCTTCAAAAACAATAGACGATGCTAATAAATTGATTTTAAACAAAATGCAGGAAGATTTTAAAACAATGGATTTAAAAAAGTTTGAAGATATACGAAAAAAAGTTCAAAAAAAGTTTGATAGTCTAGATCCTACTAAAAGATACAAACGACTTTTCTATGAGCTATTCGCTGAAGAAAGCGGTCTAAACATTGATACAAAGAAGATAGACACTTATTCAGAAATTTTCGAGAGCCACCTTATCAATAGAATGGAATTTACAGAGGGAGTAGAAGAAGTATTAGAAGGGCTTAAAAAGATGAATTTAAGGATAGGTATACTAACCGGAGAAGGGTTATATCCTGGTCTTAAAAAAAGAACTCTGGATAAATTTGATTACAATGGAAAGTTCGATGTAAAGATAATTGCAAGGGACAGTATACCTGAAAACAAACATGATCCGAATGCATTCAAAAAAACGGCTGCAATGCTGAAACTTAAAACAGATGAAGTATTATTCATAGGAGATACTCCTGAGATAGACATAGATAACGCAAAGGCAGCAGGTATGAAGACCGTGCTTTTTGACAAATACAATGAAGAAAAGCGGAAGAACTCTAAAAACAAGCCTGATTTGATAATAGAGGATTTACAGGATATATACAAGATATTAGACAGTTAAAATCAAGGATTAGCCTGAGATATTTTCTCCTTTATTTTGTCTATAACATTCTGAACGTTTTCTTGGCCACCAAGAGAGGCAAGCGCAGTCGTAGAAAGACCAGCTATTCCACCAAGCATGCTTCCCGCATTTTGCATAAACTGCATTGGAAGAACTATCTTGGAAGAGCTCGATTCGCCTATCTGTTTAAGGGCCTGAAGATAAAGATACATGATTGAACGGTCATCAAGGGATTTGCTGCCCTCTCCTATTGCTTCCATGACTATCTTCTGTGCTTCTGCTTTAAACCTCTGCGCCTGCAGCAAATTCGCCGCTATTTCTGGCTGCTGCATGGCCTGTATAACTTCATTTGATGGTGAGACTGACCTCAATTGAACTGAAGGAACATCTATGCCCCATTTCCAGGTCATGTGCCTTATTGCATCTGCGAGTATATCATTTAACCTGTCAAGGCTTCCAAAAACCTGTCTCATAGTTAAAGATGCTATTGCATTCCTTACTGCAGACTGAACTAGATTTGATAATCCCTGACCATAATTGTCTATCTGTAACGTTGCCTTCTCTGGATCCACAATCTGATAATATATAGTACCCTCTAATGAGATTTTAAGGTCGTCTGCTGTAAATATATCAGAAGAAGTTATGTCTATCATCTTTACCCTAACATCTACTTTTTTATATTCCTCCTCAAAAAAAGGCACGACTATAGCCCAACCTGGACCAGCTATGCGATTGAACTTGCCAAGCCTAAATATTATACCCCTTTCGAATTGACTGTATTTCTTTACAAAAGTTATAAAAAATATTACTGCAAGCAATGCGATGAATATTATGATAAACGCATAAAACAGGCTGGGTATAAAGATACTAAGAAGGAAAAGAACTACTAATGCGATTATACCAATTACAAAAAACCAAAATTCTCCTGGACTCATAGTATTTATAAGAAGATTTTTAATTTATAACCATTCTTTTTTAGAAAATTACGAGATCCAGGGTCATCTTACCCTCTATTTCAACGTATTTCATTATTCCTCTTTTGCTTATTTCAGTAGAACTTCCTATATAGGGATTGAATTTTGGTATTACTATGACCCTTTTCAATTTTGAGCCTGGATATTTTTTATTTGGAAGTTTTATTTTAAGCATCAAAAAACAGTCTTCTTTATACGAAACTCCATTTGAATCCCTAAAGGTAAAAGCAGGGTGGATATGACTAATACAGAGAGTTTCGGCTTCTGCTGACATTTCCAAAGAAGGAAGGGCATGACCATGCATAAACCCTATCTTATTATATATAAATTCATTTTTAACTGAAATATTACTAAATCTGCTAGTTATCTTTTCTATTCCCCCATCATGATTTCCTTTTGTCAATATTATCTCATCAAAATTGTCTGCCAGCCTTGAAAAAAACTTTATCAGAGCACCTCCTTCCTTTGGTTTTATCTCTTCGTATTCCTTTCTTATATCGCCAAGCAAAATGAGTTTTCTAGCACCCAATCTTATTATTTGATCCGTAATTTCATCGGTTTTTTCCCAGATATTGTAGCCATTGCTATTTATGTCCTCTTCAAATCCAAGATGTATATCGCCAACAACCGCATATTCTCCTACAAAAACAGCCCTCGAGCCCTTTCTAAACCTTACATTAAAATCTTCTATGTCCATTGCAGCCTTCAAAACTAATATTGTTGCTTCGATCTTTAATATAAAAATAAGTCTTTAAGTATATTTAATATATAGCTGAGGTTAGGTTCCTATCTATTAAAAAAGAGATAATTATACAAAAATTACACCAAGGAATAAAAACAATGTGAGTATTATCAGAATTGCTTCTTTTACTCTCTGCTCTTTTTTAACAGGCATTTGTTTTTTACTTTTTGTTATTTTGTCAACAACGTGCATTTCGGATAGGATATTAAAATAATAAAATGTAGAAACCAAAAGTGCGAAAAATGTAAGTATAACAAGTGCAAAATACCCGCTGCTGAATAAAGCGTAAAAGATAAGAAGCTTCCCAAAGAAGCCAAGAGTAGGCGGAAAACCTGCAAGTGATAATATGCCTATAAAGAAGGCCACCGCGCCTATCCTTGAAACCTGCGTCATTGAACTGCTTTCATTCTTGTAAATTATCTTTCTATTTTCAAACATATCATATGCAAGAAACACTATTGCATCTGCGACTGCAAACGCAAATATATAGAACACTGCTGCGTTTATTCCCCTTGTAGTAAGAACTGCTATACTTATGAATGCAAAGCCAGCCTGTGAAATACTAGAATAAGCAAGTATCCTCTTTACTCTGTCCTGCACAGACGCAAGAAATGAACCCAGAAATATCGTTATAAGAGCTATAGAAAGGAAAAGTGCAGTAACAAAAAAGGAAGAAACGGGCAACGCGAAAAAGAATATTCTTATCATTGCAATTAGTCCTGCCGCTTTGGATACTGAAGAAATAAATGCCGTTACTGAACTTTTGGAGGCTTCGTAAGTATCGGGGGCCCACATATGAAACGGAACCAGTGTTGATTTAAAACCTAACCCAGCTACCACTATAGCAACTCCTACGATAAATGGTAGGTACGAAATCACATTCAAAGAAGAAAATGAAAGAGTGCCTGCACCTGCATAAATAAGAGATATTCCAAAGATCAAAATCGCCATTGAGATTACCCCGGTCGAAAGATACTTTACAGCCCCTTCAAGCGCGTTTCCTGATTTGTACATATAAACAAGAGCATATGTAGAGATGGAAAGTATCTCTATGGAAATAAACATAGAAATGAGATTACTTGATAATACCACAAGAGTCGAACCAAGGACCGCAGAAAGATATGAAATGTCTATTGCAACGCTGTGCTCGTTTTTATCCGCTATTATGAAGAGGTATATAAAAAATGAAAGAAACAGCATGAAACCTGTTACAAACTGGGAATACTGCACTTCAGAAAACAAACTTATATTCATGTTTCCGTAGATAATATCAAAAATAAGTGCTAGACCAAGAAAAACAGCGGTTAAATAGTGCAAAAGTGCCTTTTTATTGCTCTTAAAACTATACCTTAGAAAATCTATGAGTATAAGGAGTAATATTCCAGCAAACAGAATATACTGCGGATTTAAGTATTCCATTTCACAGTCCCACAAGCGTGTTTAAAATCAATGAAGGGAACAGCCCTAACAACAGAATAAAAAAAGATAAGAAAGCCATAAAAAGCAGCTCATTTTTTGAAAGGTCTGTTAAACTTATAAAAGTCTTTTTCAACTGCCCGAATAAAGACTGCTTAATTACCCTTAAATAATAATTAGTAGATAGCATTATACCAAAGATAGCGATAAGAGATAAACCTGCAACCCCATATGAGCCTATAAAAATTAGTAATTCTCCTGGAAAGTTTGATAACCCCGGAACTCCCAGACTTGCAAATACTCCAAATATAAAAAAGGAGGAAAGCAAAGGCATCCTTGACATAAGCCCTCCCATCTTTTCAGTTTCATTTGTACCTGTCTTTTGCAGGAGTATATAAGAGATTCCAAACAGCATTGTTATTATAAAACCATGACTTACCATTAACAGAATCGATCCTGCAACTGCTAAGTTAATACCTGATGAAATGCCGATAAACACCAAGGACATGTAGAACATGCTTGAGTACGAAAGAAGTTTTTTAAGGTCTTTCTGGCCAGAAGCAGTAAATGCAATGTAAACAGCAGTGAACACACCCAAAGTTATAAGCGGCAGTCTGAGATTCAAAAGCAGGTTTCTAAAAAGTCCAAAACCGAATAGAATAAATGCAAACCCTCCAAGCTTTGAAAGCACACTTGATAGAAGCATAGTTCCTGAGGAGGGGGAGTAATAATAAGAGTCAAGAAGCCACCCATGAAGTGGGAAAATAGGCATTTTTATCATGACTGTTATTAACAGCAGGAAAAAGGAAAGATATTCTATATATGAAGGTAAAAGAGACATCTTGGAGGCAATAACAGAAAAGTTGAAGCTCCCAGTATAAAGGAAAAGCAGTATAAAAACTGCAAGAAGAGTAAGGCTTCCGAACTGAGTGAATACAAGAAATTTCATAGCTGCTTTCTTACCCCTCTCATGATTACCCCATAACCCTGTGATGAAAAATAGGGAAAGAACCGCGGCTTCCCAAAAAATAAAGAATACTATAAGATTTGATGAAACGAAAACAGCTATAACAGAAACGTATACTAAAAGATAAAACAGATAAAAAATATTTTTGCTTTGTTTTATTTCCTTAGTTGCAAAAAGAAATATTGCAATAGGAACTGTTACTGCTAGAAGAAGAAACGGAACGGTTATTAAATTTTCCTGCAATGAAAAAGAGAAGCTTATACTAGGGTTTATGTCTACGTTAAAGCCTGAAAAGCCAAAAACAAGGCCAAGAACAAATAAAATGGCATTTACTGCCATTACTGAAAGTGTTATTATCTCCGTAGAAGGCAGCTTGTCGTAGAATATTTTTAGTATTAAAAGAAGCATCCCAATCGCAGGTACTGCCAGAAGAAAGATTAAGTTTATCATATGAAAATCACCGCGAAAAGGATGACTGCAATTAGTCCTACTATAACTGCAGTTATGTACCTGAATGTGTCTCCGTTTTCAATCTCCCTTGTCTTTGAAGACATTATAAAAGTTGATTCGGCCATTCTAGACATTGCATTTGAAAACATAAAATCAAACCTTCCAACGTAAAACCCAAAGGTTGAGATTGTATTCCCTATTGCTATTATGAATCTTTCATATCCATAATCTGCAATTTTCTCTGATATGCCCCTTATTTTCTCTGTTAATTGCTGTGTTTTACTAAGGTAAAAGAGTTCATAGGAAAGGAATGCCCCAAGGAAAGAAGCTGCTAGTGCTATAAATGAAAAAACATCAAAGGAGTATGCAATGCTTATTATACTTTTGAAGAAGTAAAGAAAAACTCCACCGACTGTAGAAATTATTGAAAGGAGTACTATCGGAAAGAAAAGATTAAATTCCTTTTTAAGAGGTTTTTCCGCTTTGTTCCTAAATATGACAAAGAAGGCCCTAAATGAGAAAAGAGCAGTTAAAAAGGCGACAAAAACAAAAGCTATGTTTTCAAATACATTGAAATTATGTGTAAGTGCTGAATGAGCAAAAAAGCTCATAAAGGGAGGTATTGCTGAAATTGAAGCAAAGCCTATTAATGCAGGAATGGTAAACCAAGTTCCATTTAACTTCTTTTTGCTTAATTCATATACATCATAAGTACCAAATGCAATTGCCAGCCCTCCACTTATGAAGAAAAGCATTGATTTAAAAATAGCATGCGTAAACAAGTAAAAAATTGCTCCGCCCGCGTTTAAAGTTCCTATAGCTAAGAACATGAAAGCAAGGCTCTCTATTGTTGAATATGCAAGTATCTTTTTGAAATGTCTCTCCTTTAAGGCAAGCAACGCTGCTGTAAAAGCAGTAATGAACCCTATTACGACTATCAAATTAACAAGACCTGCTGCAGATATGAGAGGAAGAAGCCTCACTAGAAGGTACGCACCTGCTGCAACCATTGTAGCAGAGTGAAGAAGAGAACTTACTGGTGTTGGACCTTCCATTGCATCTATCAACCAAGTATAAAATGGGAACTGCGCTGCCTTTGAAAGTCCTGCAATCGTAAAAAGAGATCCTACAATTATCAATGTAGTCAAAGGTATAGAAGGAATAGAGTTCAAAATAGAAGATATTGAAAAGGTCTTAAGTGTAGAGAAGACTATTACTAAAGCTGTAAGAAAAGCAAGATCCCCAATTCTTGTTATTATAAGGGCCTTCTTGCTTGAAACGGCAGGGCCATCTCTATCATACCAAAAGCCTATCAAAAGATATGAGGTTATACCGACGAATTCCCAGAATATAAAAAACAGAAGCAGGCTGTTTGACATCACCAAACCAAGCATAGCGAATATGAAAAAAGACATCTCAGAATAAAACCTTGCCTGCCTTTCTTTTCTCATGTAAACTCCAGCAAACATCAAAACCATTATAGATATAAATGAAACCAGCAATGCCATGAAAAGTGTAAGGTTGTTTCCTAAAAAGGACAGAGAAAATGAGAAAGTATTGAATGAAAACCAAGTATAGCTTTCTATAATATTATTATTGAAATACAGGATAAAAAAGAAAATTGAAAGAAGAAATGAGATTACTGCAGCTGACAAAGAAATTAACCAGCTTACATTTTTCCTTTCTCCGAATAAGGGGATCAAGACTGCAGAAATTAAAAGCGGAAGAAGGATTAGATACAGCATATCATCCTTTATACCTCCTTAGCTTTGATATTGAAAGCGAGCCGGTCTTTCTTGAAAAAATGACCATTAAGGCAATGAAAACAACAGTTTCAAATACTATCATTATAAGCGTTATAAGTGCATAGCTTATCCCATTCAAAGCCGAATAGAAATTAGCTGCCGATACGAAATTTATTATGGCTGCATTGACTATTATTTCAGAGGATATAATTATGGATATCCCCTCCCTTCTTGAAATTATGCCATATATACCTATCACAAACAGTATGCTTGTAAGCAGCAGAAAATAAGCTTCTTGTATCATATCCTTTCACCCCTGCTTATTATGTATATTGTTGAAAATATGCTTGCTATCGCAGTAAATGCCAGAACAAGAAGAAGGCCTGCATAATTTTGGAAAAAGTATATTCCGAAATCAGCGTAATTTAAAACAGTAAAATCTTGGGCAGAAGGCATTTTAAGCAGCAGAACTGAAGTTACTGCCAGTATTATTATTGGAAGAGAAACAGAAAGCTTTGAGTTTATCCGTTTAACTGCTCCTTCTGGCATTGAGCTTATCCCTATCGCAAGCAAAAGTACTATCCCACCATTGTATATTATAAGCTCTGCTACTCCCAAAAAAACGGCATTTAAGTAGAGTATCATTGCCGTTACTGATATAACAAACATGAACATGTAAAGAAGAGAATGTATAAGATTCTTGGTAAAGACCATTAGAATAGCGGTAGATATGAGTAAACCCGAGATTATCAAAAACCCAATACTCCCTAAATCCATTATATTAGATAAGACGTTTATAAATAAATAAGTGGTTTTTAATTGCAAACAAAAAACCCATTATAAACTGCAAATAATACTTATTTATTTAAACGAAATCATATAATTTTATGATCGGCTTTAGTATAAAGAACTATGAGAAGGAGTTTGACACCCAAGAATTAGAGAAAAAGCACGTATTTTATGATATCTATATAAAAAGCGATGATCCGCAAGTATTAAGGAACCAAATATCAGAGTACATGACAGACATGGACTACAAAATACTACTCAATGAACTTGCAAAATTTGAGGATACTGAACTGGAAGAAACCTTTAGAGGTGGAAATGTAAAGCCGATAAGAGCGCTGATAAAAAGCGCTAAGGACAACAAGAAAGGATCAAAGTATCCTATAGCATGGAAGACCTGCCTTATCTTAGGAATAGTTCTTTTGGCATTTCTTCTTGTCTCTTATCGATCAAACATATACACAAATATAACTCATTTCAGTTATTCTGCATCTGCACTTGTACTTTATGGGATGATAGCCTTCTTTGTACTGTCTTTGATATTCTTTGAAATAAAGAAGATAGTACCAATATTTCTATGGTCAAAAATAATAGGGGTTTATGACCCTACAGAAGAATCTGCAAATGTAAGGGTTGTTCTAGCGGGGGATTGTAAGTTCAAGGACAAAGATTCATATTCTAAACTTGAAGGCGACATGACCGAAATGTACAGTGAACTTTCAAGAAAATATGGAAATAAATTGGACAAAAGACAGCTAGCTAATAGCGTTTCAAGCAGCCTTTCCATGGGGCCTCAAGGCTCAATGAAACTTAACAACAAATTAAGAGATATAGAGAAAGAATCTGCAGATTTGGAGAGGAATTTTGTTGCAGGTAAAATAAGCAAAGATGATTACAATAAAATGAAGGCGCAGATTGAAGCAAAAAGAGCGCAACTTGATACCTTATTTGATTTGATAAACGGATAAATAGAAAATAATTAAAATATATTAAAAATAAACTTAAAAGATATTCTTTATAAAGTTTAAGATTTCGAAGATTTTGCTGACAACTCCTTCTTCCTAAGCTCATTCTTCAGCTGAGCGACTTTCTTCTTCAAATGCCTGTACTTGCCAGCATCAGCTGGCTGGAGCCCCTGCGTCTTCTTTATGTTCATTTTCAGAAGTTCCATTTCCAAGTCCTTCAGATTCTCTTCCATCATTTATTTTCACTCCTCCTATGTTTTCAGTCGGTACGACTATAGTTACTTTTATGCCTATTGATCCTCTTTTGAGCACTAACTGTTTTTTTGCGCTTCTCACACCAAAAAACTCAACCTGCCCGGTCTTTGGCATAACGCTACCAGTTGGCCTAAATTTAAAGTGTGCAGCTCTTTCCTTTATAACCCCGCCTATCTCTATTTCTACCCCTTTTGCTCCTGCGGCCATTATACTATCCATTGCCTTATGAGCAACTACTTTGTATTTCATAGGCCCATACTTAGCTATCTTAAAGGCTATTGAATCCGCTACTATAGCAGGGTCCAAATTAGGGTTCTGTGAACCTTCAACCTCTATTCTAGGAGATTCCTGGTTGAAATATTCTCCAAGTTCTTTTGAGCTTTCCCTAAGTATCTGGTTTGCTCTGGTTATTATCGCTCCTGGCTTAGGCGTTTTTATTATTATTTTCATCCCTAAAGGCGTTTTTTCTATTCTTATATCGCTTATACCAAACCTGCTGAATTTCTTGAACAAGTACTCTCTTGCCGTTTCATCGTTCACTTTATTTGCAATTATTTTTTTAGGTAACATGTCATTTCTCCGCCTTTAACTCATCGCTTTCCGTGCTTTTATTACTTTCTTGCTCAACTGTTTCTTCTCTTTTTTCTTCAGCAGGTTTTTGTTCCTCCACATTTGTCTCTTCTTTTACGTCTTCTTTAACACTAGGACTTTCGCCTTCTTTATCTGCACTAGCTGGCTTCTTTTCAGGCATCTTTCTTTCTTGCTCAACTAATGAATAGATCGTTAAATTTGTACGCTTCCCATGCCTGTAAATAGTTCCGCTTGAAAATCTTGGATAGCCCCCTCTGCCAAGAGAATAACTACTTACAACTATCTTTGACTCATCAAAACCCATGTTCTTTGCATTTGCCTTTAACTCTTCAAGCATAGAAATAACTTGTTTAGTCGCTTTCTGCGGATAACCTGCAGGTACTCCCTGTTTATGACCTTTACTTGAATATTTCCTAAATGGTATATATGCCTGCTTTGACAGTACTTTTTTAAGCAAGGCATTTGCCTTTGAAACCTGCTTACCTTTAACCGCCTCCATTATCTCATGTGTGTGCTTTAGGGATATCGGCATCCCTTCTCTTTTAACCTGTATTGTAGTTACCATATCTACTTAATAGGAACAAACCCGCTTGAACGTGTAGCTTTCATACCTGGAGAACCGTGCTTTACCTGTTTCGTTGTAAGTGCAAACTCTCCTAGGCGATGAAAAACCATAGAAGGTTTTATTTCTAGGGGGATAAACTCCTTTCCGTTGTGTACGTGTATTGTAAGACCGACAAAATCCGGCATTATAAACATCTCTCTCATATGCGTTTTAATATTTTTTGACTTTGCTGCTTTTTTCTTCATGTTCACAATAAACGCCTTTTCTTCCGGTGAAAACCCTCTTTTTATGGCCCTTCTGAAATCAGCGTTGGCTATTTTTGCAAGATCCTCGTTCGTCATCTTTTTAAGCTCATCTATGCTTTTACCTCTAAATTTGTACTCTTCCATTATCTAACACCAGTCCTCTTAGGAGCAATTGATCCTACCTTTGCACCAGGAGGAGAGTTCCTAGCAGAGCTTTTAGACTTGTGCTGTGTGCTTCTTCTCTTTCCTCCAAATTTGTGCTCGTAAGCATTCATCGCAACAGCGGCATTCATAGGCCAATATCTGCTTCTGGCTTTTATAAGGTGATATTTGTTTCCTGCCTTATAAAATGGTTTTTCTTTTCTTCCTGCATTGGCTATTTTACCTATAATTGCCCTGCAATCCTGCTTTAATCTAAGAACTTTGCCGCTTGAAAGTGAGATAGCAACTTCATTTCCAGTGTTCTCCATTATCCTTGCGCTATTTCCGCCGGCTCTTATAATCTTTCCACCATCTCCTGCCTTCAATTCAACATTATAAACGTTTGTTCCTGTTGGAATATCTCCAAGCCTTAAAACTGAACCATCCTTTATGCTTTCTGTTTTCATATAAGGGATTATAAGTCCTTCATATGCCCCAACAAATGCAGGTAAAAATGATTTTGAGCCATTTTCAAATTTTATCTCCATTAATGGCGCAGTTCTATACGGATCGTGAATAAGCTTTATTATTCTTGCGTTCATAGGTTCTGGTGAATTTGGAAGCTTTACCTTCCCAATTGCCTTGAAATCGTTGACTCTAAAAACCCTGCTCTTTCCTCTTCTTCTTGACCTTGGTACTTTCATAATTATCGAAATTATACTCTACTTATGTTTTTTACCTTTATATATATTTTTACCCTCACAAAATATAATAAAGGGTGAAGGTATTTTATTCTTTAATAATGAAAAATAACGCATTAAAGCTTTTCGGAAGCGAAATAATCAAAGAATCTGCTGGATTCGCTAAACTGTGCAGAATGGGTAGAAGATGGGAAGGAAAAGCAATCCTTATTGTCCTTGACGCCTGCCTTGATAGTACCGGCCTAAATTATTTTACAGTAGTTGTGCCAAAAGTTAATTATTTCCGGGAAAAGTATGTAAAAACAGGAATAATATCAAAATGCAACGATTTCAAAAAATTAGACGAAAAGGAACTGTTTTCTATGTTCAAAAACAAAAGAGTATGGAATACAATGAAGAGCATATGCAAGTTTATAACTGAAAGAAGTAAGGAAAATGAAGAGATAAAAACGCTTAAAGAATGGGCAGAAAATGCAGACCCGTTTAATTTCAAAAAAGATGAACTTGGAAGGATAAATGGAATAGGGATAAACACTTTCCAATATTTAAGGATACAAAGTGGCATAGACGCAATAATGCCGGATAAGATAATAATGAAATGGATAAACAGTAATTTTAAGACTGTTAAAACGCCATATGAATGCATATCTGAAGGAGATAAAATAAGTAAAACATTAGGCCTTAGCAAAACGGAGCTATGCTGGGCCATATGGATAAAGGAAAGCGGCGAACTAAATCGCATAAAACTAGAATAAAAACATATATAAAACAGCAAAAACTTTTTCTTTTATGGATATAAACAAAATAAATTTTATAAAGAAATCTTTCATAAACTTTGGAGACAAAACTGAAAAGCTCTTGATATACAGAGAAACTGGCGAAAAGGATTTTCATTTTGTATTCAAATGTCCAAAATGCGGAAAAGAAAATGATTTTGAATCGGAGTTAAAAACGGAAAAAGTCAAGGAGGGTGGAAAAGCAAGGGAAAAATACATTTTTAACTGTAGTGGATGTGGACAAGCTTATTCAGTAGAAAGATTAAAACCGCCGCGCGCGCGTTCAAAATAGTATGACCCAATTGAAAGACACAATAATTAAACTTGTTGACGACTATAAAATAAAAAGCAGCAATGAGAACGGACAAAATTTTCTTATAGACGAAGAAATATTGAAAGAAGAAATAGAAAAATGTGAATTAAAACCTTCTGACTTAGTTTTGGACATAGGCGCAGGATTCGGAAGCATAGAAACCATGGCAAGCAAACAATGCAAAGTTATAGCAATAGAAAAGGAGATAAAATGTTACTCTTATTTAATTGACAAATATGAAATAGATCCAAATGTACAAATAATAAATGCAGATGCCTTAGAAATAATATATCCAAGGTTTAACAAGATAATATCCAATCCGCCGTACAACATTTCTGACAGGATAATTGACAAGCTTGCATTTTATGATTTTCAATTTGGTGTAATGATACTGCCCAATACCATATCAAAACAGCTTTTGTCAAAAGAAAGCAATAATAAATTCTCTGCAATCCAAAAGATATTTTTTCAATTTGAAGAAATAGACGAAGTAAAGAAGGAGGCATTTTATCCTGTTCCGAGAATTACCAGCAGAATGATAAAAATAACAAAAAAACAAAATGATATTGCACAGGAAATATTCAGAAGGGGAGAGATGCTATTGAAAAATGCCTTTATGAATGGAAAGATTGCGCTTGATTATAAAACAAAAAAAGAGAGCAAACAGGAATTCCAGGAATTACCAAATAATATCAAATCCCTCGGCAGCAAGCAGGTAAATGAATTAACCTTAAATGAAATAGAGGAAGTAATAAAATACTTGAATTATTAAGCTTTCTGTTCGGGCATCTTTACACTAACAACCCTACTGATACCTTCATCGTTCATGGTAACGCCGTATATTACATCTGCGTTTATAAGAGTAGTTTCGTTGTGCGATATTATTATGAACTGAGAAGATACTGAGTAAGCTTTAACGAGTGCTGAGAAGTTACCTGCATTGATTGCGTCCAAAGCCGCATCCACTTCGTCTAAAACATAGAAAACCGCATCTGTATATTTTGATAGAGCCATTATCAAAGAGATAGCCAGAACCGAAAGCTCGCCACCGCTTAATCCTCTTATATTTCTAATTCTTTTGTTAGGCAGCTCAACGGCTATGTCTAATCCTGATGAAAATACATTGTTTGGATCTTCTGGTACGAGTTCTGCCTTCCCTTTCGTTATTGAGTTGAAAACCTTCGTGAAAATTAAATTTATATCAGATAATGTCTTCATGAAAGACTCAAGTTTCTTCTGTTCTATCTCAGATATTACAGATAATATCCTGTTTCTTTCATCATTCAATTTTTCAAGTTTAACATTAAATTCTTGGTACTGCTGTTGTGTTTCCATAAAAGTCTTAAGCGCAAGTTCATTTATCGGACCGAATGAATTTATCTTAGAGTTAAGGGAATTAATTTCCTTGGTTAGCTTCTCAATAGTTTCTCCTTCTTCTACATTCACGCCTTCTATACTGTATTTTTTGTATTCTTCCTCAGCTGTTTCGAATTTTACTCTGAATCCTGCTTCCTTAACTTTCAAGGCATTTATTTCTTCTGTAAATTTCTGAGAATTGCTATATATTTCCTCTCTTTGCTTCTGCAGGCTATTAAGCTCATTCAAAAGCTCGCTTCTTCTTTTTCTCAGCAGGTTTAAGTTATTTGACTTATTTGAAAGCTCTTTTCTGGCTTTGCCATAATTCTCCTGCGTTTCCTTTATCGCATTTTCCACGTCCTCTATCCCTTTTTCAAATCTTTCTCTTTCCTTATTAAGCTGCGAAAATCTTCTTTCTAGATTGCTTATCTCTGACATAAGAACTGCTGAAAGTTTATTTCCAGAAGTAGCGACTCTAACCTGTAAATCACTAACTTCCCTTTCAATAGCCTCTATCTCTTTTCTGTGATCTACTATGTCCGGTTTATTCTTCTCTGCTTCTTCTAGTTTTGATTTTAAATTCAAATTTTCAGTCTCAAGTGACCTTATGCTTTCTGAGATATCCGATTCGGTACCAGTGAATTTTGATTTTTCCTGCAGAAGCTTTGATAGTTTACCTTTTGTTTCATCAAGCGTCTTCTGCCTGACCTTTATCTCAGTCATAAGCGAATTCAAAGTAGATTCTTTCTCTATTATCTCCTCATCATACTTTTCCTTAAGTTTTGAATGTTCGCTTATTTCGGTGTTTATTTCAGCAATTTTTTTGTTAACAGTTAGTATATTTGGCATATCAAAGTTGCCACCTGAAACTGTTCCGGTTTTTTCAAATACACTACCATCTGGTAGAACCATTCTATACTGATGTATAAGTTCCTTGGCGGAATCAAAGTCCTTTATCAAAACCGTATCACCAAAAACAAATTTCATTGCAGGTGCAAGATTTTCAGTGAAATCAACGAGATTTATTATATAATCAATTATTCGTACGTCATCTAACTTGTCAAAACTATAGCTGCTTTTAACAGTTGTTAATGGTACGAAGGTATAGAAGCCAAGCTTTTCATTTTTAAGCTTCTCTATGCACTGTCTTGCTGTCTCCTCATTTTCAACGATTATAAAATCGCCTCTCCTGCCTATTGATCTTATAACTGAAATTGAATGCTCCTTATTTTTCAGCGAGAAAAGTTCGGACACTAAACCGTATATCCCTTTTATATCCTTCTTTAACTTATTGACTACATCTAATGCCCTATTCTGTGAAGATAGGGAATTCCTCTGATTAAGCAGGTTCTCTCTCAATAAGTATATTGAATCTGCTTCTCTTTTAGTCTGGATTTTCAACTTGTCAATTTCCGGTTTTAACGAGGAAAAAGACAGAGTCATTTCCTTTATTGTTTTTTCAAGGTCATTCTTACTGGAATCTAAGCCCGTAAGCTCTTCCTGAAGCTCTGCTAGTTTAGGGTAGTTTGCAAGAACGATCTTCTGTTCGTATATCTTTTTATCTATGCCGTATATCTTTTTTTCGAGTGATTCCTTCGTTTTTAGGTAATTCTGTGTCTCAGATTCCCTTTCCACCAGAGAAAGCTTTTTAGAATTCAAAACAGTGATTCTTTCCTCTAGTTTCTTTTTCTCTTCTTCTTCATCCTTTATCTGCTTTTTTATTTCTTCCTGCGATTTTGAAAGTTCTTCTATTGATGAAATAATACTGTTAAGCTGTTCATTGTCATTCTTAAGCACAGCATTCAGCCTTGCAAGCTCGGCATCGAATTCCTTAGCTTTGTTTTCTGCATCTAGTATTTCCTTTTCGCCTTCCGCTTCTGCTTTTGTGTTTATAGATTCTACTTCCTCATTTATCTTTTTTATTTTTTCATTCAATTTTGATATCTCTGCAGAAAGTTCCTCATTTCCATTCTCTGATTCCTTAAGTTTCTCCAATATTGCCTTTAGCTCCGAATCCGCTGCATCTCTTTTAATCTTTGATTGTTTTGAAAGGAGAGAACGATACCTATTTTTAAGTTCTTGAAATTCGACTGCTCGCGTCTTTTCCTTTTCAAGTTGGGACATTAATTTCTGCTTTTCATTAAGAACTGTCTCTATTTTTGAGATATTATCTTCTACTTTCTTCATCTCGTTCATTGCTTTACTCTTTTTGTCTTCAAATACGCTTATTCCTGAGATATCATTTATTAAACTAAGTCTATCCTCATTAGATGCACCAACAACTTCAAGTATCCTTCCCTGTGGGATTATATTGAATCCATCCTGCCTGAATTTCACCAGTGCAAGAATATTTAAGACCTCTTCTCTTGTAGATGCTTTTCCATTTATCCGATAAATACTCTTTCCGTTCTTGTCTACTTTTCTGCTGATTGAGACTTCATTTTCTTCTATTCCGTGAAACTCTTTTTTTGAATTATCAAGAATAACATTGACTTTTGCATGCTCTGCCTGCCTTCCATTCTTACCTCCGTTAAATATTAAGTCCGTAAGCAAATCGGACCGCATCTCTTTCTTTGATGAACCGCCAAAAACAAAAAGAAGCGCATCAATTATGTTGCTTTTTCCTGAACCATTAGCACCGGCTATGGCATTAAAACCATTTACAAAATCGAACTTTACGTGCCCGGCAAATGATTTAAAATTATCGAGTTCTACTTGTTTTATATAGGTCATATTCAAATATCTAAAAAAATTTTTAATATTAAATGCTAACTATTTCTCTGTGCCTGTAAAATCAGTCCACAACATGTGAGGATACTAGTTTTTTGATCTTTTCCGGCAGATATTTCCCCTTTATATGAAGTACTACTTCATTACTCGGATGAGTCTCACTCTCATTTTCCGTAAATATAAATATCTCATTTCCGTCTACTATTACAAATCTGCCTATATCTAGGTCCGTTTTGTTAAGCTTTCCAAACTGCTTTATTTCATTCATCAGTGTCTCATTAATGTCTTTTACCGGCGCATAAACATGAACAGTTACATTACTGGCTTTGGCCTTTTTAAGCGCTCTTCCAAGTGCACTTATTTTACTTTCCAAGGACTGCTCGGTAGTAATCAATACTATCTCTCCCTTGGCCGAACCTATGCTTTTCTTTATCCTGAAATATATATTATCTAGCCCTTGATATGAGTTAGCAACTTTCCCTTCGTCTACATATTTTATCCCTTTATTGTAAAGATTTTGAAGGTCGTTTAGCATTGCGCTGTCTTTTAATTTATTTAGCTTCTCCAGCTTTAGATCCATCAATTCCTTTGCTTTTTCTTCCAGCTTTTCTATCAGCTCCTGCGGAGGAATTGCCCTGTAACTTATGGGTTTGCTTAAATCCCTTACTATAAAACCGCCGTTTTCCAATGAAACAAGTATATCATAAGCTCTTGATTTTGGTATGTTCGCTATCTCACTTAGTTTACCAGAGGTTGATTTACCCTGAGAAAGCAGAGCAAGCCATATTTTTGCCTCATATAAGTTTAAGCCGAACATCCTTCTGATCTTAGCTATATAATCTTCACTAAATGACAATGCCGTAATTAATCACCTACACAATACTTAGCAATAAACAAGTATATAAACCTTTCTTTTTCACCGAAAATAAAAGTAAAAAATAAAAAATAAAGTAATCCTTATACCTTTGCCTTAAATACCCACATTGCAATGGAGAATACTATTATTCCAAATACAACCTCAAATAAGGGGTATATATAAGCTGATGGAGGTGTTGTAACGGTCTTATAGAAGTATCCACTAAGAACCGCTGAAGAAACAATAGATGTTAAACCAAAAACTATAAGGACTAACCCAAATCCAAATAAAATTAATCCTATAGCCGCATCTACCGCTCTTTTCTCCTCGTCGACAAACTTTAAACTGCTTTTCGCTTTCATAACACGTTTAAGTTTTTCTCATTTAAAAGCTTTTTTAATTAAAAAAGAAGGGATATTACTTAACAATAAATACTTAAAGGGTATAATAAAGATATGGAGGAGGAAAAATGCATATTTTGCATGATTGCAAGCAAGAAAGTACCCGCAAAAGAGATTTATGAAGACCCGATGATAATGGGGGTTTTAGACATTAATCCGGCTTCAAAGGGCCACGTAATAATGATACCAAAGAAACACTATAATAATATATACGAAATGCCACAAGAGGAGTTTTTACAGTACCTGAGTGTAGCAAGAGCAGTTGGT